>NZ_NRJH01000054.1 GCF_003585925.1 Psittacicella melopsittaci
TAAATATAGAGTAATATTGTTAAAAAATGTTATATCAGCATTGTTTTAACATGAAAATATAAAAATAAGCTAGCTTAAACCTTTTAAAGTTTGACTGGCTAGAAGTCTTTGCGGGTTGGTTTTTTGGATAATTCTATCAGGTAGAGATAGAGATAAACCTAAAGCCATATGCACAAGATTTACCGCAAGGAGTGGAGCTAAGTTTAGACCTCGAGAGCCCAAGCCTCCTAAATAGTATTTATTTGCTTCGAGAGTAAAATTTAAGGCATCAAGATTTACTTTCTCGCTATATTTTTTATGCTTATATTGAGCTAAGGCACTAGTATAAGCTTTGTGCTCATACTTTTGCCCCATTAATGGAAATCTGTCCCGAATATTTACTCTTGAACCAAATTTTATTTCCCACTGATTTTGTTCAACCAGTTTACTTAAAGCAAGGGTAAATTCTGTCTCTTGATCTAATTGCAGGGCTTTAACAAATTCTTGCACATTGTGAAGATTATCTTTTTCTTCTTGCCCAAGTAAATCTGTGGCAGCCAGATTATTATGATGAGTAGCCCCAAATAAAATAATTGCTTTATCTAGATTTACTTCTGAATTTAAGTTAATTTCTTTACTTGATTTAATTAGCCCACTGGTAAAGTAACCAAAACTACAGTTAGAGTTTGCTAACCTTTCTAAAATTAGTTCTTGTTCCAAGTGAGGAAAATGCTCTAGTAAAGCAATAAAGTCGAAGAGAAAAATATAGCTCGTTTTACCAGAGCTTAAGGTTAAATGAGTAAATTCATCTCTTAAACTTGCTCCCGTACAAATAAACTCAACTCCGATTTGCGGAGAGGTTATATTTGTTGCTCTCGTGTAATACTCTACAGCACGATTTACATAATGTTTATAGCCCGCAATGATAAAAGTAGCATTACTTAATTGACTTACAAACTCCCAAGCTAAGTTAGGCTGTACCGAAGATTGGTTGCTCAGATAAATTTTGCTCGGCTCAACAAAATCTCCTTGCTGTTTAAAATTGCTCCGATTATAGTTAAAGGCATTTATATGTAATTGCACTAAAGAAGGGTCATCATCAAACAATTGGGGATAAACAAGTCCGATAGGATTGATTGAAGCTTTATTTTCTGTAGCTTTTTCTGAGGTTAATACCTCAATACCCAATTGCCTTAAGTAATTAGCTATGCTAATCCCAGCAATGCCCTTACCTAAAACGTGTGCTTGCTTTTTACCTTGAATTAGCTCTTTGATTACATGTGCGTCTAACTGGGTATAAGGAAAAGTTAATTGCGGTAAATACCTTCCTTGGCTAATCAAATAGAGCTTGTTAATTAATTGCTTGTCAATTTTTCCTTGAAATGGCAGAGTAAATTTATCTCCTTTGTAATAAGGATATGCTTGTGTTAAGATCTCGTTTAACTCTTCAGGGCTAGCCATTGGCATTTGGTGATATATTTTTTCTTTTACCGAATCTGCATAGTACTCTTTTAGGAGCTGAGCTAATTTTGTTCGATCGGTATAGATCGCGGTAATACTTTTGCTTTTATTGTAGCCGGGCGTTTTGCTTAGGGTAAAACCAACCTGAGCTAGTCCTTTGCCTACTTTACTAGCACTGGTAAAGGTTGTTAAAGAGCAATTATCCTTAGCAAAAAAAGCTAAGCTCGCATATAAATTTGTATTCCAAAGATCGAGATTATTGTTGGGGTTAAAGCCATCGAGATAAATTATATCTACACTTGCTGGACCTAGAGCTAAAGCATATTCATTGAATACTTTTTGGGCTGTGTCAAAGTAGAGATTAAATACATTATTTGAGCAATTAAAAGTTATACTTGCACTATTGGCAATATTGCCATTGCCGTAGAGCTGTTCTATGGCTTCGAGGTTATTGTCCCTTATTTTATTTTGTATCTTTTTTAAATCTAGAGGAAAAGCAGTAGAAATCAAATGAACAAAATAACCCATTTTTGCTAAATGCCAGTAGTAGCTAACTAGCTTTTGCACTTGTGCTTTGGCTTTACTTTTTAATTGATTAAACTCTGCCTGAGAGTATTGAGAAGCAAATTCTTGCTTAAATGCAGATGAGGCTAAATAGGTTAAAAATCTTTGTTCCAATTCTTGCTGAGCAAAATTATCTAAATCAAACAGTTGCTCTAAAATGCTATATAGACTTAAATTGATAAATGTTGGAGTAGCTACTTCTAATTTAGGCACAAAAAAGTTTGTTTGTGTTTGATAGAGAACATCTTTATCCACAGGAAACTTTTCTAAGCTAAGATATTGCACAAGAAACTCTTGATTTAGTGCTATACTTTTAGGAGCAATATTTGTCTTAAATCCCTCACAACTTACTAAAGATTCAAGGTGCTCTAAACAGATATCGAGAAAAAAGTTGTTTTCGGAGTCAACTAGCATTTTGATATATTTATCAGTTAATAAAGTTTGCTCTAATCCTCGAATATCTAAGTAAAGAAACTCATAAAACTTATTTTGAGCGATATTAGCTGTTATTTTTTTCCCTAAAGAAGAGCTAAATTTAGTATCATTAGTACTATATTTAGGTGAACTAAAGATATTCACGAGATGTGATTTTATTTCTTTATGTGCTTTTGCGGCAGATAAAGAGTATTCTGCTAAACGGAAATAATCCAAGTTTTTTACTTCACGATATGCAGTTAATGCAGATAAAGTAGTTAAAAAATTAAGACCTGTACCAAAGCCAATTTCTAAACACTTTAAGACTGTTTGGCTCTTTTGTAATAAGTTTTGGGTTATTGTCTGGAGTAACTTACTTTTCCAAAGATAAGTATAAGTACATTCGTCAATAGGATTGTCATGCTGATAGTAAATATCATCATACTCTTGGCTCGTTAGTCGATCCTCTTGAATATTAATTTTTGCTTTACTTATTTTTTCTAAAGAAAAATTACTAAAAATATTATTAATCATTTGAGTATTTGTTTTATTGTAGTATGAGGGAGAGCATTTTATGTCATTATTATATTTTAATGTATATAGTGCTTTTTAAAATAAATACTTACTTATGCTATAATTTATATTATTATTGGTGTGCGACCATTATAAAAAAATAGGAAAAAGTTAATAATGAGAAGAGCAGTTGTAACTGGAATCGGCATTATTTCTAGTATTGGAAACAATAAAGATGAGGTTTTAAATAGCTTAAAAGAAGGTAAATCAGGTATTGTTCATATGCCTGAATTTGCTGAAGTTGGCATGAGAAGTCAAGTAGCTGGTAACATTAAAAATTTCAACGCTTCAGACTTAATTGACAGAAAGGCATTAAGATTTATGTCTGAATCTAGTCAATATGCTTATGTAGCAATGCAACAAGCTATTGAAGACTCACAATTAACTGAAGAAATGATTTCAAATGAAATGACAGGGTTAATTGTTGGTTCAGGTGGTGGTTCACCTGTAGCTCAAGTTGCTGCTTACAACGCGGCTAAATCTCCGCGTGGTGTAAAAACAATTGGTCCTTACGCAGTAACTAAAACAATGAGTTCTGGCGTTTCAGCTTGCTTATCGACTTTCTTCAAAATCAAGGGTGTTAATTACTCAATTTCTTCAGCATGTTCAACCTCCGCTCATTGTATTGGTAATGCTTTAGAATTGATTCAATTAGGTAAACAAGATGTAATTTTTGCCGGTGGTGGTGAAGAATTATCTTGGGAACTCTCATCTATGTTTGATGCTATGGGAGCATTATCAAGTAAATATAATGATACACCTGAAAAAGCTTCTCGAGCTTATGATCAAAACCGTGACGGTTTCGTAATTGCAGGTGGCGGTGCTATCCTAGTTATTGAAGAACTTGAACATGCTTTAAAACGTGGAGCTAAAATTTACGCTGAGTTAGTTGGCTATGGTGCAACTTCTGATGGTTACGACATGGTATCTCCGTCAGGTGAAGGTGCTGCACGTTGTATGAAACAAGCACTTAGAAATGTTTCTGAACCTGTAGATTATATTAATGCTCATGGTACTTCAACTCCAGCTGGTGACGTTAAAGAATTAGAAGCAGTTAAACAAGTATTCCCGAACGGAACTCCTTTAGTTTCTTCAACTAAATCTTTAACTGGTCATAGTTTAGGTGCAGCAGGTGCACATGAAGCAATTTATTCTCTTTTAATGCTTACTAATGACTTTTTAGCAGCGTCTGCAAACATCGAACATTTAGATGAAAAAATCCCTGAAGGTGTTAACGTTTTAACAGCAAGAGCTGATCAAAAAGTTAATGTTGTTATGTCGAATAGCTTCGGTTTTGGTGGTACTAACGCAAGTTTAGTATTTAAGCGCTTTACACGTTAGTTTTATTGCAGGCAGTTCTTGTGGACTGCCTGTATTCATTTGCAAAAAAGGTATTTACAATAATGTATAATCCAATCCTTGACATAGACTCATATAAGGCATCTCATTTTAAACAGTATCCACCTGGTACTGAAAATGTATCTAGTTATATTGAATCAAGAGGGGGAAAATATTCACACACAATTTTCTTTGGTCTACAAAGGTTTTTAAAAAAATATCTGGCAAAACCAATTACCCAAAAAGAAATTGATCAGGCAGAAGTTTTTTTAAAAGCACATGGTGTTCCTTTTAATAAAGAAGGTTGGGAATACATTTTAGAAAAACACAATGGCTATCTACCTTTAAAAATTGAAGCTGTTGCCGAAGGTA
Organism: Psittacicella melopsittaci; assembly: GCF_003585925.1. Lineage (GTDB taxonomy): Bacteria > Pseudomonadota > Gammaproteobacteria > Enterobacterales > Psittacicellaceae > Psittacicella > Psittacicella melopsittaci. The sequence goes on from NZ_NRJH01000054.1 coordinate 4,702, forward strand.
CTTTAGTACCAGCGAGTAACCCTATAGTTCAAGTAACTAATACCGATCCAAATTGCTACTGGTTAACCAGTTATATTGAAACAGCCCTGTTAAGAGCAGTGTGGTATCCTACCACTGTAGCTACTTTAAGTTTCAAAAATAAGCAAAACATTTATGAGTATTTAAGAAAGACTTCGGATCTCCCAGAAGAAGAGCTTTTAACGCAATTAAGTTTTAAACTTCATGACTTTGGGGCAAGAGGGGCTTCATCAACCGAAACTAGTCAAATCGGGGGCTTAGCCCATTTAGTGAATTTCCAAGGTACTGATAGTGTTTTATCAATTTTAGAAGGACAAGAGTATTACCAAGCAGGAATGACTGGTTACTCAATTCCAGCAGCCGAACATTCTACAATTACCTCATGGGGTAAAGAACAAGAATATCAAGCTTATGAGTATATTATGGAAAATTACCTCTATAATGGTGGGGTAGTTTCTATGGTACTTGACTCATATGATTTAGATAAAGCTCTAGATCATTTTATTGCTCGTCCAGATATAGTAGAAAAAATCAAAACTTCAGGCGGAACCTTAGTGGTTCGTCCTGACTCAGGTGATCCAGCTACTATAGTACTTGATGTAGCTACACGATTAGTGAAAACCTTTGGTTGTCAAGTAAACAGCAAAGGCTATAAAGTACTTCCACCTTATATTAGAATTATTCAAGGTGATGGAGTTAATACCAACTCGATTTTAAAAATCTGTAAAGTTCTTGAAGAAAATGGTTTTTCAATTGAAAACCTAGCATTTGGTATGGGTGCCGAATTACAACAAAAAGTTAATCGTGATACTTGCCGTTTTGCAATGAAAGCATCGGCAGTAAAAATTAACGGTGAGTGGCATGACGCATTTAAACAACCTGCAACTGATATTAGTAAAACTTCTAAGCGCGGACGCTTAAAACTAGTTGAAGTTGATGGTAAAATTCAAACTGTTCGTGAAGATGATCAACAGTATGATGCCTATAAAGACCTCCTTGAAGTTGTTTACTTAGATGGCAAAATTTTAAGAGAGACAAATTTTGATGCTATCAGAGAAAAAGCTCATAGTTACTTACATTATCCTGTAGATTACTTTGCAGATAAATAAAATGAAAAGGCAAATGTAAGTGTACATTTGCCTTAATTTTTACATAAAAGGATATTAATCTATGCCTGAAAATGGGATTCTCTACATAGTTGCTACACCTATAGGTAACTTAAACGATCTTTCTCCTCGAGCTAAAGAAGTTTTATCTAGTGTAGATGCTATTCTTTGTGAAGATACAAGACATAGCTCTACACTTTTTAGTGCCTTTGGTATAAAAAAACCTCTGCTTGCTTATCACGATCATAATGAACGTAATATAGCCCAAAATATTATTGCCCAATTACAAGAGGGTAAGAACCTAGCTTTAGTTTCTGATGCTGGGACACCGCTTATTTCTGACCCAGGTTACTATCTCACAAGTCTGTGTCATGAACACAATATCAAAGTTAGTCCAATTCCTGGTTCATGTGCCTTTGTGGCTGCTTTAAGTGCTTCAGGAATGCCTTCGGACTCGTTTACTTTTTATGGTTTTTTACCAGCTAAAAGCAAACAACGTCAGGAAAAATTAGAGCAAATAAAACAATCTGAAGCAACGGCAATTTTTTATGAATCTACGCACAGAATCAAAGATACTCTTGCCGATATAATTACTGTTTTAGGTCAAGAGCGTAAAATTTGCTTAGCTCGTGAGTTAACTAAACAATTTGAAACTATAGTTACTACTAGTGCTCAAGGGATTAAAGAGTATCTCGAAAGTAATTCTGATCACTGTCGTGGAGAGTTTGTTCTTATAATCCAAGGTTGTTCGCAAAAGCAAGAAGCGAGTTTAACTCCAGAAATTGAGAACCTAATCAAAGAACTAGCTAGCGAACTGCCACCAAAAAAAGTTGCTAAAATTGTTGCTAATTGTTTTAAACTAGATAAAAAAGAAATTTACAATTACCTAATTAGCCAGAAATAAAATATGAATAAAACGAATATAAAAACCAATAGGTTTTTTACTGGTTTGAGTTGCTTTGTCGATGCGATAAAAAATTGGCGTGTCTCGGCAATAGTTATGTTGTTTACGATCATAGCTATACATGTCTACCAACAAGCTCATGCAAGTATAGAAATTCCAACCCTTAGTGCTGTTCTAGCTATAGCTTTAGGTACGGGATTTATCATTGCTTTAGGTTTTGTTTTAGGGATTTACACCGCCCTAAAAATGGACAAGACTCTTAGCGAACCTATTAACGACCTCTATAATAAGCCTAGTAAAGGCAAAGTTTTTAACCAAAGTTTTTACGCAGCCTTTAAAGACATGTATTTTTTAGGCAAATCTTTATTACTTTTTTGGTTAGGAACTACCTTTATTGTTTTAAACGACCAATTATATAACCCGAATATTTTTCCAAGTTATGACCTTTTTGTGGTGGTAACGGCAATTATTCACTTTATACTTCTATTTTATGTATTCCCTGTCGCAGGCTTTATGATTAATAAAAGAGTGTACGGGATTGAAGTTTATAAAAGTTATAAAGATTTTTCAAAATTTGCTTTAACCAACATAATTAGTATTATCATTAGTTATGTTTTATTTATCGTTATAATATTTGTTGTTATCCTAGCATTAGTACAAGTTATATTTACTCTTGAAAGTAAGGATAATTCAGGAATTTACTTATATCTTTCCTTTTATCTCTCACTTTCAATAATTTTAGTACTTATAATTAATGTATACTTTGTCTTTTTACAAGTATTAATCCAAAGAAAATATAACCAAAGAATTAGTTCTTATCGCCATGAATAATTCATTAAACAATCCAGTCACGCGACCAAATGTAGTATTTTTTGCTTTAAGATTTTTTAAGCACAATTGGCAAGTTTTAACGACTGTATTTTTACTTAACATTACAGTTTTATACCTTTTTAATCATATTTTTGAAAGTATTTTTCCCCAATTAACCCTAAATCTTACCACTACTAATACCGATGACCTTTCTGCTCTAGCAGTTATGGATCGTCTTAATGTAGTTAACATTAGCTGGTTATTTATAAAAACTTTTGTAGAATTTTTCACTATTGCCGTAGTTACCTTAATTTTAAAGTCTATTCTCGATATAGTTATTGAAAAAAATAACAACATTCCTGTAACCGAAATTAAAGACTTACAATCGGGTATTGGCGTTAAAAGCTTACTCGTAGGTTTTCTTCCCGTAGTTTTTTCGGCACCTATGCTCAAACTAGCTTTATTAGCTATATGGCGTAGTTTTCAATTTATTATAATTCTGCTGTTAATTGCCGTTCTCGTTAACATTCTTCTCTTTAGTTTAGGAGGTGGGGTAGTTGCAGTTACTTATATTATCTTTAGACTTTTTAGTATACTAATTCCTTTAGTTGTAACTATTTTAGTTGTATTTAGACAATACTCATTTTCTGACTATCTTGGTGATTTAAAAAACCTCTTCACCAAACGCGGTGCAGATCTATTTAACTGTATAATATTTATTGTTTTTACCCTTGTTTTAACGCCAACTCTTATGATCGCTATAGTTGCGTTTACTAATGTTATAGGTCAGGCTTTAAATATACTTGCAGTAACGAATTTTCTAAATACTTTAGTTGCAAGCTATTTAACAGGATTTTTCTCTGATTTATATCTTGTTGTAGTCTTTATAATGGTATTTTTCTACTTTGAGAGTAAAGAAACTGATTCGAAGTAAAAAAATCAATTAACTTTTGCTGAAATATGAAGTACAATCCCTTAACCATTGCCCATAAGTTTATTACAAAGAACTTTCCTCTCTTATTTGCAGTAAGCTTTTTTCTTGGCATTTTTTATTATTTTGTTGATCTAATTTTAGATTATTTTATTCCTGTACATCTTTCTTTAACAGGGATGAATAATTTTTTAGCTCTTTACTTCAATAACTTAGCCTACTTAAATATAGGTCTAGTGTTTGGCTTTTTTCTTAAACTAATTATAGCTTCTTTATTTACGGCGTTAATTTTTACCGTATTAGTACGCTTTTTAAATATAGATCTCAAACAAATTTTAGTTAAGTACCGCCAATCACCTGAACAGCTCCAAAATACGGCAAATTATAAATCTAAATTCACGCCACGTTTAGTGCTAAATTTTATCTACAATTTAGGTAAATTAAGTTTTGCTAAAACATATTTAAGAGTTCTGAGCGGTTTATTAGTTTTTGCTTTAGCTAGCTTTGCTCTTTCTTTACCTTTAATTGGTATAGTTAAAGCTGTTTATGCAAGTAGTATTGCTAGTGTGATTTTTGCTTTAATTGCAATTATTATTCTAATTCTTAATGCTGGAATCTATGTGCCATGGTTAGGTATTTCAGTAACCTCTAAATCGGCAAAAGTTCGCGACTTATTTATTTTAAGTTCTTCTATTTTTAGCCAATTTTTCTTTGTTGTGCTAATTTTTCTGGTTAACTACTTTGTTATTTCAGTAGTCCTAGAGTTTGCTTTTATCGCTATTAGATCTATTGCCGAATTTATTCGTTTAGGTCTAGCCGGTGACTTTTTAGTATATGCTCTAGTGGTTTTAAAATATGTCTATCTTGTTGTCTTCTCTATTGCTTTATATTTTGTCTATATTAGCTTTAAAGACAAAAGTGAAGTTGAAAATCTAGTTAGTGAAGGTATATATATTCAAGACTTTAATATTGCCAAAACTACTACTGCTCGCTACACAAAACGTATTACCAATACGCTAAATTATCAAACTAACAATGATAGTAAAGTAAATTACGGTGCTGTGAGCAAAAGCAAAGCTGAACCTGAGAAAAAATCAGAAGATGTGGATTTAGCTCATTTGAGTTCAGAAAAGAAAAAATCTAAATCTGGATTTTTTGCTAACCTCTTTAAACGTAAAGCAAAAGTTTCACAAAGTACATTTGAACATGTAGATAATGCTCAAGTTCAATTTGATAGTGATAAAATAACTCCAGATAATAATCCTTTTGATCTTGAAAATAAAAAGTAATGAATATAAAAAAAACTATCACCTCTTGTATGGAGTTTGCAGGATTAGTAGTATTCTTTCTCATCTATAAACTAGCTCCAGAAGAGTATGCTTTAAGAGCTGCTTCAGTATTTCTTTTAATTTTTTCCATTTTTCAAATTTGGTACTTTAAATGGCAAAAATTAAAAATTCCGCGCTCAATGCTCTTTATAAATGGTCTCAGCATTCTTTTTGCTATCCCAACCATTTATTTTAACGACTTTCAATACATCCGTATCAAACTACTAATTATTAAGGCTCTATTTTTTATTATTCCTTTTACTTTTGCTCTCTTTGGCAAAAACTTCCAACAAATTTTATTTGGAGATTTGGCTGGACTTAAAGAATTAACCGACCATGAATTTAAGGTAGTTAACTGGTGGTTCATTATTGTCTCTGCTGTAAGCTTACTTATTACAATTTACGCTTACTTTAATCTTTCAGATGATGCTTTCTTAGAGTTAAAAACCTTCTGGTTACCACTAGTTGGAGCTTTATACATAGTTCCAGTATTCTATTATTTAGCAAAGAAAGAAAACTTAAAAATGTAAGGGTCTATGATTACTAAATTTCTCTTAAATAATATTGCGAATATACTCTTTTTTCTGGTACTTTTCTTGACTTTATATACAGATCAAGCTGTATTATACGCAGGAACCATTTATGTTTTGGTTAACGTTTGTGTCTTAACCTTTAGACTAATGGTTGAACAAGGCTTATGGCGTAACCGCCTATTTTTACTGCAACAAATTGTTTATAACGCAACTATGGGCTTATCGGCACATGAGAATGATATTACTTACTTTGCCGTAGGGATTGCGGTATATCATGCTCTTATTACCTTTGCTTGCTGGTGGTTACAACGTCGTGGCGAGTATTTTGTAGAACGCTATGAACCTCATTATCTTTACCCAATTGCTCGTCTCGAAGCTATGGGCATAGAGATTCAAAAAGAAAATAGAAGATCTACAGTTAAAGCAGTAAACGAACTCTACTTACGTAATTCTTTTGTTTTAAGCTGCCTGTACGTGGTAATTTTACCTGCGACAAATTTAAGTTCACAGTCTTGGTATGTACTTTGGGCATTTATTTTTGTTCCTATTTGTAACTGGTACCTCATAGCTAATTTAACAGTTAAGGTATTTAGCTACTTTAAGGGTAATTTAGGAGTTAATTTCGAGGAAACTATTAAGCAAATGCAAGCAAAAACTCAAGCAGAATTTGCTAAACAAAATGAAATGGATCCTGAACTTGCTGCTAAAGTAGAAGACCTTAAAGAATACATTGAGAATAAAGTAAAAGAGCAAGAAAAAGGTCAAGACAAAGACAAATAAATAAACAAAAAAAGACCTCATCTCGGGGTCTTTTTTTATATAATAGAATAAATTAATTGGAGGTACAATGTCATTAAATTATTATGTAATTTTTTCTACAGATCATGAGAATGTGCTAGAAAAAAGATTAGCTGCACGTCCAGACCACTTAGCTCGTTTACAAGAACTTAAAGATCAAGGACGTCTATTAGTAGCTGGTCCTAATCCTAAATCAGATGCAGACCCAAAAACTACTGGCTTTGCTGGCTCGACTGTAATTGCCCAATTTGCTTCGCTTGAAGAAGCACAACAATGGGCAGACCAAGATCCTTATCTAGCCGCAGGTGTTTATAAATCTGTAGAAGTAAGACCTTATATTGTCGTTTTTGAAAAATAATAAACAATAAATCACTCTAGTTATAAATATGTTATCTATTCTTCTCTCTACCTTATCAGGACTGATATTCTGTATCGTATACTTTATGTCACCTCGAGAAGTGGCTGCAGAATATTCAGCAATTGCTTTAACTATAGCTTTAGTTATAGAAGTATTGATTAAAAACTTTTTCATTAAAAAATTGACGCCTTTTGCATGGTTTATGTATGTCATAATTCTTTGCTTTACCATTCCGTCAATTATCTTTAATGATATTAAATATATTCAAATTAAGTTCTATCTCTTTAAAGTAATTTTCATATTTGCAATTATAATTCTAATGCATAAGTTTAATGTGAACATTATGCAAAAGGTTTTTGGTTGGCTAATTAAAGGAGTTAGCGAGCATGGTTGGTTTGTAATTAACTATATGTTCGTTGTCTACCTAGTTATTGCTGTCCTCGGAGCACTATACAGCCAATATGCCATTTCCCAAGAAGCATGGGTATTATTTAAAGGAGTAATCTTACCTGTAATTGGTGGCGTGGCTACTTTAATAATGATAGCCTATGGCTTTTATGACGCAAGAAAAACTAAAAAATAGGTGACCTTAGGTTACCTATTTTTTTGCCTAAAATTTAGTTGTGTTATAATTGATTAATGTGTTGCTTATGGAAATGCGAACACATTTTTATTTTTTTATTTATAAGACAGTAGTTAGGGATAATTTTTAGATTATGGATAAAACATATTCTCCACACAATATTGAAAAACGAATTTATCAAGAGTGGAAAGAAAGTGGATTATTTAGAGCAACTTTTGATCCAAACAAAGAAAACTTCAGTATCGTAATCCCGCCACCAAATGTAACTGGTACTTTACACATGGGACATGCATTCCAGCACGTTTTAATGGATATTCTTATCCGTTATAACCGAATGCAAGGTAAAAATACTCTGTGGCAACCAGGTACTGACCATGCGGGTATTGCAACGCAAATGGTGGTAGAGCGTAAATTACAAGCTGAAGAAGGTAAAACTCGTAAAGATTTCACGCGTGAAGAGTTTATTGAAAAAGTTTGGGAATGGAAACGCTATTCAGGTGGGACAATTAATAGCCAAATTGAACGTCTTGGTGACTCAATTGACTGGGAACGTGATGCCTTCACTATGGATGAAACGCGTTCTCGTGCGGTTAAAAAAGTATTTATTGACCTTTATAACGAAGGCAAAATTTACCGTGGTAAACGTTTAGTTAACTGGGATCCAAAATTCAAAACCGCTATTTCTGACCTTGAAGTAGAAAACAAACCAGTTAAATCAAATCTTTGGCATTTTAGATACCAATTAACTGACGGGGCTAAAACTCACGATGGTAAAGATTACATTGTTGTAGCAACTACTCGTCCTGAAACAGTTTTTGGTGATACTGCTGTTGCTGTTCACCCTGAAGATCCACGTTATACAGATCTTGTAGGAAAATTTGTTTATATTCCTGTAGTCGATAGAAAAATCCCTATTATCGCTGATTCCTATGTAGACAAAGAGTTTGGTACAGGTATAGTTAAAATTACCCCTGCCCATGACTTTAATGACTATGAAGTAGGTAAACGTAATAATTTACCATTAATTAATATTCTTAATGATGAAGCCTTTTTATTAGCTGTTACGCCAGTACTAGACACTAATGGTCGTGAAACAGGTGAAACTTACGAGTTACCTGCAAGTTATCAAGGTCTAGAAAGATTTGCTGCACGTAAACAACTAGTAGCCGACTTTGAAGCAGCAGGGGCTTTAGATAAAATTGAACCGCACGACATGGTTGTTCCTTATGGTGACCGTAGTAGTGTAGTTATCGAGCCATTCTTAACTGACCAATGGTATGTTGATACCAAAGAAATGGCACGCGTTTCTTTAGATGTGGTTAAAGAAGGCAAAATCCGTTTTGTTCCAGAGCAATATACTAACTGGTACAATAACTGGATGGAAAATATTCAAGACTGGTGTATTTCTCGTCAATTATGGTGGGGGCATCGTATTCCAGCTTATTATGATGAGCAAGGCAATGTTTATGTAGGTGAATCTGAAGAAGATGTACGTGCTAAACATAACCTAGATGCTAATGTACACCTAGTACAAGATGAAGATGTATTAGATACTTGGTTCTCTTCTGCTCTTTGGACCTTCTCTACTTTAGGTTGGCCAGAAAAAACTAAAGAAATGGAGTTTTTCCACCCAACTTCAGTATTAGTAACTGGATTTGATATTATTAACTTCTGGGTATCTCGTATGATTATGATGACTACCCACTTTATTAAAAATCCAGATGGTTCACCTCAAGTACCATTCAAAGACGTTTACATTACTGGTTTAATCAACGATGAAGAAGGTAAGAAAATGTCAAAATCTAAAGGTAACGTATTAGATCCTTTAGATATGATTGATGGTATTTCGCAAGAAGATCTTATTGCTAAACGTACAGCTAACATGATGCAACCGCAATTAGCTGAGAAAATTGCTAAACGTACGGCAAAACAATTCCCAGAAGGTATTAAACCTCATGGTACAGATGCTTTACGTTTCACTTTAGCAAGCTTTGCTTCTTCGGGTCGCAATGTAAGTTGGGACATGAAACGTCTAGAGGGGTACCGTAATTTCTGTAATAAATTATGGAATGCTTCACGTTTTGTGCTCATGAACCTAGAGAACAAAGATGTAAGCTTCAAACTTGACGCACAAACTTATCAAGAGCATGCTCCACACTTTACAGCTGCCGAGCGTTATATTGAAAGCGAATTAGCAAAAGTAATTGAAAAAGCAGATTTTGCAATTCAAACTTACCGCTTTGACCAATTAGCTAATACTTTATATGACTTTATCTGGAATACATTCTGTAACTGGTATCTCGAATTTGCTAAAGTAAATCTTGCTAGTACAGATGAAAAAGTTGTGAAAGCAACTCAATTCCAACTATTAAGAGTTCTTGAAGCTACTTTAAGACTTAGCCATATTGTAATTCCATTTATTACCGAAGAAATCTGGCAAAACTTAAAACCTTACTTACCAGATTTAGAAGGCTTCTTAATGGGACAAAAATATCCTAAAGCTAATGAATTTAATAGTGATGCTCAAGCAACAGATCATATTCATAAAGCGCAAGAGTTAATTACTTTAGTACGTGAGTTACGTTCGGAAATGAACTTAGCTCCAAGTAAAGAATTAAGTGTTAATTTAGTTAGTGAAAACCCTGCTTTCTTAGAATATACTAAGGATTTTGTTAACACTCTGGCAAAAATCAATTTAACTATTACTAATAGCCCTTCTACTGATTTAGTAAGTAGTCGTCTCTTAGGTACAGATACAGTTGAGTTCTTATTAGCTGAAATTATTAACGTAGAAGCAGAGTTAAATAAATTACAACAAGAGCTAGTGAAATTAGATAGTGAAATTGCTCGTGTAGATGGTAAACTCTCTAATCCAAGCTTTGTTGAAAAAGCTCCTGCGGATTTAATTGCAAAAGAAAAAGCTAAACGTGTTGATTTCTTAGAACAACAAGAACAAATTAAACTGCAAATTAGTAAAATTGAAAAATTAAAAGCATAAGCTTTAATAAAAAGGAGGTGTTAACCTCCTTTTTTACCTTTTTTTAATGGATTTATTTATGGCTGGAAATTCTTTTGGACAAATTTTTAGATTAACTACTGCAGGTGAAAGTCATGGTCCTGCATTGGTAGGAATATTGGATGGAGTTCCACCTGGTATCGAGTTAAGTGAAGACGATTTTACTTTTGATATGGATCGTCGTAAGCCTGGCTCAAATAGATTTACTACCCAACGTCAAGAAGACGATAAAGTGAAAATTTTAGCTGGGGTTTTTGAAGGAAAAACTACAGGTACGAGTTTAGCTTTTGTTGTTGAAAATACAGATCAACGTAGTAAAGACTATTCTGACATTGCTGATAAATATCGCCCAGGACACGCTGATTATACTTACGATAAAAAATACGGTATTCGCGATTATCGTGGTGGCGGTCGCTCTTCGGCACGTGAAACTGCAATCCGTGTAGCAGCTGGAGTGATTGCGAAAAAAATACTAAAACAAAAATATAATACTGAGATTATTGCTTTTGTTAGCCAAATAGGTAAAATCAAAGCCCAAGCTGATCTAGCTAATCTCGATGTTAATTTTATTAATAGCAATGCCTTTTTTACTCCTGATCCAGAAGCGGTAGAAAAATTTGATCAACTCTTACGCGAGATTAAAAAAGAACACAACTCAATTGGGGCTAAGGTTACTGTTGTTGCTAACAATGTTCCTGTGGGTCTAGGTGAACCTGTGTTTGATCGTATTGACGCTGATATAGCTCATGCGATGATGGGTATTAATGCGGTTAAAGGTGTGGAAGTAGGAGCAGGCTTTGCTTCTGTAGAACAAACTGGTTCAGAGCACCGTGACCAAATGCGTAGCAATGGTTTCCAAAGCAATAACGCAGGAGGTATTTTAGGCGGTATTACTACAGGACAACAAATAGTAGTTAATTTAGCCTTAAAACCAACTTCTTCTATTCAAGTTCCTGGTTTAACCATTAATAAACAGGGGGAAGAGGTAGAAATAGTTACGCGTGGACGTCATGATCCATGTGTTGGTATCCGTGCAGTGCCAATTGTTGAAGCTATGTTAGCTCTAGTTTTAGTTGATCACTTAATGCGTAACCACGCTCAAAATCATCTGCTCTAAATAGATATTTTTTTCCCTACATTGAAGTTAAATCAAGTATAATAAAATCTCAATGTAGATATCATTACATCAGATATTTCTTTTAACTAACTATATAGTTTTAAAACCATGACTAATTTCAAACTAATAAAGGATTCTATTACTTCTGTTAAAGACTTTCCAGTTCCAGGGATTGTGTTTAGAGATATTACAACTTTAGTTGGTAACCCTGCAGCTTTCCAAGAAACTGTAGATGCTTTTGTTGCTCACTATAAAGACAAAGGTATTACTAAAGTTATAGGTACAGAATCAAGAGGCTTTATTTTTGGTGCACCTGTGGCACTAGCGCTTGGTGTGCCTTTAGTTTTAGTGCGCAAACCAGGTAAACTTCCTCGTGAAACTGTTAAAGTTGATTACTCTTTAGAATATGGTAAAGATTCTTTAGAATTACAAAAAGATGACATTCAAGCTGATGATAATGTTCTAGTAATTGATGATTTACTAGCTACAGGTGGTACTTTAGCAGCAACTGTTCAACTAGTTGAAAGTTTAAATGCTAAATGTAAATATGCAGGTTTTGTAATCAACTTAAAAGACTTACCAGGTCAAGCTAAGCTTGAAGCTTTAGGCGTTGATGTATTTAGTTTAGTTGAATACGAAGGTGAATAATGACTGATAACTATACAGTTCTTGCCCGTAAATACCGCCCGAAAAACTTTTCCGAGGTAGTAGGGCAAGAGCATGTTTTAGATGCTATGCGCAATAGTATCTTAAATAAAAAGTTACATTCAGTATACCTTTTAAGTGGTACCCGTGGGGTAGGTAAAACAACCATTGCCCGTATTTTTACTAAGGCAATGAATTGTGAAAATTTTAAAGAACATTTAGAACCATGTGGAAAATGTTCTTCTTGTCAAAGTATAGATGAAGGAGCATCGCCTGATTTACTAGAAGTCGATGCTGCTTCTCGTACTAAAGTTGAAGAGACAAAAGAAATCATTGATAATATTCAATTTGCTCCTTTACTGAGTAAGTACAAAGTGTTTATTATTGACGAAGTTCATATGCTCTCGGTTTCTAGTTTTAATGCCTTACTTAAAACCTTAGAAGAACCACCAGAATACGCTAAGTTTATTCTGTGTACAACAGATCCGCAAAAAATCCCAGCAACCGTTTTATCACGTTGCTTACATTTCCACTTAAAACCATTTACTGAAGATCAAATAGCAAATCAATTAAAAAGTATTCTTGAGAAAGAATTAATTTCTTTTGATACTAAGGCTATTAAAGCCCTTGCCTTAGCTGCAAATGGCTCTATGCGTGATTGTTTATCCCTCGCTGACCAGGCTATAGCTATAGGGAATCAAGAAGTTTCGGCAAAAAGCGTATACCAAATGCTAGGCTTAGTTGACGATACTTTGCCTACTGATTTAGTGATTGGCATTTTACGTGGACAAAAATATGAAGTTTTGAGTATTTTACAAAGGATCAACCAAGAACAAGCTGATTGGGAATCTGTAGTAAATCAAATACTAAATATTTTTTATCAAGCCTCTATTATTCCTTTCCTTAGTCCTGACTTGTATCTTTCCCACGGGATAGACAATGAAGCTCTTATTGCCGAGTATCAAAGAAAAAACTATATTCTTTTTGAAGTAGATAAAACTCAAGTAGCATATGAAACCTTTACTCATGCTCTTGAAATGCTAAAAGTAACTGCCAATCCTTACCAAGTAGTGCAGTTAGCTTCAATACGTGCTCTTGCTTTTGCCAACCAAGGTAACATCTCGGTTTTGAAGTCTAGCCAAACTGCAATAAGAAGAGAGATAATTAGTTCTCCTGCTCCGACAACACGCACTAATCCCTATAAAAAAGTTAACTCAACCCTTGATGATCAAAGTGAATTTTCTCTGACAAAAAATCAACTCATGTTTGGTACTAAAGCTGAACAAGGCGAGAGTGCGGAAAAGATTTTGTCAGGAATGGTAGTTTACTGTGAAGATAAAAGTCAAGAAGCTGAGTTAGATGGATTGCCTGCAGAATTAAGAAAATCTTTAATAATTCGCAAAAAAGTGGCGTCTGCACCTAAACCTGCCCCAGCTTCAGCTCCTGCTCCAGAAGCAGTTCCTGAAAGCAAGGGCGAGCAAGTGCTCCCTGAAAGCAGTTTGGCACCTTTAGATTCAGCCCAAGAAGAAATAGTCTATAACCCAGAAACTGAACTTGTTTCTAGCGAACAAATAAATAAACTAATTAGCCAAGAAGAAAGCAATTTACCTCCTGAAAGTGCTCCAGAGCAACAGCCAACTAGCCTTGACTTTACGAGCTTAACGAGTGATGAAATTGCAATTTTACAACCGTCAATAGATATAACCGTAGATACAGATGATATTCGCATAGATTTAAGCCAACACGAAAATATTCGTGAAGTAAATCTTTTAGGAGCTTATCGTACCAAAGCTACGTTTATGCAACATATTGATGAGCAACTCGAGAGATTGGCTTTATCTTCTGATATTTGGGAAGCTAGCTTTGCTTATTGTGTGCAAAATGAACAACTAGGGCAAAACCTAGCTTATGAGCAATGGGGATATATTTCCTTTGAATCTCTAGTAAGTGAAACTATAACTCGAGCTAAAGAAAATCCATATATTAAGCAAGTATTTTCTTTAGATCTTAATAAAACTTCACTAATTTTTATTTCCAGTTTAACTTGTGGTCTTATAGGTCTTGATACTTCAAGTCCTACTTTATTAATTGATTTTCAGGGAAATCAAGATCTAGAGAACGAATTTAATCACAAGCACAAACAAGCGCTAATGCAAAGTTTAGATAAGGCGGGAATAGAATTTACCACAGTTGCTACTGCAGACTTTACAACTTTTAAGATAAATAAACTTATTACGGAAATTATTCAGCAAAGTATTTTATTTATCCAGGCAGAGCAAAGTAAAACTTTATCACTATTTAAATAATCACTATGTCGCAAGACAAACTAATCAATGATTTAATTAATAAATTTGCCAAATTGCCTACGGTTGGGAGAAAATCTAGTACAAAAATTGTTTATAGCTTACTAGCTCAAGCAGACCGTAGCCAAATTGTAAACTTGGCAAATGCTCTTTTAAACGCAGCTCAAAACGTAAAACACTGTAAATGTTGTAATACCCTAACTGAAAGTGAATACTGCCATATCTGTAGTAATCCAGAACGTTTAATCGAGAAAAAAGCTATTATAGTATCTAACCCACTAGATATAGATAACATTGAATCCTTTTCTATATATGATGGTATATACTTTGTCTTATCCGGTTTAATTAGTCCTTTAGAAGGAATTGGTCCGCAAGAAGCGGGCATTCCTCTTTTTATTAATTTTTTAAAAACTCAACAAATAAAAGAAGTTACTATTGCTCTTAGTACTTCTGCCGAAGGAGAAGCTACGGCTCAGTTTATCCAAGATATATGTCAAAGACTAGATATCGAGTGTTTTAAATTTGCTACAGGTCTTCCTTCGGGTGTAAACTTTAGTAATGTAGATGCAAATACAGTACTAAACTCATTTATCAATCGTACTAAAGTATAAAATTTGAATTTTTATCATGGTAATTGAAGATCAAGATCAACAGTTTTTATCTGTATGTCGAGAGACTGAGGTTACAGTTCTATCTATATTTATCGAATTCCAAGAATCTATTCGTGAATATGGGGATCGTGTAAATGTTAATCTCTTTATTGATCAACGTAATGCCCTTTTGTATTTAATTCTTAAAGAATTAGATGCTAGTGGTGTACAAATAGATTATTCGACTATTGCAACCAAAGTAAGAGAGAATAATCTGCAAGAAGATCTTACTCCAGATTTTCTTAAACAATTTTTCTATAATCCTAATCCCGAAGTTAACGTTAAATTCTATATTGATCGCTTAGTTAAATATGCTCAACAGCGAGAAGTATCTGATGTGGGAGTAGAATTATATAACGGAGTGCGAAGCCATAATCCTAATATCGGGGCTCTTATTGCTAATGCTCAAGAAAAATTAAATCAAGTTTCAACAGCTAATGAAGATTTTAAACTTTCTGATTTAAAAGCTTCAAAACTGGTTGTCGAAGCTGTGGAAAAACTTAGAGCTCGTTCCTTAAAAACAGGTGAAGATCAACAAGGGGGAATCTCTTCTGGATTTCCAACCGTTGATGCTGTAACTAATGGACTTAAACCAGGCGAATTAATTATAATTGCTGGTCGTCCAGCTTCTGGTAAGTCAACTTTTGCCATGAATATTTGCGAAAATATTGGCTATAAAAACAAATCAGAAAAGCCAGTAGTGGTCTTTACCCTAGAAATGCCAGCCGAACAAGTACTATACCGTAGTTTATGTGCTTTATCTGGGGTACCGCAAAGTAACGTGCAAAAGGCAACCTTAACTAGTGATGACTTTAATAAGCTTTATAGTGTTACAGCTACAATTACCGAAGGTAATAATGTCTACATAGATGACTCTTCTTATGGTTTAACTATTGAAAAAGTAAGAACGCGAGCAAGAGCTATTGCTCAAAACCATGCCGATCCTCTTACAGGTGAACCGCAAATGGGTCTAATTATGATCGACTACCTCCAGTTACTTGAATCGGAACAAAACTTTAGAGAACGTCACTTACTTATTGCTCATATTGCTAAGAGCTTAAAAGCTCTAGCTCGTGAGCTTAAGTGCCCTGTATTGGCTTTATCACAATTAAACCGTAATGTAGATACTCGTGGTCCTGAATCGCGTCCTACCAATGCCGACTTACGTGAGTCTGGGGCAATTGAGCAAGATGCTGATATAGTTATCATGGTACACCGACCTGAAACTAATGCTCCTGCTGAGAAAAAAGATGAACTTAAAGGGAAAGCAGAAATAATTGTGACTAAAAACCGTCAAGGGGAAATTGGAACTATCCATTGTAAGTTCCAAGGGATGTTCTCCCGCTTTGTAGATGATAACGAATCTTTATTCCGTCCAGGTTAGAAAATGCAAACAAAACCAGCTGATTTTTTTAACAGACTATTTAAATTCCCAGGTATAAGTGTTTGCTTAAATATGGAACTTAAGCATAATCTGCTCGTCCATCAAGCAATTAATAGCCTTGTGGCTAATATTCACTTTAAAATGGGAGTGGAGAATTATTGGAATAGTTATTACTATGCCAATCGCTGGTGGTCAAATAATGCAATTAAAGTCGACTCGGACCAACCCCAGCAAACGCTGGGGTATTTTTATGAGAACAGACCTCATAACCCCTTAGTTGACTTTAAAAATGAAGCAATAATGCTAAAAGCTGATGATCCATCAGATGATGATTATAATGACATAGATAATCCGCGCCAAAGGCTCTTAGATAAGCAAGTTGGGATAAATTCATTACTTTATTGGTCAAATAACTATAATACTTTTATTTCCAGCTATTTAAGTAGCAATAGTCCTTATTTAGAGAGCTTTTATAATCCTGAGATTCGCTTTGTAGTAAATAAACTCCAAGGCATGCTCGCTAATCATTATTTTGTTAATGTACCACAGAAAAACCGAGCATTTAGTGATCTATGTCAATACAGGGTTAAACAAATTTTAGAACCTGAAATTTCCCAAGAAACAAAAGAAGCAAGGGAACAACAACGCAAACAACAAAAACTAAAAGGGAAATTCATTTACTCGAGTGTTGAAAGCATTATTTTGGCACTAGATAAGCAAAGTCAAAAAAATCTCTTTGAGCCAGATTTTGCTCAAGCTTTATTAAACCTTATTAAAGCCTATGCGACGTTTAGCGAGAAAAAAGTTTTCTATAATGTTCGTCAAGAAGATTTAAATGCCAAGGCACAAGAGTACTTTGACAAGCACCAAGTCGACTTGTATAGCTTTAGTGAGTATATTCCTGCCCCTGTAGAGTTTATTCAAGCCGAGCAGTACCAAAGCTATGCCCCTATTACTTTAGATACACCAAGTTTATTATTTAGCGATTATTTTAATGCGGTAGAGTTTATCTTTAGGGTTGGAGCTAAAGCTTTATTAAGCCAAGGGCAAAATAAATACCCAGCTTTAAAAGAATTACAGCTTAATACCTTTGAAACTAATACAGGGGTATTTAAAATTATTAATTTCTTACCAATTTTTGGTTATGAAACAAATTACTTTGCTGATAACAAGGTTAGACTAAACTTTACGCACTTTGTTCCTTATGAAAGAGATCTTATCAATGCCTTAGCCAAAGAACAAGCTATTCTTGACGAAGTTCAATTTTATGAACAAGAGTATAGACAAGCCTATTTAAGTGAACTTGATCTAAGTGTTCCGCAAGCAAGTAAATATACTGACTTAATGGCAAATACTTTAGCTTCATATCTCATTGACTATTATCTTGCTTTTACTCCAGGCCTTAGCTTTTTATATAAAAAGTTTGCTGCTATAGATAATCGTCGTGAGGTTTATTCTAATAAGTCCTACGGGGTTTCTAGAGATATTGAACTAGAGCTCCCAGAGTTTAAAGTGCAAAGCTATGAGTCTTATTTAGCTAAGGCAAAAGAAGGTCAAGAAAGTAAAACTAGCCCATCTTCTTATAACTTTAATTTAGATGATTTAAACTTTTTGCGTAATTTTGCTAATCCAGGGCAATCAATAGTTGATACTTTTAAAAAAGCAGGCATTGACTATACAAATATAAGTAGTGTTCCTGCTAATTTTGTCCTCGAGAGTATAAGCAATTTAGAAGAAAAAATAGCTCAGGTACTCGAGCATACCTCTTATTATGATACCTTTGTACGCCCACAAAGTACGCCAGCTAAATACTTAGCAATTACTTGCCTAACAAAATTAGCTCCCGAAGCAACACAAATTATTGCTCCTTTAGGTCAGCAAGATTACTTAGTAAAAAAATTGCCTAAGTTTACCCGACGTGATTATGCTTTTATTAGAGATGCACAAAATATTATTCTTGAGGGGCAAGTTAAATCACGTCAACCTACGTTAATTAATAAAGTACCTGTAAGCTTTTTAACTCGCAAAGCAAATATAAGTGCTTTAAGCACTGTCGCTGATTTGTCTGTACAAGCTTTAGATCTCTTTTTAAATCAACGCAGATACGCTAAATATGAAGATCCTTCAGATCCTCTGCCAAATGTAGTATTTATTGAGGACGTAGTAAGCTTTTTACTCCATTCAATGCCTAAAGTTGATTATCATTATGATTTTAACTTTCTCCGTCAGTTTTATACTGCTCTGATTGCTCAAAATCGCTATAGTGAAAATCCTTTTGAATTAATTAAGCTTGTAGCTTGTGAGTATCAAGAAAAACTTGATAATTTCTACGAGCAATTAAATAAAGTTTATGATCATCTTTTAAGCTTAGTGAATGAGTTCAATATTCATGTAGTAATGAATTTTAACTTAACTAGTGTTGCTCAAGCCTTTGGTTTAAAGCCTGGAGAACTATGGCATAAACTTAAAGATAATAAATTTATCTTCTTGCAGTTTAGTTATAGTCACGACTCTTACCTTGATTTGCCTGAGGACACAGATGAACAAATTCTCGAAAAAGAGTTCTTTAAAGAAGTTTCACCAGACTTTACTATTGAGCAAGATCCGCAACTTTATCTTACATCTTTACAAAATACTAATGATGAGTTTACGGTATCATGCCTAAGCGAGCTTTTTGAAGAGGACTTTTCTAAG
Organism: Psittacicella melopsittaci; assembly: GCF_003585925.1. Classification (GTDB taxonomy): domain Bacteria; phylum Pseudomonadota; class Gammaproteobacteria; order Enterobacterales; family Psittacicellaceae; genus Psittacicella; species Psittacicella melopsittaci. Next base: position 23,880 of record NZ_NRJH01000054.1, read on the forward strand.
CTCTTACGTGTGCAAGGGACGTTAAAAATTACCATTAATAGTCAACTGTCCTCACTATTGGCAGGACTCAAATTCGAAGAAAAAGAGATGTATCTAAAATACGCTCCTTTTAGTCGCCAAATCCAGTTTAGCTGACCTCGGTCAGCTTTTTTTACGTAAAAGTGGTATAATTTAGATATTTTGAATCAATAAAGAATTCAAAAAAACTATTTTTATAAATTAAAGCAACTTGAAAATATGAAGTATCCTAAAGCGATTATTGATACAAAAGCTTTAAAACATAATGTTGAGATAATTAGAAAACTGGCACCTAATTCAAAAATATGTGCCATAGTTAAAGCAAATGCTTATGGACATGGCCTTATTGATGTTTCACGAACATTATTACGTCAAGTAGAAGGTGTGGGTGTAGCCCGTATAGCTGAAGCAGAAAGACTAAGAGATGCGGGTATCAACAACGATATTATCTTACTAGAAGGTTTTTTAGGAGCAGCTGAACTATTTAAACTAAATGAACTAAAACTTTCTACGGCTGTTCACTGTTATGAACAAGTTGAGCTTATTGAAAAATATGCGAGCAACTTAAGTAATTTAAAAATCTGGTTAAAATTTAATACAGGGATGAACCGTCTTGGTTTAGATAAAGATGAAGCCCGTGAGGTTAAAGCAAGACTAGAGAGCTTACCTTGTGTTAAAGAAATTAGCTTAATGACCCATTTTGCTAATGCTGATGATCCGAGTAGTGATTATACGGAAAAGCAAATTAGCTTTTTTAATAGCCTAAACAGCGAGTTAAATCTTGGCCGCTCTACTAGTGCTTCTTCGGGAATTCTCTTTTTTCCAGAAACTAGAAGTGAATGGATACGTCCAGGAATTATTATGTACGGTATAAGTCCTAGCCATGAATCTATCGAGAGTTTTGGTTTTATTCCTGTAATGAGCCTTGAAACTGTGTTAGCTAATGTATTTAAACTAAAAGCTGGGCAATATTTACCTAATAGTCAATTTCAAGCCCAAGAAGATACCTATATTGGCGTTTTAGCCTTAGGTAGTAGTGATGGTTATCCCTGTCAAGCTCCACAAGGAACTCCTTTTTTAGTAAATGGTCGTAAAGTAACTCTCGTAGGCAATGTGGGAGTAGATCATATTTATGTTAATCTTGGCTCAGAGCTTCAAGATAAAATGGGAGATAAGGTTCTAGTATTCGGTAAAGGTTTACCTGTAGAAGAAGTGGCAAAACATATTAATGTTATTACTTATGAGTTAACCACCAAATTAACTATGCAGATAAAACACGAATACATTATTAACTAAGGAATTGAGCATGAAATACCCAAAAGCGGTAATCAATACAAAAACTCTGCAACATAATATTAGCTTAATTCAAGACCAAAACCCAGATGCTAATATTATTGCGTTAGTTAATTCTAATGCCTATGGACATGGTATAGTTGAAATTGCCCGTGCCTTAGAAAATACAGTAAGCTCATTTGCGACTACAAGACTCGATGAAGCAGAAACTCTTAGAGATAACGGGGTAAATAGTCCTATAATTGTTACCCAAGGCTTTATTAACCTGGTAGAATTATTTAAGATAATTGATTTAAAAGTTCAGGTGGTTATAAGTAATCTAGCCCAACTTGAACTTATTAAACAGTATCAAGAGCACCTTTCGGGCTTAAAAATTTGGTTATATCTTAACCAAGGTGGCTTAAGTCCTGATGACCTTATTGAAGCCTATATGAGCATTAAAACTATTAAGGCTATTAAAAGCCTAGGGCTAATGGTTGATGAGTTTAATGAACAAGCTCAAAGTGTTATTGAGGCCTATCCATTTAACGATATAGCGATAATGGATAACAAGAAAAAATATGATCTAGATACTAATGCCCAAATTTGGATTAGTTCAGGCGTACAATTATATGGTTTACAAGCTTCGGACTATAATGTTAATAACCTAATTAGCGTTATGAACCTTGAAACTACTATAGTACAAATCCATCATCGTAAAGCTGGAGATAAAATCGGCTACGGAAGCATATACACGGTTCCTAAAGATACTTACATAGGTGTAATTGCTATGGGGTATGGAGATGGTTATCCGCGTAATGCTCCAACAGGCACGCCAGTGTTAGTTAACCGTCGCATAGTCCCTATTGTAGGGCGCGTATCCATGGATATGCTTACGGTTGATCTAGGTAAAGAATTAATTGATAAGGTTGGGGATAAAGTCTATATTTGGGGAGATAAGCTTAAAATCGAAGATGTAGCCGCTAAGCTGGGAATTTCTGATTATCAATTAACTTCATATCTAACTGAGCGTGTTAAACATGAATTTAATTAAGCTTTCTAGTATAATGTAGCAGTAAAGTATATACATTTTTATTCAGTTTTCAATTTAGGTTCTTTTATGAAAAACATAAATCCAACAACTACACAATCTTGGCAAGAACTTGAACGTTTAGCAAAAGATGTTCCTAGCTTACAACATTTATTTGCTCAAGATAAAGAAAGATTCAATAAGTACCATTTAAACTTCGAAGATATTCTTGTAGACTTTTCTAAAAATAATGTTAATGATATTATTTTTAAAACTCTACAAAAACTAGCTAAAGAAACAGACTTAGCTGGAGCTATTCAGTCGATGTTTAGTGGGGAAAAAATTAACTTCACCGAAAATCGTTCAGTTTTACATATTGCTTTACGTAAACCAGCAGATCAATCTTTAGTTGTTGATGGTGTTGATGTAGTGGCAAATGTACACCGCGTGCTTAAGCAAATGAAAGAGTTTTCTGATCAAGTAAACTCAGGTGCTTGGACAGGCTTTACTGGCAAGAAAATTACAGATGTGGTTAATATTGGGATTGGTGGCTCTGACTTAGGACCTCTAATGGTAACCGAAGCTTTAAAACCTTATAACCAAGGTTTAAAACTTCACTTTGTTTCAAATGTTGATGGAACTCATATTGTTGAAACTTTAAAACAATGTAATCCTGAAACTACTCTATTTATTGTAGCTTCAAAAACCTTTACTACACAAGAAACTATGACCAATGCTCAAACTGCCAAAGATTGGTTATTAGAGCATGCTAATAATGATGTTAATGCAATCGCAAAACACTTTGTGGCATTATCAACAAACCTAAAAGCAGTTAGTGAATTTGGTATAGATACTAAGTATGCATTTGAATTCTGGGATTGGGTAGGTGGCCGTTACTCTCTATGGTCAGCTATAGGTCTTTCAATTAGCTTATCTATTGGTCACGATAACTTCGAGCAATTACTTGCGGGTGCACATGCAGTAGATAATCACTTTGCGAATACTCCATTTGAGAAAAATATTCCAGTTATACTAGCTTTAGTTGGTCTATGGAATACTAACTTCTTAGGAGCTCAAACTGAAGCTATTCTTCCTTATGATCAATACATGCATCGTTTCCCAGCATATTTCCAACAAGGTAATATGGAATCAAATGGTAAATATGTTGATCGTGACGGCAATGTAATCAACTATCAAACTGGTCCAATTATTTGGGGTGAACCAGGTACTAATGGTCAGCATGCATTTTACCAATTAATTCACCAAGGTCGCGTTTTAGTTCCTTGTGACTTTATTGCTCCTGCTATTACTCACAATCCAATTGGTGATCACCATACTAAACTTATGTCAAACTTCTTTGCTCAGACAGAAGCTTTAGCCTTTGGTAAATCATACAATGTTGTAGTAGAAGAGTTAAAACAACAAGGTAAATCAGAAGAAGAAATTAAAAAACTAGCACCATTCAAAGTGTTTGAAGGTAATAGACCAACTAATAGTATTTTAGTTAAAGAAATTACTCCTTATACTTTAGGTCAACTTATTGCCCTATATGAACATAAAATCTTTACCCAAGGTGTTATTTTAAATATCTATTCATTTGACCAATGGGGTGTGGAATTAGGTAAACAATTAGCTAATAACATCATTCCTGAATTAAAATCAGATGCTCAAGTTACATCTCATGATAGTTCAACTAATGGTTTAATTAACACATATAAAGCATGGGTTAAATAGGTTATTTTTAGGCTAGAAGGGGACTTCTAGCCTTTAATCTATAAATTTTTAAGCGTATTTTTTGAAAAAGTAGTATAATACGCCATTGACAAGACAAAAGTTTATTTTTAACAAATTAGGAAGCATATGTTGTCTCTTATTGGAATTTTTTACGGAAGTGACACGGGTAATACCGAGAACATTGCTAAAATGTTAGCGGAAAAAATTGGTCCCGATTTATGCGATGTTTATGATATTGCGAAGTGTACTAAAGAAGATCTAGAGAACTATAACGTTCTTCTTCTAGGTATTCCTACCTGGTACTATGGTGAAGCACAAGCTGATTGGGAAGACTTTTTCCCTACTTTACAAGCAATTGATTTTAATGATCGTGTATGTGCAATCTTTGGTTGTGGAGACCAAGAAGACTACGCAGATTACTTCTGTGACGCTATGGGTGAAGTAGCAAATATCGTTGAAGCAAATGGAGCTGTTGTTATTGGCCACACTTCACACGATGGTTATACTTTTACCGAGTCTAAAGCTTTAATTGATAGCAATACCCTTGTAGGTCTTTGCATCGATGAAGATCGCCAACCAGAATTAACTGAAGAAAGAGTTAATAATTGGGTAGCTCAATTAAAAAATGACCTAGGCATTTAAGTCGTTTTTGTATTATAATAGCTATATAAACGTTCATTTTTATCATTTTGCACAGTTTAGTTATTTTCAACTAAGTCTTTATAATATTAACTTCATTAGATATAGCAACAATGGAAAGTTTAACTCTTGAACAGACTCATAATATGTTACGTAAAGCTGGTTTAAAAATTACAGCTCAACGTATTACGATTCTGAACATTATTGCGGAATCACCTGAAAGACATATAGGTGCAGAAGAGATCTATAAAGTTCTCTCTGAACGCAAAAGAGATATAGGTTTAGCTACGGTATATCGTGTCCTAAATCAATTTGAAGAAGCTGGCATTGTGGTAAAACATAACTTTGAAGGTACACGTTTTGTTTTCGAATTAACAAATAAAGAAGACCATGACCATATTATTTGTACTGATTGTGGCAAGGTATTTGAATTTGTTGACGAAACTATTGAAAACAAACAACGTAAAATTATTGAAGATGTAGGTTTAAAACCTAAACCTCAATCACTATACTTTTACGGCAGTTGTAGAAATAAAAGTACGTGTGAAAGCAATCTAGCTAACTTAGAAAAAGAAGAAGAAAAATCTTCTAAATAGAAAAAAGGATTGGAAATATTTTCCAATCCTTTTTCTTTATATAAATTATAACCATTTTCGCCATTTGAATATTAGTAAACATCCTACAGCAGATAGGATCATAAAGGCTATGGCATATGGATAACCATATTCCCAATGTAGTTCTGGCATATCATCAAAGTTCATCCCATACATAGATGCAACTAATGTAGGTGGAAGGAAGATAACTGACATGACAGAGAACATTTTAATAATACGGTTTTGCTCAATGTTAATAAGACCCATTGAAGCATCCATTAAAAAACTAATCCGTGTAAATAACAAATCATTATTTGGTTTAATAGATTCAATATCACGGAAGATATCACGTGCTTGCTCAATTAGTTCATTAGGTAAGCGTGTTTTACGTAATAAGAAACTTAAAGCACGGTTTGTATCCATTATTGAGCTGTTTATTTTTGATGTTAAATCCTCGAAATAAGTTAACTCTTCGATGGCAACATCTAGGTCACTACTATTGTCTGAGAGTAGTATTTTACGAGTTAAAACCTCAAGACTAGCATAAGTATCTTCGATTAAATCTGCTATCTGTTCAATTTTAGTTTCGAAAATATCTAATAAAACCTCATAAGCATTACCATTTGTAAGCTTTTGATGTAGAGATCTTAATCGGTAAAGACGGAAAGGGGTAAGTTCGCGAGTACGAATACTATATAGTTGATCATTTTTAATCGTAAACGCAACTGTCTCTAGATCAGCATACTCATCTTCATCTTCATAGAAAAAGAATGAGTGCAAGTGCAAACCATCTTCATCTTCGAAAAAACGAGCTGAAGCCTCTATATCTTCAAGTTCTAACTTGGAAGCGAAATTTATATCCAAGGTCTCTTCTATGAAGTGACGATCTTGTTCTGAAGCATCAATTAAATCAATCCAAACAGCCTTTTCGAGGTTTTCCTTAGTTATGCTCTCTTCACGTTTTAGTCTAAGATTATCTAAGTAGTACGAACTAATCATGTGGTTCGATCCTCCATGCTGGTCATATTATATCACGTTTACTTTAAAATCTTTTCAAATTATGGTAATTTATGCTAAAATAATACTTATTGTTTTTTATTTAAAACATCAGAATTAGTATAACAGAGGATTCAATGGCTGTTTTTTCAACAAGCGATTTTAAACCAGGTTTAAAATTTCTTTATGAAGGTGAACCTTGCACAATTGTAGAGAATGAATTTGTAAAACCAGGTAAAGGTCAAGCATTTAACCGTACACGTATTAAAAAATTAATTTCAGGTAAAGTATTACAAGTTACTTTCAAATCAGGTGAAACAGTAGAAGCTGCTGATGTATTTGATATTAACTTAACTTACTTATACAATGATGGTGAATTCTACTACTTCATGAATGATGAAACATTCGAACAAACTGCAGCTAGTGCAGATGTAGTAGGTGACGCTGTTAAATGGTTAATTGACCAAGCAGTATGTATTGTAACTTTATGGGATGGTCGTCCAATTGGCGTACAACCACCTAACTTTGTTGACCTAGAAGTAGTAGATACAGATCCAGGTCTTAAAGGTGATACAGCTGGTACTGGTGGTAAACCTGCAACTCTATCTACAGGTGCAGTTGTTCGTGTTCCACTATTTATCCAAATCGGTGAAGTGATTCGTGTTGATACACGTTCAGGTGAATACTTAAGCCGTGTGAAAAACTAATAAAAAAAGAGTTCAGTTAGCAAAACTGAACTCCTTTTTTTTACTTAAAATTGTACACCCCAACCAACTTGAGTAAAGTTATAAGAGGTAGTATTAGCATCATTGCTTGCATTTTCTAAAATGCGGGAATGATCTACATAAACAAAGCCGTATTTAAATAGGCTTACAGAAGCCCCATAAGTAATAACTCTTTGCTTAAAGCTATTGTTAGATGCTACATTAACTCCTGATAAACTAGTTGTCTCAACTTCGTTTTTGTTATCTACTTTATTATAGATATAACGAGCATAAAGATCTAAATAGTCCACAGGTTTTACATTTAAGCTATAAATAACGCCATAGACATTATTTTTATAGTTTGTACTCTCTGCAAAGTTATATACGCGTTCATGAGCTCTATAACCAACAGCTTTTACTTCAAAATACTTATCAAAGCTATAAGCTAGACCTAAAGCATATGGATGAGTTTTGAATCTATTCTCATCAGTTACAACTTGCTTTTGTGAGCCATATAAAGCTAGAACTTTTAAGTTTTGGCGTTCGCTTAAACTAAAGTTCCAGTTAATGTTCCCTGCAATTTGTGAGTAAGCACCATAATCACTTTTAGCATTGTGGACAAAGCTAAAACCGTAATCATAGTATTTATTTTTACTACTTACATATTTCCACATACCTTGATGATATACATCTAAAGAAAGTGGTAAGAAATTAGTTGAACTTATACCAAAATTTTGTGCCCCTAAGAAAAAGTCTTCTAGAACCCCAGAAGTTTTACCTATAGAGGTTTGCCCTAATTCAGGACTTTTAACAAAAACATAATATTGGCTCGAAGAGAATTTAGCATTGTCTTCGCGTCTTAAATTGTTGCTTGTGTCTAAAGCGTAACGTCCTACATAAGTAGCCCCAATATAAGCGTTATTAATCTTATAATAAGGGGTAATCGCGATAAAACTATGCTTAAAACCATCAAGATTAGGATAATAATCATCGCTAAAATTTAATGCCGAAAATTGTAAACGTGCATTAAGATCTAAAGCTAAATTATCATTATAATTGAAAGTTAAGGCATGAGCTGATACAGACGTTAAACTAAAAAGTATACTAGAAATAACTGTTATTTTATTTTTCATTCTCTTTTAACTTCTCAAGTAATGCTTTGTTTAACTGAATTGACGAGTTTAATAAAGAACAAGCTAAAACTAATTGTTCATTTACATTGCTGTTAGAATTTATTAAACCTTTGAATTCTTGTATTATTTTATCAAAAGTTTCTGTAAATTCAGCGTTAATTTGACTGTCCTGTTGTTTAGCAAATTCTGCAAAAGTAATTTCCTTTTCAGACATTTACTTCTCTCCATTAATTATTTTTAAAGCCTGAGAAACTTCAATTTCAATAAATTGATTTTCTTCTAAATCTTCAGGTAAAGATAAATTACCAATTGAAACCCGCTGTAATTCTACTACTTTATTGCCTAAAGCTCCGAACATACGTTTAACCTGATGATATCTTCCTTCGGTAATTGTAAGATACACTTGATAAGGGTCATCAGTTAGTTCGAGCACGGCTGGTAAAGTCTTATCCTTTTCCCCTCTTAAGAGAATCCCATTTTCAATTTCTTCTTGATAAAAGTCTTCTACAGGATCAGCCAAGGTAACAAAGTATTTTTTTGCTACATGGTTCTTAGGCGAGGTTAATTTGTGACTAACATTTCCGTCATTGGTTAAAAGCAATAGTCCTGTAGTATCTATATCTAAACGCCCTACACAATGAAAGCTACGATACTCATCAGGTAAAACACTGAACACCGTAGGATGTTCAGTGTCTGAATTAGCACAGACAAAACCTTGTGCTTTGTTAAAAACTAGCACTACAGGCTCGTACTTAGTATTGATTAGCTCACCATCAATAACTAATTCGATCTCTTCGGGATTGTATTTTTGTGCAACTTTTGTTACTACTTCACCATTAACCGAGATTAGACCTTTTTTGGCAATTTTTTGTACCTCACTGCGAGATAAAAATGTGTTATCCACGATAATTTTATCTAAACGTAATGGTTTCATAAGTTTTTATCTTCTTCTTTTACGATTTCTTTGTGGGGTAGCAGGTGGATAATCTGCACGACCTGGGAATCTTACATATCTTTCTTTAGGTTGAGCATTATCACTTACTTTTTGGTTGTGTAAAACAAAGTCTATACGTCTTTCATGTAAAGATATTTTATTTACGCGAATACGTAAACGATCTCTTAACTTAGTTTCATTTTTTAATTTGTTAAGTAATCTTTGATCTTCACCATTAAAGGATAAGAATCCGTCAATTTGATATTCAGGAATAGTTAGATATAGACCATTTTTAGTAATGGTAGAAACAATTACATCAAACTCTTTGCCCACATATCTTTGCATAAAACGGCACTTAATCCAATCTAAGAAGTCGTAACATGCTTTTTCTACTTTAAACTCTATGCCTGTACATCTTTCACAGAGTTGATCCATATGTTTAGCTGTGTATAAGAATGCCCCTTCAACATAACCTGTTACCTGTTGATCAGAGAAGATAATTGACTTAATTACACGGTGTAATAAAAGATCTGGGTAACGACGAATTGGACTAGTAAATTGAGCATATCTTTCTAAAGCTAAACCAAAGTGACCGCGAGAGTCAGTTTCATATTCTGCCCGAGATAGAGAACGCAGCATTTGAGTATAAACTAGTTCTTTTTCACTCGGTAATTGATCAATAAGCTTGCCTAACTCTTGATAATCAACTGGTTTAGGGAAAGGTGGCATAGCAAAGTTAAAGTTAGCAAGATAATTATTTAAAGCATTAATTTTTTCTTGCGTTGGAATGCTATGGTTACGGTTTGGTGCAGGTACAGCATGATCATATACAAATGTAGCAGCTGCCACATTGGTAATAATCATTAGCTCTTCAATCAGCTTGTGAGCATCATGACGTTGTAAGAAGTACATTTCCGCAATAGTACCATCAGGATTGAATCTAAATTTTGGTTCTGAGGTTTCAATTGCTATAGCACCACGTTTTTCTCGAGCTTCAGTTAAAGCTTGGTATAGAGCAAATAAAGCTTGGAGATCTGTATTTAATTCAGGCGTAGAATTAGTTAAATCTTTAAAGCCTGAGTTAATGATTCCTTGCACTTGATTATAAGTGAAACGTTTTTTACTTATAATACATGCTTCATAAAACTCAAAATTCCCTAAATTCCCTTCTTGGTCAATGATCATTTCACATACTAAGGTAAAGCGTTTTACCTCAGGGTTAATTGAACATAAACCATTAGAAAGTTCTTCAGGTAGCATAGGTACTACCTTGGTAGGGAAGTAAATTGAGGTCGAACGTGCTTCAGCACATCTACCTAAAGGTGTACCTTCACGCACATAGTAAGACACATCGGCAATGGCTACAAATAAACGCCAACCTTGATTATCTTCTAGCTTTTGACAATAAACAGCATCATCAAAATCTCTTGCGTCTTCACCATCTATGGTAACAAAATTTAAGTGAGTTAAATCTTTACGAACATTTGTATCGTACTCAGGTACCTCGTCACCAAAACTTCGAGCTTGAGCTAAAACATCCTCGTCAAACTTAATTGGCAGATCAAACTTATCTAAGATCGAATCTATGGTATTTGTTATTTCAGAATCTGAATTAAAAATTCTATCTAAAACAAACTTACTGTCTACAACAGTAAAACCACCACGATCAGAAAAAGCAAAATCTCTAACGTGACGGATAATTCCTAAATACCCTTCTTTATTTTTAAACTCCTCAAGAGCTCTATCAGTTGCAGAAAGGTTAATTAAGTCTATATGCTCACCATTTGGAATATAAGCTACAAATGGAGCTTTTACACTTTTATTTGTATTACGACGTACATCACAAACTCTTCTATCATCGGCAATTTTACGTGGAATTACCACAAATCTACCTGATTCTGAATTATTTTGATTTAGGTTTGAGTAAAAAATGTCACCGTCAAAAATACAAAGCTTTTCTACAACATCTCGAGGGATAAAAATATCATCAAGACTCTTTTCTTTCTTAATAAATTTTATATCTACTTCAGACTCTGTAATTTCTCGAGCAAAAGCAACGCCTGTATGAGTTACGGTTAAGCGATATAATTTTAAAGGTCTTGGCGTACGATAAACATAATAACCAAAGTGACAAGAAAACAGCCAGTTTAGATTATTTAGCTCGGTAATAACCTCATCTTGTGGGTAATCTTTAAACTCGGTAAAATTCAAGCATAAGTCTTGGTACAGCTCTTTTTCATCAGCAAATACACGAAACTTAAAAAATTCTCCCACACTTTTTTGATGTAATAAGTCAATCAACATTAAGATAGATATCTAATTTAGATATAAGAAAAGCTAACCTCACCGAGATTAGCCATCTTACAAATTACTATTTATCTGTTACGTAAGTAACTATCTTTACTTATTTAAATGTTCACGTTCATAATAACGTCTTAATGGCGTATCAGGATCATGTGTAAGATAGTTTACTTTAGTGTTTATGTTGTAGGTAAAAACTTTTAGTTGTTTTATTCTATCATAATAAACACTGCGAACAGCCCCATCTGAGTCAACAATTATTGTACTTGGCTCATACCACTTTTCTAAATCTTTAGACGCTAAGCCATCAATTTTCTCTAACTCAAAAGTATTTTCAGCTTGGGTTTGGCTTTTATACTTTTTGAGAATTTCTATACGATCTTTTTTGCGTATCGAAAGTCTAGCGACTAAAACTTCTAAGTAGTTCTCAGCCAACGAAATTGGATCAGGTAAATTGTTTTTGCGCTTTTTGCGACGTTTAGATCTTGTTTCGTATTCAGACATTTTGGGTATTAACTAATTGTATTATTAGTCGAAACAACTAAAAACTACGAAAACTTCAATAATTTTATGAACTTAGATATTATGGCTAATATCCAGTATCCCCCTTAGATTATATCAAAATTTATGAAAAAAATTAATTATTTTTACAGTTTACTGGGGGTTAAACATAAAAAAAACACTCCACTATAAGTAGAGTGTTGCATTTATATCTAGTATGCTATAAAGCATGGTTTTTGCGAAATTACACATTTTTCTACAATTCCATTTAATTTGAAATTGTCTTTGAGCATAACTTCGTCAACAATTTGTTCAGGAGTACCATGACAAGCTAGTTTATGGTCAGCAAAAACGTACAGATAATCACAATATCTAAACGCTTGGTTTAAATCATGGATTACCATTATTACCGTTTTATTAAGTTCTTTAAGCTTGTTAATAATACTCATTAGCTCAAGTTGATTATATAAATCTAAATAAGTTGTTGGCTCATCAAGAAGAACATAATCTGTATCTTGAGCAATTGCCATGGCAATACAAACACATTGTCTTTGTCCGCCAGACAACTCACTAAACTGTTTATTTTGTAAATGGCTAATATTTGTAAGCTCTAAAGCAAATTCAATTCTTTCTTTATCTTCATCGCTTAAACGACCAAATAAACCAAGGTATGGGGTACGTCCAAAAGCAACAAAATCATATACGGTAATCCCATGGATTACTTCATGATATTGAGGTAAAAAAGCAATTTTCTTTGCTAAAGTCTTACTTGTATAGGAGCTAATATCCTTCCCATCTATAATAATATTCCCTTCGAGAGGTTTTTGAATATTAGCTAGGGTTTTTAATAGTGTAGATTTACCACAACCATTTACACCAAGAAGCGCAATAATTTGGTTTTCTGGTAAAGTAAAATCTAAATTATTAAGTACTCTTTTACCACTATAACCCACAGATAAAGAATTAACTTGTATCGTCATTATTAGCTACGCTTTTTAATTAATAAGTAGAAGAAATAAGGAGCACCTATTACTGAAGTTAACACCCCAGTTGGGAACTCTACAGGTGGTTTAATTGTACGAGCAAGTATATCTGCGCTCTGTAACAAGATTGCCCCGATTAAGGCTGCTCCAAAAATTAAGAAGACATGTTTATTACCAAACATTCTTCTGGCAATATGCGGAGCAATTAAACCTAAGAAAGCAATAGGTCCAGTTATGGAAACAGAGATAGAACTAATGATAGTAGCAAGTAATAAAATAATTAGACGCCACTTTTGTACGTTATAACCTAAGTTTCTAACTTTAGCACCTCGAAGTGGAAATATATCAAGTACCTTACAAGTAATAAGAGACAAGATACAAAAGAAGACTAACCATGGCACATAGTAATAAATTTGCGTCCAAGTTCTTCCCCATAAAGACCCAGTTAACCAAACTAAAGTTGAGCTTATTTCAATTTTAAAACTCAAAAGAATAAAGTTGGTAATGCTACCATATAAAGTAGCTAGGGCTACACCTATAATTACAATATTTGTCACTGATGTTTTAGATCTTACTATTCCCCAAATAAAGAGAAAACTAAGAATTCCACCAACTAAGGCAAATAAAGGTAAAGCATAGGTAGAAGCTACGGGAAAGATTAAAATCGCTATTACTGAGAATAAGCCCGCACAGTTATTAATTCCTAAAGTTTCACCAGATGCTAAGTCGTTATTTAAAACACTTTGGATTAGTAAACCAGAGATTGCAAACCCCATGCCGACAAAGATGGCACAGATAGATCTTGGTAAACGATAATCATAAATTGCAAAATAGTCTACTGAATCAGGAGTTCTAAGCGTTTCAAAAATATAACCTAAGCTATAGGTTTTAGTTCCATATGCTACTGAAGCATAAAAAAGTAAAATACTAATTAAAGCTAGAACCGCTAAGGTGTATAACTTTTTATTCCTAAACTTTTTTCGCTCAGCTAGATATGCTTGACTTAGATCTACTTGCTGATTTTGTTCTAATTGCATGTTAAATCTTACGTATAGCGATGTAAAGGAAATAAGGAGCACCGATTAGGGCAACAATTAAGCCTGCTGGAATTTCCGCGGGATAGAATATCGCACGGCTAATAGTATCTGACGCTAAAGTTAAGATACCACCAACAAGAATTGAAGCAAATATTTTCTTACGGTTATCAACTCCAACTAAGTAGGTTGCAATATGAGGAGAAAGTAGACCAACAAAGCCAATAGTACCAACAATACTTACTGATGAAGCGGTAAGTAATAAGGCTAATACACAGATTACTACTTTTAAAGTTGTTAAGTTTAAACCTAATGATTTAATACTATCATCGTTTAAAAGTAAAACATTGAGCTTATGCGATAATAAAATTACGATTAAAACACAAGGAAGTGAAAAAACTAAATTATTAACTACACTATTCCATTGTGTATTATCAAATGACCCTGCAATCCAGCTTAAAATTGACAATGCTCTATCATCATTAAAAATTATAATAATTCTAGAAATACTCATTAATAAGAGTGATACGGTGATCCCCGCTAGAATTAGCTTATTTTTATTGAAGCCACGCGGACTATAACTGATAGTCATTACAATTAACCAAGCTAGCACTCCCCCGACTGCAGCCCCTATGGTCACGTTTACACGAGAAAGAATTTCAAAAGCTCCAGTGGAAATAAGCACCATAGCTAAAATACAACCTGAGTTAATCCCCAAAATTGTCGGTGAAGCAATTGGATTTTTTACAAGAGTTTGTAAGAGCAACCCTGCCACACTTAAAGCCATACCTGCTAAAATACACATAACGCTTCGCGGTAAACGCACGCTATACAAAATTATTCCATCTATGCCACTTGTATTTGGATTTAGAATCGCATTAAAGAAATTACTAAAATCCAACTTAAAGGGGTAGAATAAATATAAGCTAGCAACAAAACAAAATACATAAAGTAAGATTAAGGAAGTAAAAGTTACTTTATTATTCATATTAAAGTTAAACTATTTAAAAGGAAATTAAACAATTTTCACCAAAAGGGTATAAAATAAAGTTTTGGGCAAATGATATTAATTTGCATTTAAACAATCACTAATTATACAACAAACAAAATAATATTTATTAAAATTTTCCTTATATTAAGAAATTTAGATACGATCTCATGAACATCAAATACGACTTGCATAATATTCATGCTTATGACGCTCCATACAATGATAAAAATCTTTTCATTGAGCGTGCCCAAGGAGTATATATGTATGATAAAAACAATACTCCTTATTTAGATGCAATTTCTTCATGGTGGTCAACCTCTTTTGGTCATGCTAATCCAAAAATCTCTCAAGCTATAGTTAACCAAGCCCAAAAGCTTCCCCATGTTATGTTCGCTGGTTTAACGCATGAACCTGCTTTAAAGCTAACTGAAAGCTTAATAAACCTCCTAGGCGACAATTTTGATCAATACTTTTATTCAGATTCAGGATCTGTTGCCGTAGAGGTTGCTCTAAAAATTGCGGTTCAGTACCAAGTTGTGCAAGGTAAAAAGGAACGCCGTAAATTCTTAGCTTTAGCAAATGGCTATCATGGCGATACTTGGAAAACTATGATGGTATCAGAACCAGATGGTTATCTACATCAAGTTTTTAGTGATAAAAATACTAGTGGAACTTATTTTCTACCCGTACCAGAAAAATTAGATTTCAATTCCCATGTTTTAAACCCAGATGGAAGTTTTACCTCCTTAAGTGATGAAGAGTTTTATAATTCTCCATTTGGACAAAAGCTTGTTAAATATCTTGCAGAACACGAGCATGAAATTGCTGCTTTAATATGTGAACCTATGATTCAAGGTGCTGGTGGCTTTTACTTCTACGATCTAAGATATATAAACAAAGCGATTGAATTATGTCATGCTCACGATATTCTAGTAATCTTTGATGAAATAGCAACAGGTTTTGGCAGAACTAGTAAAGATTTTGCTTTTGAAACTATAAGTAACTCCCCAGATATTATTACTTTAGGTAAGGTGCTTACTGGAGGGCATATAGGTTTAGGAGTTACAGGATTTAGTAAAAATATTGCTCAAGTAATTAAAGATAATCCACCCTATGCCTTTTTACACGGTCCAACCTTTATGGGTAACCCTATAGCTACAGCCGCAGCTCGAGCAGCTGTTGACTTTTATTGGCAGCACTACTCTCATAAAAATCCTAAAGCTCAAGCTATTCAAGATATCTTTTACCCAAGTTATGCAAATTTAAAAGCAAAACTAAAAGAATTAAAGCGAGAAGATATAAAAAATATAAGATACCTTGGTCCAATATTTTGTCTCGAATTCAAGCAAACGCTTAATAAAAAAGAAGTACAGGATTACTTTATTGAGCATAATATCTGGCTCCGTCCATTTGGCAATATCCTTTATATTATGCCCCCTTATATCATTACCCAAGAGCAACTAACTACACTTTGTGAGCGAATTTATGATTTTGTAGCCAATACAAACTCAAGCACCAATCAAAAAGTAGTTAGTCAGGACAACTTTGTTTAACTTATGCAATTATTAAATGAACAAGTAGCTTTATACTTAGAGCGCTTAAAGCAAGAGAATAATTTACGCGCTTTACGAAAGTACTCTAGTAAAGAACAATATCTTCTTGATCTGAGCTCTAATGATTATCTCAACCTTAGTAAAACCCCTTGGCAACAAGTATGTGAGCTAGGGATTGAACAAAGTAATGATAAGCTCGGAGCTTTAGTGCAAGAGTTTCTTGCTGATAAAACAGAATATAGACTCCCTTGCGGTTCTACTGGTTCGCGCTTATTATCAGGTGATAATACCTGGATCGAAAAAATTGAGGACATTATCGGCGGGGAATTAGAAGCCTACGACAAACAGGCGTTATTCTATAACTCAGGTTATCATGCGAATATGGGAATAGTTCCCGCTCTAGCTAAAATAAACCCAGAAAGTACATATGTCCTTATGGATAAACTTATTCATGCTTCGCTTATTGACGGCGTTTTACTTTCTGGAGTAAAATTATCACGCTTTTCGCATAATAATTTACAAGACCTAGAAAATAAACTCATTAAAGCAGTAGACAAGGGTTTTGCAAACATTATTATTTGTTTAGAGTCCATTTACTCTATGGACGGAGATAACTTAGATCAAAGTGAGTTTGAAGCTCTGGTAGCATTAAAAGCTAAATATTCGAATCAGGCTAATATTATTCTTTACGTTGATGAAGCCCATGCAGTTGGTTTATTCGGTGAGCATGCTTTGGGTTTAGTAGATAAGTTTAAAGTTATAAAAGAGATTGATATTATAGTTTGCCCATTGGGTAAGGCTACTAATTCATCAGGAGCTTTAGTTTTAACTAACCAGATTCTGCGAGAATTTTTAATTAACACCTCACGACCTTTAATTTACTCTACAGCCTTAGGGGCTGAGACAATTTTAGCAACTGCATTAAATTTTAGTTATGCAAGAAATAAACTAGTCAAAGAAAAGGTAACTAAGTTATTAAATCTTGCCGATGATTTCCGTCAGCATCTTTGCGCTTGCCTAAAAGAAAAATATCCAGATTTAGATGCTCTTGCATTAGTTTATGGCAATAACCAAATTATTTCTTTTGTTGTCGGAAGTAATGATAATGTACTTTATGCGAGTAAAGCTCTGAGAGAAAAAGGAGTTCTGGTAGGAGCGATTAAGTCGCCAACTGTACCTAAGCATAAGGAAAGACTGAGATTATGTTTAAATACATCCTTAGTGGATAAGGCTGAGTTATACCAATTTCTCAAGCAAACTTTTAAAGATTTAATCAACGATAGTAATCTCAAATTAGGTTAAAGTAAAATTTTTAAGGTAGAAATAAGGGAGAAGCTGATATAAGAGCTTCTCCCTATTTTTGCCACATTTGTTACAATGTAACAAATATAAGTAACAATATTTTGCAATAAAATTAGCTTTAATAATGAATCTATCCCATGCTAAAAATAAGACAAGCACCAAGACTGCAAATGCATTATACTCTAAATCCTCTCACTCAAATGTTACAATGTAACTATAAAAAATATTCCCACAACAGCAAATATTTATAATATAATTATAAGGAAGAGATAAAAGTAATTATAAAGTTTAAGTTACAATGTAATATAACTTTAAAATAATAAATTATTTTTCTATCTAATCAAGTGAACTAATATAAGTTTTCCTTAACCTTTAAAAGTAAAAGTTACTTTTGTTACCCTGTCACTTTATAATAAGCTAAAATTAAAAGTTAAAGGATA
>NZ_NRJH01000055.1 GCF_003585925.1 Psittacicella melopsittaci
TAAATATTCTATTCTAGCTATATTTAAATTTGGTATGGCAGACCAAGTTTAAAAGTATTATTACTAGGTAATAAATTGTAATGCTTTCATGTAAGAGAGTATTCTTTCATTACACTAATTATAGATGGCAGATTTTAGTGTGGTGTAAAAGATTTTTAGCCTAATAACAAAAACCTTTTAGAGTTAGTTTTTTGTTTTTAGCTCTATAAATCGACAAAATCCACTCTTTATTTCTCTCCTCTTTTTTTGTTTAAATCCAACAAAAATTCAGAAACAATACTTACACCTACTTTAGCTATGGACTCTTTTTTAGCTTTAGAGTGTAAACCATACTTGTATATTTAAGTGCATATTATCTTTACAGTTTATTTGGTAAAAGTAACGTTTACCAAAGTGACAACTTATGTCCAATTTTTTGTTTAGACAGTATGGTATCTATATCTTCCTTTCTACTCAATTTTATTTACACAATGCATGCTTAGTTCATGTAAAACAAAGATTTTCTTTTAGTCTAAGCCTTTTAGACTAGCCTTTTTATATTGAATTTTTCAGAATTTGGGAAAGATCTTTTATATCTAACAAGATTTTCCCTACCGCTTAAGTGTAAACCTTGCCTATTTTTAACTTCTGTCATCTATCTGTGCAACAGAAAATTCTCAACTTAAGCTTTATCACTGTATCCACGGTGCTTTATTTGCAAGAGTTTACACTTAAACTTTCTTCCTTAAAAGCTGGCCCTTGTTTTTATGAGGGCTAAATTTTAAGAAGAATATAGCTGTTGAATATGTAAGTTATATGTATACCCTAGAAATGTTTTTTATCTAAATAAAAAATATTTAGTTGCATTGACTTAAAATCAGACTTCAGACAGTTTTCGACTTAAATATATACATACTTTTAGAGTTTTTTATAAAACTTATTTGAGCTCTTGAGAGGTAAATAAATACGAATGTACTTAGGGGCAAACTGCATTTGTTTACCAATCAAAAAGTCATAACAGTAAGCTTAACTCAGAAAGCTTACTTTATGCCTTTTAATCATTAATAGTAGTTTTAAAGGAATTATTCACTAATTCCTTTAAGTTGTTTTAATTATTTAGATATTTATTTCTCTAACTATGGCTATTAAAGAAAAATATAAACGTCCACAAAGTGTTCCAGGTTGGATTCATATTCCTCTTTTCATTCTTTTAAGTATTAGTTTTATTGAAACGGCAATTGGTTATACCGATGTTATGGGTGCAGCCTTAGCTTACTGTTTCTCGGCGGCGATTACATGTATTTTATATGCTTTAACTCTTGAAATCGGTAAGCGTATTGTACGTAGAAAATCATATATCGGCGTTGTGCTTTCTTTCATTGTAGTTAGCTTAGTTACATATGCAGGTAACTTTAATGCTTTCTATACTCAGTTCAATAAATCTACAATTTACCGTCAAGAGTTAACTTTACATAAAGTTGAACTAAACGAATTACAGAGCCAAACCCTTCAAGCTGTAGCAACAATTATTTCTCCAGAAACTGAGTTAGAAAACAATGTTAAAAAATTAGTAGGTCAACTAGAAGTTCAAGTATTAGACCCACAACGTCCAGGTTTTGGTCAACGTGCAAGACAACTATTACAAGAAATTAGTAAAGAGTTAGGTCAACCTCTAACTGAGTTATCAACAAGTAACTATCGTGTAGCTCTAGAAGGTTATAAAAATCAAATCCAAAATATTCTTGATACACGTAAAGAAAATGGTACTTATGCAGCTGCAATCAATTTAGCAAAATATGTTAAAGCTGAAACAGATGAGCAAGTACGTAGAATTGACACATTACTTCAAAGTGGTTTAGATAGCCGTATTAGAGAAGAAGGCTATGGAGTTATTCAACAATCTGTTGACGTTTACAATAAGTTACGTAATGAAGTAAGTATTTACGTTAACGATCCAAAACTATTTGACTTACAACCAGCTGTGTTTGGTGCAGAAGAAATTGGAAAAATTAACTACTCATTTAAGAGCGGTTTCAATGATTATTTCTTCAGTGCAGTATTAATTACTTTATTAGCATTCATTATTGACTGGTTCGCTGCTTTATACTTAATGCTTATTTTTAGCGGTAGTATCAGATCTCAAACTGATGAAGATTACCAAGCACAAATTAGAGCACGTAAAGGTCGTACTAGTCTCGACTAAAAAAGATAACAATTAATCCAAGGAATCTATACCATGTCAGATAAAAAAGATTTATTTGGTGACTTTAACACAACAAGTGATGAGGCTACAAACTCATCTTTACAAGGTTCTAACTCTTCAGCAACGGCAAATCCTTTTGGTGATGACTTTAATAGCTCTTCAGCTTTTGGTACTGATAGCGATAGCTTTGGCAGTATTGACTCATTTTCATCAACACCTAGCCTAACTAAGGCTAGTGATAATAAAGAAGAGGGGTTTTCGGATTTTAGTCAAACTAGCACTGTTGGTACAGGAGATGACTTTGGTAGCTTCTCTTTTAGTAATGACTTAGATACTAATACTGAAGACGAAGAATACGACAGTCATCGTCCAAAACGTAAAGAAGGTCAAACTGCTAAAATGACTTTAACTCGTTCAGAGTACTTAAAGCGTTTAAGTGAGTTAAATAAAGACGCAGATCACAAGCACTTTGTGATTTTATTTGGTGCTCCAGATACTGGGAAAACCTTCTTAATTGCTAATCTGATCAAATATATGATGTCACAATTACCTGCAACGGTAAGACTTTCGACGACATCATCAATTGAAGCACAAAAGCAATTTAACCTTTTCTTAGAGTCGTCTTACAATCCATATAACGAGCGTAATACAATTGCTCGTACAGCTACCTCTGAGTTATATGAGTTACCAATTGAAATTGAGCCACAAGATAGAAAGAAACCATCGGTAGAAGTAACTTTTATCGATGCTTCGGGAGAAAACTTTGCTCTAGCATATAAATCAATTGATGATAAATATGCAGATAAATATAGAGGGGAAATCCCAGACTCAATTCGTGTAATCCTCGATTCTTATGTAAACAAATACTTCCTATTCCTTTGGGATCACACTAAAGACACTGGTGGTAATACAAGTGCAAAAGCTCCTCAAGTGGGGATTTTACAAGCATTCTTTGACCAAATTTGTACGCAACAAAATGCTACAGGTCAAACGTATCACAAACTACTAGTTATAACTAAATCTGACTTAATTCCAGATAAAATCAAAAGTGAATACGGATATGATTCACGCTTATTCGCCGAAGATCCTGTAATTGAAAGACGTGCAATCGCAACTTTCACTAAAAACTTTTTTGCTGAAAGTGAACAAACTAACGCATGTATTTTCTATTCTGCAGGGAAACAAAATGGTGACTTCTTTGATGAAGACTATGAAAGTGCACAAAAAGTATTTAACTGGATCTATAGTTGTGCAACTGGTACTGATTTAAGACCAACTGTAAGCATCTGGAAAAAATTTGGTGGCTGGTTAAGCGGAAACGGACATTAAATTATTATGCAGGCAACTATTGATTTTCTTTAGTTGCCTAATTTGTCCCATGGAAAAGTCTTTTGCTTGGAAGTTGTTCTAAAAATCAATAATTTAATAAAAAATTCCGAGAAACTATGAATTCAATTCCATTTAATTTAGGAGTGTTAGGAACTCCAAATGGCTTTCAGTGTGCTTCACTATTCCCTGAAAAAATAGGCAAGCGAATAATTGAACATTTAGATTTAATCCTCTTAAATAAACTCCTACCTAATCCTAAAGACCAGTCTGAATTTCCTATTTATGCTTTAACAAGCTTTACGGAAAATAACAAGGTATATTTTGGTATATCGCAATACACTTCATGCTATCAAGTAAGCGGAAATCGTAGTGGCAATTTTTTCGGTAGCTTTTTTATTAGTGATCAAATACCTGTTCCTGAAGATTTAAATCGTATTTTTCTTTGTATTAATCGTATTAGCAAAGCCTTAAAAGAAACTGGGGTTGTAGTTGGTGATAGATATGCCAAAGAGATAGACGAGTTAGAATTAGACTTTATCCCAACAAATTGGTACAACAATCTAAAATTTTCAGGTATATCTTATCCTTCTGCAATTCAAGCCAGCCTAGATAAAAAACTACTTGTTATATTAGAAGAAGCAAAAAGTTTTGAAGATGTAAGTAGAAGTCTTACGGAAATAACCTTAGCTTTACACGAAAGCCATGTGCTTAATTTATTTAGCAATATTATCCTTACTGCTGATCCTCAAGTAATAAAAGAGATAGTTGCTGATGAGTCTAACTATTTAGTTATCAAACAAAGTAACTTAATAGCGGCGACAATAAAAGAGTCTGGAAATAGAAGTTTATTTAGATTTGTTCTTGAGACCGAACAACTATTTCAAGAAAGAAGATTTAAAGGCACTATAGAGAAGCAAAAGCGTAAATTAATAGAAATAGATGCAAAACATAAAGAAGAGCTTGGGCAAAAAGATAAAGCAATGCACGAATTCCAAGCTAAGTTTTCTGATCTAGAGACTAGGGCTGGAAACTTAGTAAAAGAATTAGAGATAACTCGTGAGCAAGTTAAAAGTATTCAAAAGAATTTAGAAAGAGAAAAAAGAGATAAAGATAATCTTATTAGAAACTATAAGATAGAGAGTGAAAGGAAACTAAAGGAAATTACAAAACTTCAAGAGGTGAGTTTTGTAGATAAGAAGGATAAACGTGAACTAGAAAAGCAACTTAAAGCTTGTATTGAAGAGTCTGAAAATATTAAGAAAAAAAATACTCAATACCAAAAAGAATTTGAGCGAGTTAAAGAACATATAAAAAACCAAGATCAGCAAATAGTTAGATTCAATACAGAAAAGTTAACTTATGAAAAGAATATAAAAGAGTTAAACGCTAGTGTTCAACATAAAACTCAACAGTACAATGCTCTAAATGATCAGTATCGCCAGATAAATAACCTCTATACAGAAGCTAAGAAAAATTATCAGGTTTTTCTTAATGAACAAGAAACTGAACTTAAAAAACAATTTAATGTTGCTTTAGAAGAGCAAAAAGCAAAAAGCAATAAAAGAGAAAATGATCTAAAAGTTGGTTACGAGCGTAAGATTAAAGAAAATGAAGTTTTTCATAATCAGGCAATTAGGCTAAAAATATCAGAGGTAGCTAAATACCAAGCTGATATAAAGAAATTACAAAGTCAAATTGCAGATTTGAACCAACAGATAATTAAGATTCGTAAAGAAGGACAAAATATACAAAATAAATTGGAATATAAAAATTCAGTTGAAAAACAACTACGTCACGAAATAGATGCTCGTAAGACAGATTACGAAAAAATTATTATTGAAAAGAATAAGCTCATTGGTGAGAGAAAATTATTAGAAGATCGTCTTAGAGATGAGAATTATAAAGCTAATGATTATGCAACAAAATTAGATGTTAGCAATAGAAATCTCGAGCAAACTAGAAGAAAAATAAGTGATTATATTTCCAAAATTGAATATTTAGAAAGGGAATTAAACCTTAAAGAATCTGAACTCAAAGCAAAAAATAACGAGCTTAATCAAGTACGTATTTCATCTGAGCCAAGTATTGCACCAACTAATTTTGTAAAAAATCCAGGTAGTATAGCTGGATTAGACTTTGTTTCTACTGCAAGTTATCCAGATAAAGCTTATCTTGATAGCAAATTAAAAGATTATAGTAATTTTAAACTGCAGTTAAATAACTTAGATTGGAATTCTTTACATAAGGTAAGACATAGCTTAGATAAGTTACATAATTGTTTATTTGGTAACTTTGTTTCTAGCGTGCAGGTGCAAGAAAGTTTATTTGGCGATTGGACAAGTTATGACAAATTACCAAATGTACTAAACCACCTTGAAAGATATTTCTTAATTCTCGAAGGTTTAACAGCAGACGAGTATTTACATGTATTTAAAGGCGATAAAAAATTAAGATTTGATTATTTCAAAAATGTTCTTTATGCCTTATATACAAATTTCTCAGCTTATATTAAGTGTACCGAGCTAAGTATTTTCGCTCAAAAAGATACGCTAAATCTTAAAAAAATAGAGCAAGCTATTTCTGTAAGTTCAAGAGGGCAAAATATAAAAGAATTGTGCAATCTGTTAACCGATACAGGGATAGAAAATTATATAACTTCTGGAGATATGGAGTCAATTCGAAAAGTACGTGCTCAACTTATTGAACAATTGGGTGCAGAGTATCAGCAAGATGGGGCTGCATTTATTGTTTATCGTGCTTTTTGTGCTTTATATCTTCTTCGCTTTATATATAAAGTTTTCAACTTAAATTAGTCCTATTACAACAAGTTTACCACTAATAGAATTATGTCAGCGAATAACACTTATAAAAATTTCAACTGGGGTTTAAATGGTGCCGATAGTGGACACCAATACAAAATGGATGATGAGTTAAGATCTCTAATGATAAGTAACTCACAGTTAGAAATAAACTCTCGTATAGATTTACCTTCAGGAAACAACATCACCAAACTTTTAGCTGATCCAACTAAAGTAAGAAGTAGAGGGATTATTCGTGTAAGTATGAGTATTTTACCGTTTAAAGCAGGTGAAACTAACTCAGGAATTACTTTATTAGGTGATTTACGTTACTACTTTGGTTACTATCAACCAGTTTTACAAAAAGTTGGTGATCGTACGGGTAACTACACAGGATCTTTTGTTTTAACAAAACCTGGAGTGAAACTAACAAATGAGAATTCAGTAAGAAGTATTTTAGATACTTTACTTGGTTTAAATCGCTTTGTGCGTGAAACTCTAGTTGATGAAGAAGCAAATAGATATAAGGCTTCATTAACTGAGTCTGATTTACCTGCAGAACAATTTAGAAATCAACTTACTGATTTAGATAATCGTTTAGGACAAAGTAGAAATAATGATCCACTAGTTGTTCAACAGTTAAGTAAAGATTATCTTTTTGATTTTCCTGCTAATACTCCTTTAGTAATCGACGCTAGTCAAGATTTAAATGCAATTTACCGTGTTATTGCTATTTTAATTAACTCTGACGTTTTCTATCAATTCCGTGAAATCTATTTTGCTTTAGATAAAGAAGCTGTAGATAGCTTTGGTGGTAAAGTATTAAATATAGGTGCATTAACTGTTGGAGTTCTTGGTAGATCTTATGGTCTTAGCAAAAGAAATCTTTTTGTTCTAGGTAAAGAGCATAGTCAAATACAAGAAAAACATAGAGCAGAATTAGGTAGATTACAAAAAGACTATGATGTAAAACTCCAAAGTACACAAGAAGAATTTGGTAAGAAACTATCTTTAGCTAATCAAAAGTTTGAGAGTTTAAAAAAGGAAAAAGATGAATTAACTAGCAAAGTAAATTCTTTAGAAGAAGACACAAAGGAATTAAGGAAAGAAAATCAGGAATTTTCTGCTGCTTTAAAAATTCAGACTGACGAAAATGAAAAAGCAAGGGAAAAACTTACTAAACTAGCTTATGGTTTAGGGACACAACTAGAATATCTAAATAAAGCATTAGAAGCAGGGGATACTGCAAAAGCTAAAGATTATATTGTAAGCTTTGAAGTACATGATCCGAGTAAAAGTCTACTAGAGCAGTACAAACCTTACTATGAGAATCTGCAAAGTCGAGCAAAAAGTTTACAAAATCTTGACGCAGCCGTAAAAAGAAAAGAGGAGACTCTTAAACAAGATCAAGCAAAATTCAATGCTCAAAAGCAACAATATACTCTAGCATTAGAACTGCAAGATTATTTAGTAAGAGAAAAAGTACTAAATCATACTGAAACTCCAGATACAGCTATAGCAAAACTAAGTGATGCTATTGTTAAAAAAGGTGGCTTTTTAACTGGCTTTTTATTATGGTTCCTAGGGCTTCTCATTGGTATTTTAATTCTAGGTATTTGCACATATTTTATAAGTCCTGTTAAAAAATTGTTCTTAGATCCAAATGAAAGAAGCAGATTAAAAGTTGAAGATGGTAAGTTTTTTATTCTTCCACACAATTTTTCCTTATCTGTGGATACTGCAAATGTAACTACCCTAAGTAATTTCGAAACTACAAAAAAACAAACTTCAGAATTAACTATAGTAGCCGTTAAAGATGTAAGTGGTACAAAAGGATTTGAAAATCTAAATCCTACTCAACTAAATAGTGATATCCAGGATTTAGTAAATGAAATTAAAGAATTTGCAGGCAAAGCTTCAGTTAGAGTTGTAGTAAAGGTAGAGTCAGAAGCTAGTACTAGTTTAACCAATGTGAATGTATTAGTAGATAATAAGTCTATTACATTAGATAATTTTAACAAGTTACATGAATTACATGAGTTAGCTAAATCTTTACAACAAGAAATAGAAAAATATAACAAACTGTCAAAACCAAATAGTAGTAGTAGAGGTAGCAGTAATAATCAGCAGATATATAATGATACTTTTACTGGAATAGATAACAAGTGCAAAGAACTATTATCTCTATTTAATCAAATTAAACCTAAAGTAGATAATACTCAAACAAATAAGGTACCTGGAGAACCGCAAAATCCCCCAGTACAAAATCCATAGTTCTTATTAATAACGAGATACTCCTTTCGTTAAGGAGGGAGTATTTTGTTTTATTTAAAGGTTAAGCAACAGTGCTAAAGTTAACGGAAAATTTCTGCATTTTCACTGAGCTTTATGGATACTTATTTAGCAGGCGTCAGATAAAGTAAAACTGAAGTTATGAGTTAATTTTTAAGTAAAACAAAATATAGAAAAAAAGGATGTTAGAAGATAAAACACTTTCAAAATCTTTAACTCAATTAAATGAAAAGCTTGAAGCTAAACTAAAAGAACAAGAACAACTTGTAAATGACTTAAAGCTTCAGGTTGATCAATATAAACAAGAGCTAGTAAACCTTGAACAAAATTATAAAGACGAACTTGAAAAGATAAATCAGCAAAACCACAATTGGAAACTTTCTGAAGAAGAAAATAAAAATCTTCAAAAGCAAGTTAATGATATTACTGCGCATTTAGAAGCTCTGGCTGAAGAGAATGAAAAAGCTAAGGATCACTTAGAACAGCTTTCGTATGGTTTAGGGACACAACAAGAATATTTAAATAAAGCATTAGAAGTAGGGGATATTGCAAAAGCTAAAGGTTATGTTGTAAGTTTTGAAGTACAGGATCCGAGTAAAAGTCTACTAGGGCAGTACAAACCTTACTATGAGAATCTGCAAGCTAGAGTAAAAAGTGTACAAAATCTTGAAGCTCTTGTAAAAAGAGAAGAGAATATTCTTAAACAAGAAAAAGCAAAATTCAATGCCCAAAAACAACAATATACTCTAGCATTAGAACTGCAAGATTATTTAGTAAGAGAAAAGGTACTAAATCATAATGAAAATCCAGATACAGCTATAGCAAAGCTAAGAGATGTTATTGTTCCAAAAAGAGGCTTTTTACCTAGATTTCCATTATGGTCTCTTGGCTTTTTCTTTGGAGCTTTTATACTAGTTATTTTTACGATTCTTTTTGATTCCGTTAAGCATTATTACCTTGATGGAGAAGACCGTGAAAGAGTAAATGTTGAAGCAAGTAAATTTGTCACTTTTCCATCCTCTTTTCCATTGACTTTAGATGCTACAAGTTCAACTAAGCTCAGCTATTTAGAAATTGCAAAAAAGCAAACCTCTGAATTAACTATAGCAGCCGTTAATGATGTAAGTAATAGAAGAGGATTTGAAAATCTAAATCCCACTCAACTAAATAGTGATATCCAGGATTTAGTAAAACAAATTAAAGAATTCGCAGATAAAGCTTCAGTTAGAGTTGTAGTAAAGGTAGAGTCACAAACTAATACTAGTTTAACCAATGTGTATGTATTAGTAGATAATAAACATATTACATTTACGAATTTTACCGATTTATATAATCGAGCTGTAGCTTTACAACAAGAAGTTTATAAATATAACAGTCTACAGACGCCAAATAATAGTAGAAGTAACAGAATTAATCTGCAGAATTATACAATGACTTTTAATGGAATACAAAACAAGTATAAAGAACTATCATCTGTATTTAATCAATTAATATCTGTATTTAATCAATTAAAACCGTAAAAAGTTTACTCTTCATAAAGAGACTATAAAAGAAAAACATGGCAAGTTTATAGTTCCTCCTGAAAATATAAGTAATCATCTAAGTTAAAAGCAAAAGAAAAAATTTAAAGAGAAGATGTTAGAAGATAAAACACTTTCAAAATCTTTAACTCAATTAAATGAAAAACTTGAATCTCAACTAAGAGCACAAAAACAAGTTTTAAATAATTTAAAACATCAATTAGAAGATTATAAGCAAGAGCTAGCAAGTCGTGAAAAAAAGTATAAAGATGAGCTAGAAAAATTAAACAAGCAAATTGCTAGTCAAAAAGATTTTTCCCAAGATAATAAGAATCTGAAACAGAAATTAGATGCCCTCAAAGCGGATATAGAAGGACTGTATTTAGCAAAAGAAAAAGCAAGGGAAGGTCTTACTCAACTAGCTTATGGTTTAGGGACACAACTAGAATATCTAAATAAAGCATTAGAAGCGGGGGATACTGCAAAAGCTAAAGAATATATTGTAAGCTTTGAAGTAAATGATCCGAGTAAAAGTCTACTAAAGAATTACAGACCTTACTATGAGAATCTGCAAAGTAGAGTAAAAAGTGTACAAAATCTTGAAGGTCTTGTAAAAAGAGAAGAGAATACACTTAAACAAGAAAAAGCAAAATTCCATTCCGAAAGACAACAATATACTCTAGCATTAGAACTGCAAGATTATTTAGTAAAAGAAAAAGTACTAAATCATAATGAAACTCCAGATACAGCGATAGCAAAACTAAGTGGTGCTATTGCTCCAATGGCTAGATTTTTAGCAAGGTTTTCATTATGGTTCCGAGGAGCGATACTTGGAGCATTTACCATATTTATTTGCTTGAACTTTATAAATCCTTTGAAATATCTTTTCTTAAACGAAGAAGAAAAACGAAGAATTAAATTGGATAGTGATAGTTTTGTAACTCTTCCACACATTTTTTCAATGTCTATGGATTCAGAAAGTTCAACTAACCTTAACTATTTTGAAAAAGTTAAACTGCAACTTTCAGACTTAACTATTTCTGGAATAAAAGATGTTAGTAAAATAAGAATCTTTAAGGAGTTAGCTCCTGAATCTCAAGAGTTAGACGTAGATCAGGCTAAAGAGGTTGAGAAATTAGGATCTGAACAAGAAAGAAATATTGATGAACAAGCAAGAGAACTTGAGGAAGTAGATACTCGTCAATTCGAAACACTTGCAGAGTTAGATCCTAGCAAATTAAATCAGAATATTATAACTTTAGTCCAGCAAATCAGAGAGCTTGCAGGTATAGCTGTAGCTAGAGTTGAGGTTAATATTGAAGCATTAAATAGCTCAGAACTTACGAATATGAGAATTTTTGTTAATAATCAACCTATTTCATTAATTGATTTTATTCAACTTAATAACCTAGCATTAGAATTACAAAAGGATATTAATAAGTTTAATAGACTAGGTGTTCCTAAGAGTGACAATATTGAAGTTTACAAAACAAGTTTTGCACAAATAGAAACTAGTTATGAAGATTTATTAACTCTGGTTAATCAACTTGTTCAACCAAACCCAACTCTTGTCCAAGAGAACTAGAAAGCTACTAGTTTTTGCTTATACAAGTTCTCTTTTACGGCATGAACCTAAAGTATTACTATATAGTTAATTTATAATAAGTAGAAATGTTTGAAGATAAATCCCTTTTTAAATCTTTAACTCAATTAAATGAAAAGCTTGAAGCAAAATTAAAAGAACAAAAATTAGTTATAGCTAACTTAGAGCAACAAGTAAAGCATTACCGACAAGAGTTAGAAAATCACGAACAAAAGCATAAAGCCGAGCTTGAAAAACTAAATCAGCAAAATGAGAATAATAAATCTTTTGTAGAAGAAAATAATAAGCTTGAGCAGCAAGTTAATACTCTAACTACAAGTCTAAACTCTAAAATCCAAGAAAGTGAACAAGCTCAAGAAAAGTTTAACCAACTTTCTTATAGTTTGGGAGTACTCTTTACGCAACTTAATCAAGCCATCCAAAACGAAGATTTTGAACGTATTAAACTAATTCTTTCTGGCTTTGAAAATGAAGCTAATGGTAATGACTTATTAGAAAAATATAAGTATTACTATCAAGACTTACAAAAGTCTGCAGTAAAGGAAAATAGTGAAAAGGTACAAGAGAAAGTCCTTGAAGAAGAGTCGGTAAATAGAACTAGTTCAACAGATCAGAGTGATTTATTAAAAGAAAGCTCTTGCCCACAAATAAACTTAAATAAGTTAGAATCTACTCAGCCTAAAGTAACTGAAGAAGAGAAAAGTGAATCTGCTCAGCCTAAAGTAACTGAAGAAGCAAAAAATGAAACTGCTCAAAGTAGTTCTAACTCAAACAGTGAGTTCTCAGGTAGTGGGGGTATAAGCGGGGGTATGATAGGCTTTTATTTACTGGCTGTGTTATTAATATGTTTTTTAATGGGTGTTATTTTTACTAATGATGACTATTATTGGTAATATAAAATTATGAATCTGTAAAGTTGATTTACTAAGCTAAGATATATTTGAGGAGGGTAAGTTAATATGCCCAATGCCAATAATTTAAAATCTTTAACTGAGTTAAATGAAAAATTAAAGAAGCAAATTGAAGATCATGAGCTTCAAACTCAAGCAACTGTACAAGATTTGCAAAAGCAAATAGAGGAAGCTAAAAGTAGTTTAGCAACTATACAGCAAGAGTTAAATTTAGTAAAAGAAAAGTTAGATCCAATCCAAAAAAAATACTCTGTTTTAATTGCAGAGAAAAATGATCTCATGAAAAAAGTAAATTCTTATCGAGTTTCAATTGGATTGACACAAAATCAGCTAACAACGCTCATAGAACAGAATAAAAAGAATAATGCAAACTTACCAGCGATAGTTTTTGGTTTAGGGGTGCAGCTTTCTTATTTAAGCAATGCTTGCAAAAATAAGAATTTTTCTATGATCAACCAAGAACTGGGTAATTTTACTAATTACTCAAATGTTCAGATTACAGATCATCTTATACAGCATTGTAATAATACTATTGCTACCGAAGCTGGGTTTAAAGGTAGAACAGACACTCTCTTAGCCGCAGAGCAAAAACTTAGTAATGATATAGCTTTATTTGAAGAGGTAAAAGCAAAATTTACCCAAGCTGAAACTATCAAAAATTATCTCTTACAGAATCAAATTTTGCACGGGTATGAGTTTAATGACCATAGAACGGTTGAAGCTAAAATAGAGGAAGCTTTAAATCATCAAACCCTAGGAGAAGGGATACAAAGGATGACAATTAGCTATTTTGAACACTTAAAAGTGAGAATAACAGCTATTTTGATATTTATGGCAATTATATTCTTCTTTATCTTACTAGGTAAAATTTTTTAGAAGCTAAAATTACAAAAAATGCAAGGAAGTAAGCTGATGGATATTACAAATTTGCAAAATGAAAATGCCGAGCTTAAGAAACAACTGCACCAGTTAAAGAGAGAAAGTAGAGCTAATTTAGAAAGACTGAACTTACAGCTAGTTGAGTATAATCAAGCGATAGAAGCAATTAAGCTTGAGCTTGCTTCGGAAAAGAAAAATTTTGCAGTAATTAATTCTCATGGCGGGGCTACAAATCCTAATTTTGAGGTAGAGATTAGAAATTTACAAGCTAATCTAAACCAACTTAAATTGCAGTTGGATGCCGTAAATGCTCAGCTTGCAACAGCACAAAATGAAAAGCAGAAATTTGAAAATCTAATTACGGATATTAGAAGTAGATTAATCAGAGTAAAAGATGAGTCTTATAAAGGGAACATTATCCAAGCAACAGCAATAGTTAATGAATTTAGTACTAGAGATCCTTTTAAGTCTCTGTTAGGAAATTACTTTTTACCTAAATATCGCGGGATAAAAGAAAAAGACCAAGCCTTAACTCAACGTTATAATAACTTACAGAAAGCAACAGATAATTTACGCATTGCTGAAGATAATCTTCTTAAAAAAACCGAAGAATACAAAAACTATTTTTATATCCAGCATCTCCTTATTTCGCTTGGCGTAATAACCGCTAATGAAAGTAAAACCTCTCTAGAGCTTAAGTTAAGATCTTCTTTACGTCCATCTCCAGGATGTTTAGTAGGTTTGTTTAATACAATAATTTTGTTTGCCTTAGGACTCTTTTATTTGGGATTAACAATTCTCATCTTTGGTGGCTTGGTTGCAGTATTAATCTTTCCTATTGTAGATATGATTTAATAGCCAGATTCTGCTGATACACTTAAATATAACGCATTTATTGTTGTTGATTTATCAACAAGGATTAACTTATGGAAAATTTTGCATTTTCAGATTCACTACAACTTTTACAAATTAAGGTAGCTAATCTTCAAGATAAGTTACAAAAGATAGAAGATGAAGTTAACAAAGATTTTAATCAAGAACTAGAACAAGCCTTTGCAAGTTACCAAAAGCTTAGAGAAGATTATCTGGCTCTTGTAAAGCAATACCAACCAGAGAAAATCTATAAAGTTCAAGGGGAAACAGATTTAAACCTACAACACGAAGATTTAAAACAAGAGTTTTTCAAGTTACAAAACTCATATGTTGAATTAAGACAAAAATTAGAACAACAAGAAGATACTGTTAAAAAGAGTCCTAAATTAGTTATTAGTGAGCAGGCTCTCAAGACCCTTGCTAAGTATCAGCTACCTAATAATAGTGTTGATAAATTAAGCCAAGCTTTGCAAGAAGTTGCTAATAAAAAACAAGACAACATAAAGCAAATTATCTCTGCTGGTATAAAAGGTGGAGTTTTAGGGCTGTTTATTGCAGGTGTTTACTGGGGAAGTTTAGTTTTCTTTAGCAACTTTTTCTAGAGTAGAGATAAAATCGTATGGTAAATAAATCTGGTGAAATTTCTTCACACGTAATTGAAGAAGTAGAAAAAATTAT
The DNA here is from genome assembly GCF_003585925.1 of Psittacicella melopsittaci. Taxonomy (GTDB): domain Bacteria; phylum Pseudomonadota; class Gammaproteobacteria; order Enterobacterales; family Psittacicellaceae; genus Psittacicella; species Psittacicella melopsittaci. The sequence goes on from NZ_NRJH01000055.1 coordinate 15,066, forward strand.
TAAAGAGCAGTATGACTTACGCTTAGAAGTTCTTGATTTAGAAGAGACTAAAGAAAGTGAAGAGCTGCAAGATAAGTTATTAGAAATTAAGGTAAAAGCACTTAATTTAATTGAGCAAAAGGATCATTTACGTTTAGGGTATACTTTAGGCTTAGGTAAAAAGTATATGCAAGTGCGCCAAAGCTATTTAGAGTTAGTGCAAAAACATGATCCAGCTAACTTAAAACAATATGTGCAAGAAACTGAGATTACAGCTAACTCAGCAACTTTATTAGCAAATTATCGTCAAAAAATTGTAGAACTCCATGAGTTAGAAAGAGTTGTTAAAGCGTCAACAGAGTTACAAAATATTGAATCTGAGACCAATGACAAAATTGCAAGTTTACTAAAAAGTAAAAACTTAAACTACGAACAACCTGAAGTATTTGAAAAACAAATTAAAGAAATTTCGAAACAAAGAAAATCTTCGCAAGGTTTAGCGCCATTATTTTCTTTATTAATTTGTTTTGCGCTCGCTCTGTTAGTTGGAGTAAAAATAGTTCTAGATTATGAAGGAATTGTTTTTTAATTAAATGAGGGTAGGATGATTTTATGAAGCTTGCTATGAAAATACTTTCATGCTTAGCTCTTTCTAGTTTCTTTACGGCAGTAGACTTAAAAGCTCAGACTACGCCATTGAATTTTACACCAACAGAAGCTACGGTTTATATTAGAGCTAGCTTTGATGATAAACAAAGATTTTGGCATGATCTCCAAGAAACTATTTTAGCTGACATAAAGAATGATTATGCTACTCGACCATATGTAGAGTTAGATCATCTGACAAATTATTTTGCTTATGTGTTTGCTTATTATGCCAAACCTACAGTAGTTAATGGGCGTTATACCATTACTCAACTAAATGATTATTTTACTTTAGTAGAAGCATGTACTGTGTATATAGGTTCAACGCGCGAAGGTTTATACATAGAGCCATGTAAAGCCTTAATTGCATTTTCATCTTTGTATAACAATGATCCTAATGCTTTATCTACTTCGATTTTCAATGTTGAGTATAATCTTAGTAAAAGCGAACCTACTCAAGTAGTAGACCTAGCAAAGAAAAGAGTTATTTTTAACAACTTAGTTAAAAATATGTATATAACTGACGATCAGAACCTCTTAGAAAAGCATTTAAGCTTTAAACCAACTTTCACTTGGACATCTAAGGATGTAACTGATTCAAGTTTAAGACAAAGTGTTTTTGTTTGGAAGAGCTTTTTTAATGTAAACATTATTAAAGAAGCACCAAATAACTCTAAGCCAAGCAAAAAATCTAACTCAAAAAATGATAAGTCAGCTACTTAAAGAGCTAAAGAAAAAGTCCACCGTTTGTGCGGTGGACTTTTAATTATTTACCGAGTTTACTTCTTACAGCTTGTTCTAGTTTTGGTTCAATAGCATTGAATAACTCTAATGCTTTTTCTAAAGTTGGTTCATAAGTAACACCAGCTAAAGAATCAGCATAGTTAGAAGCTAGAGCATCTTTTTGTTCATCGCTCATTAAGTTATATAGAGCACGAGGTTGTGAGAAGTAATCGTTATCATACTCACGGAAGTCAAAGTGAGCAGCTTCACGTTCTAATTGTAGAGCTGGCTCGTGAGCATGTGTTGGTTGATAAGTGTTATAACGATTTGGTGCATAGTTAGGATGTGCACCACCATTGTTATCAACACGCATAGCCCCGTCACGGTGAGTAGTGTGGAATGGGCATTTAGGTTGATTTACTGGAATTTGATGGTGGTTAACCCCTAAACGGTAACGATGTGCATCTTGGTACGAGAATAAACGACCTTGAAGCATACGGTCTGGAGAGAAACCGATTCCAGGAACATTATTACTTGGAGCAAAAGCAGCTTGTTCTACTTCAGCAAAGTAATTTTCTGGGTTACGATTTAACTCAAGAATACCTACATCAATTAGTGGGTAATCAGCATGAGGCCATACTTTAGTTAAGTCAAAAGTATAGTTGTGCTTGTTAGCATCTGCTTCAGGCATAATTTGTACTTTAACAGCCCAACGTGGGAAGTTACCAGCTTCAATGTTCTCGTATAAATCTTTTTGTGCTGATTCACGATCACGACCTACTAATTCAGCTGCTTCAGCGTTAGTTAGGTTAGCAATACCTTGTAATGATTTGAAGTGGAATTTAACCCAGAAACGCTCATTATTATCATTAATAAATGAATAAGTGTGTGAACCAAATCCGTGCATTTGACGGTAGTTTGCTGGTAAACCACGATCAGAGTGAAGAATCATCACTTGGTGCATAGATTCTGGAGTATGTACCCAGAAATCCCATGCTGCGTCTGCCGAACGCATATTAGTGCGTGGATCACGTTTTTGCGTGTGGATAAAGTCTGGGAATTTTAATGGATCTCTAATGAAGAATATTGGAGTATTGTTACCAACTAAGTCCCAGTTACCTTCACTAGTATAGAATTTTAATGAAAAACCACGTACATCACGTTCAGCATCAGCTGCACCACGCTCACCTGCTACAGTTGAAAAACGTAATAATACTTCAGTTTGTGTATTAGGTTTAAACACAGCAGCTTTAGTATATTTACTAATATCATGAGTTACTGTAAAAGTACCAAACGCAGCTGAACCTTTTGCGTGCACTACACGCTCAGGAATACGCTCACGAGCAAAGTGAGCTAATTTTTCTTGATACCAAACATCTTGTAAAAGTAATGGACCTCTTGGACCAGCTGACATAGTATTGTCATTATCAACAACAGGATTACCAGCAGCTGTAGTTAAAGTGGTGCTTCCATGATCGAATGGACATTTTTTCATTAACATATCTCCTTGAAATAGTTAAATATTTGCAATTTGTGAACTTAAAATTTTAATACGCTTAATTTGAATTTGTGAATTTTAGTTTGTGAACTTTTTTCTAGATCAAAAATACTCGATTTTGAAAAAATATCAATTATGGTCTTGCATAATTGAGAGTATATTAACTTAATTTATTTTCCTTGATTTGCTGTAATTATAGCACGCTAAAATAGTTCTTGCAAGAAAAATATAGATAGGAAATTCTTATCAATAGAAAGAGTTGTATAGTTTGACTTGGGTTGATAATGCTTAAATTTCAATATTTTTCTTTTAGTTGTATTAGTATATGTATATTATAAAATTTAAATTTTTTAAAGAGTTTTCTTGTTTAAATTACTGCATATTTTAAGTTTTGTTTGGTAAATTTATCGA
>NZ_NRJH01000056.1 GCF_003585925.1 Psittacicella melopsittaci
GTGTAGTTTGAACTGCTCCTGCTGGTGGGGTAGCTTGATCTGCTCCAGCTCTTGATAGAGTTGATGTTGTAATTTTACCTGTTCCTCCTAATGGAGCTCTACTTCTACTTAGATCAACTTCTATTGTCTCTACAACTCCTTTAGCTTTTGCATTTTCCGTATCCTCAGGTTTTAGCAGTTCTTCAACATTTGTATTCTGCACTGAATCCCAAGTCTTGTGAGGAATAAACATTGCTAAAGTACGGTCATCATGTTCGCCTTTAGAAAAGAAGTCTAACCATTTTTCTAGTTCTTTCTCAGGTTCCTCAGCTTGTAATGGTTTATGAAGTTCATGCCATAAACTTTCCCAAGGCTCATATTGTTCTAGTTGTTTGTCAGACTTAAATTTAGGGTCTGAAACCCCGTCTGTCATTAAAAAGAGAACTGGTGGATTATCTCTAGTATCTGTAGCTATACGTGTAAAAACTTTTTCTGCATTAGCTTCTGTTTGAGTAAGAAACTGAGTCTCACCCGAATAAGCTCCAGAATCAACTTTTCCAAGAAGATTAACTTCTTTTTCTTTAGTATCAAAGACAGCTACGGCTCCATCACCAACCCAATAACTCGCTGTGTACCACTTGCCATTTTTTAAAGGCAAAGTAATGGCAACTAAAAGAGTTGCAGATAGAGATTTTACTGGGATAGATTCGCGTTGTGCTTTGTCTTCTAATTTCAAGTAGGCTGCTTGAACTGCGTTGGTTAATAAATGACGCGTTGTTAGAGCTATAACTTCTTCATTTGGCAGTTCAGCAAATTTACGATAACTTTTTTCTTCATCGTTTAGCAGTTCTAGAATTTTTTTTGTAGCTACTTCTACAAGTACTTTTGAGCCATAACGAGAAAACTCTGCACTTCCTGCTCCATCAGAAACAGCAAGAATACTCATTCCCGTTTCGGGATGATAAGCCATTTCAAAATGGTCATCACAGCAGGTTCCTTTATTGGCATGTGTACGACCACGCTGGCGTCCAGCAATTAACACCCCATGAACGTTATCTTTTTTCTCACTATAAGAATCTTCTTTCCAGAACCTATATCCCCCTATCTTTGAAGGGATGTTGTGCCATAGCTTTTCTGGATTAGGGTTAACAAACAAGACTGCATCAAGAATATCTGCAGTAAGAGTGTGTATGAGTACTTTAAATTCACCAGCTTCTAGCGGCGTTCCTTCAATACACCTCTTTTTCTCATCGAACTTTAAGCCAATTTCTTCAGGAAATGCAATCTTAGTTATAGTCTGACCACTAAGTGTAACTAAATAGGGTTCATCTTGTCGTGCATTTGGTAGTTGAATTCGATCCATATGGTTACTATCTTTATTGTTTTCTGGAGCTGCTGATTTTAAAGTTGTTAGAAAGTTTTGATATTTGCTAAAAAATAGCTTTTCATCTCTTTCTGACAACTCTTTTAACTCCTTAAAATTACTTTCAAAAAGATCTATAAGTTTATTCAGAGCTTCTCTAACTTTAGTTTTCATAGTACTTCCTTTACTTTTAGCAAAAGAAATTACCTTTTTCTTTTCTCAACAATAGCGTTATTAAATAACCTAGGTTGAAAGAACAGATTCATAATTATGACAAAAACAAAAAAAGTCATACTATCTCAAAACTGTTATAAAAAGAGCAAAGAGCATACATTTTAATCACAATATAGAGAAAAATATGACTTGGTTGTTTTCGTTATTGAAACCTAAAAGGTTCCTAAATAAAGACATTTACTTGATCTGGTGGTGGAGGAAGACTATTACTCGAAGCTGCTCCTGCACTTACGCTCGATTGATTAACGGTTGCAGACACCCACTGGAAGAACTGAGAGAAACTATTTGAATCCATAGTATCTAAAGCAACAACGGTATCTGTAAGCTCAAGTAGAAGCGTAGGGTCAGCTTTCGGACCTGCTGCACAAGCTACAATACTACTGAAGTTTAGAGCCTTAATCGCACTAAGCGTTTGTTTATAAGTATATAAATCAGAAGGCTTACCGTCGGTTAGGAAAATTAGGATTGGACGCCAATCCCCTTTTTGCTCTTTAGTACTTAGAATTCGATCATGTTTAACAGCTTCTACTACTTTTTCTAACATACGTCCCATAAAAGTAGCACCACTGTCTGGACAAGTAATTGTCGGAATAATTACGTCTTCTAAAGGAGTTACCGGGAGTACATTTTTTACTTCCAAATCAAAAGTATAAATCGAGAGATGAACACTTTCTAAAGCATAAGGATTTTGTCGTAATGCTGAAAGTAAAGATTGTAATCCTACATTAACAGCCTCTATAGGCTCACCTTTCATAGAGCCAGACGTATCAATACAAATATATGTAAGTAAACGTCTTGCCATACTTTAACTCACTATAGAACAATGTTTAATTCTGGTGGTGGAGGAGGTAAGTCACCTAAACCGCCAACATCTGATTTATTAAGATCAACTTTTTGACTTGATACAGAAATAGAAGCAGAAACCCATTTGAAGAATGCTTTAATTGAGTTAGGATCTGCAGTGTCTAAAGAAACTACTTCTTCTGTGATAAGTTTTAAGCAATCAGTATCTGCATTTGAACCTGCCGCACAAGCAACAAATACACCTGTTTTAACTTGTCTAATTGCATCAATACCACGCTGTAAGTCATCTGTAGGTGCACCATCAGAAAGTAAGAATACTACTGGTTTCCAGTCACCTTTAGCTTCAGCTGTACCTTTTTGTACTTCACGATTAATACAATCAGCTAAAAGAACTAATGACTCACCCATTGCTGTTAAACCAGAAGCATGAATATCTGGTAATTGGAAGCTAATTAACTCAGTTAATGGGGTAATTTGGGTAGCACGACTACTAAATGTAATTACAGATAAGTAAACAGTTTCTAAAGCATAAGGGTCTTGACGTAAAGTAGTTACAAGAGATTGTAAACCGTTACGAACTGACTCGATAGCTTCACCCATCATTGATCCTGATGTATCAACTAGTAAATAAACTGGCAAGCGACGCATTTTATTACTCCTATATTAAGGTAAGTAGCTTAATAAATAAGTTACTTACCTATTGTTAATTAAAGCATTGATAAAAATTTAAGTTGAGACAAGTAATAAAATTACTTATCTACGTTTTCCTTTTTCCCAGGGAAAACCAGGGAAGCAACTACACCAAGAGCTAAAACTCCTAGTACAATTATAAGGCTTAGGTTAGGTGAAATATGGATACCAGTATCACCTACGGCATGGTTCCAAGATTGAAGACCCATTTTGAAACCAATGTAGAATAGTAAAGCAATAACTGCTTTTTCTAAATGGATAAGATACTTAGTTAAAGCAGAAAGAATAAAGTAAAGGCTACGTAGACCAAGAATAGCAAAAATCATTGCTGCATAAACTAATAAAGGTTCTTGGGTAACCGCAATTACTGCTGGAACTGAGTCAAAAGCAAAAGCAACGTCAGAAGTTTCAATTGCCATTAAGCATAAAAATGCAGGAGTTACGTAGAATAAGCCTTTTCTTGTTAAAGATTTTTTCTCTTGATCGTCTAATTGCTCTTCTTTAACAAAGAACTTATCACCTTTTAATTTTGGATAAACTGGTAAGGCTTTTTTAACGTATCTTACACTCCAGTGATTTGAATAGTCTTCAATTTCTTCATCGCCATTGTCTTTGGCAGTAAGCATTTTGTAACCACTCCAAATTACAAAGGCAGCGAAGATAAAGCCTACCCATGGACTTGCTGAGAAAAGACTTGTACCTATAACAACGAATACAGCCCTGAATGCTAAGGCTCCAACAATTCCCCAATAGAGGATACGGTGCTGTAAACGTCCTTTGATACCAAAAGAAGCAAAAATCGCAACAAACACCATGAGGTTATCTATAGATAGTGTTTTCTCTAATACATAACCAGATAAATACAAGCTAGCCCAATCTTTATCAAATCTAAACCAAATGTAGAAGTAGAAGGCAACTGAAACTAAAATCCAGAAAACTGACCATAATGCTGCATCTTTTAGAGAAATCTCAGTCGTTTTACGATGGGCAAATAAATCTAAATAAACAGAGACAATAATAACCCCAAAGAAGATTATTAAAGTCTCAGTAGGAAAACCAAAATGTTCCATTTCTCACCTATTTTTTATTTTTTCACACAAATATAATCTTAAAAACACAAAATTTGTTTGCTATAGATTTATAAAAATCATCTACCCTTTATTATATATGTATATATGTAATGTCACGTCAAATCGGAAAATAATTGTATTTTTTTTTGCTTTATAAATCAAAGATATTTGCTATTTGAATGCTAAATACCAATATTTGGCTCTTTTAGCCAAAAAAGAAAGTTCCCTTTAAAAAGAGAACTTTTTAGTTACACCCTAAAATTTAAGCAAAAAAATCCCCTGAACTTAAGTTCAGAGGACTTTTATTATGCGTGAGTAAAATCAGCACATGAACCTTCATCATCTACGATCACGTAAGTAATACCTACAGGACCGTGTACCCCAACCACTTTAATTAACTCAATATCTGCAGTCGATGAGGGACCTGAGATAACGTTAATTACAGAAGGAGCACGTTCACCTTTTAGAGCACGTTTATCTAATTCAACGGCATATTGGTGCATACGAGGTAAAACCGTAGAAGATTTTAGTACTACAATAGTATATTTTGGTAAAAGAGATACTGAACGACCATAGTTTGGACTTGATTCTAGGACAATTGAACCAGACTCAGTTAAACCACATTCAGCATGAACTATACCTATATTAGCAGTTGCAGCAAATGCAAGGTTAGCACGACCTTTTTTGCCGTCCCAAACCCAAATTTCGTCTTCACCAAATTGCTTGATTAAAGCTTGCGTAATTCCTGCTTGGTGTAAACGTTGGTCATCGTTTAAAATGATTTTCCCTTCAGTATAACTTGAAGTTAATTCAACCATAGTACGAGCTAAGTTTTCTGGAGTAGTGATTTGAATATCAATCCCTACAGTTTTACAATAGTCGATATAGTTACTTAATAACTGGTTACGTGGAAGATCAGTTAAACGAGTTCTAGGATAGTTAACCACCCATTCTGGAATCGGATCTGGAGCAGTTTTTACTTCACGACCATATTTTAAAGCAATGCTTTTAAGGAATTCATCACGATTATTCTTATCCATTTTTACGACTCTCTTTGTGTTTTTTAAACCAGCTACGGAATGACTCTTGGTGCTCATTACGTGGTAAGTCACGAGCCTTAGTCCATTCTTTTACTACTGCCACATTAGCAAAACCACGTGGAGTGTTATCTTCATTAGAGAAACTATTTAATAAACTATTTCCAGAGCGTACAACCTTGTCCCAAATAAATGGGTGGTTATTAGCAAAAGTAAAGCCATGGATAGCCATACGTTCAGATGATTTAGAGTAGCCTAATTTCGCAATATTTTCACGGTGTTTAAGAATTAGTGAAGATAAAGGAATTTTAACTGGACATACTGAATCACATGCCGTACATAAAGAACAAATATTTGGTAATTCGTGGAACTCTTTATACCCGCCAAGAATTGGAGTTAATACCGCTCCCATTGGACCTGGATAAATTGAACCATAACCATGTCCCCCGATTTGACGGTAAGCAGGACAAGTGTTCATACAAGCACCACAACGAATACAACGTAACATTTCGTTGAATTCTGAAGTTAGTAAGTCAGAACGACCATTATCCACAATTACTAAGTGGAACTCTTCTGGACCGTCGATCTCACCAGCTAAACGTGGACCAGTTAACCAAGTATTATAAGAAGTTAAACGCGAACCTACAGCCGAACGAGGTAAAAGAGTTAGTAATGGATCCACATTCTCAAAGTTAGGAGCCATACGGTCCATACCCATTACCGCAATGTGAGTTTTTGGTGTAGTTGTTGCTAAACGTAAGTTACCCTCGTTTGTTACTAAACATAGAGTACCTGTTTCTGGAATAGCAAAGTTACAACCTGAAATCCCAACATCTGCAGTTAAAAAATCTTCACGTAAGGTTTTACGAATAAACGCCGTCATTTCTTCAGGAGTTTCTGAACCTTCGTAACCTAGTTGGTCTCTAAGTCTTTGTTGAATTTCTTTACGTGATAAGTGAATCGCTGGTACTACGATGTGTGAAGGGCGGTCACCCACAATTTGCAGAACAAACTCACCTAAGTCTGTTTCTAACACCTTCATGCCTAGTTCTTGCAGTGCTTCATTCAGACCTATTTCTTCGGTTACCATTGATTTAGATTTAACTACTTTCTTAGCATTTTTTTCTTTACATACTTTTTGAATGTAGTTAGTTGCTTCTTCGGCAGTTTTAGCAAAGTATACATGCCCGCCGTTTTGCGTTACTTTTTCAGAAAGTTGATATAAATAACCGTCAATATTGGCAATTACGTGATTACGAATTTGTTCACATAAATCACGCCATTCTTCGAAGTGACCTAGCTCATCCATCATTTTTCTACGGTTTGCACCTATAACGTTTTGAGCTTTAATTAGGTTACGACGTAAAACTTCGTTATTTACTTCTTTATTAATACGTTCTTTTAAAGGTAGATTAGATGTTTTTAAACTCATATTAGTAACCTGCCTGTTCTAGTTCTTCATCAGTAACTAATACATCAACTATGTGAAGTACTTTAATGTGATCTAATTTATGCTCACGTGAAAGACGTCCACCTATGTTAATTAAACATGATGAGTCAGCACCAATTACATAATCAGGGTTTACATCTAAAATATGTTCTACTTTTTCTGTTACCATTTCGCCTGATACTTCAGCCATTTTAACTGAGAAAGTACCACCGAAACCACAGCAAGTATCACTATTTTCAAAATCTAGTAATTCCAGACCTTTTACCGCGTGTAGGAGTTTTAATGGCTCTTCAACAACTCCTAATTTACGCCATAATGAACACGAAGCATGATATACAGCTTTACCTTCTAAAGTTGCTCCTACATCAGTAACTCCTAAAACATTCACGATAAAGTCAGTTAAATCGTGCACACGGTCACCAAATTTTTCTGCACGTTCGCGCCATGGGTCATTTTCATCGAAAAGATATTTATATTTTTTCATTGAATATACGCATGAACCTGCAGGAGCAACGATAGGATAATCGTTCTCTTCAAAGGTTTTAATGAGGTTTTTTACCGCTTTCTTAGATTCATCAACATAGCCTGAGTTAAGAGCAGGTTGACCACAGCAAGTTTGTTTGCTGAGGAACACTACATCACAACCTAGTTTTTCAAGTAAGAGAACGGTCTTTTTTAAGGTATTAGCTTTTACCACGTCACCAATACATGTTACAAAAAGATTAACACGCATAACGTCTCCTAAAAATTTTAACACTACTAGATCGAAGAGTATCTAGGATTTTGTATAAGCTTTTATTTATGAGGAGTTAATAAAATCTTATAGATATAAATTTGAATATTACCTATCATATTATAGAACTATTTAAAGTTGATGTTTATCCCTAGCGAGAGAAAAAACGGCAATAAGCCAAAAAAGAGCTTAAAGTTAAGAATTATTAACATTAAACGAATTTCAGTAATAAAAAAGACCCTTTGGCTTAAAGCCAAAGGGCACAGAAATCATTATTTACCTTTTTCGTACATAAAACCACGTGAAGGAGCTAATTGTAAACTCTTAATAAATGTTTCACGATTATGGAGACGACGATAGTAATTTGCCACCTTAGTAGGAATCTGATATGAACGTGCATCCCTACTTTGTTGACGGAATAGTTTATAAAGAATTGGACCTAAATAACAATCTAGAATCGAAAATTCTTCGCCATAAATTAATAGGGTTTTTTCATCTATAACCCCACTAATCTCTGAAACTACTTGAGACACTTTCTCAATTGCGTAAAATAACTCTTTACTGCTTTCAGAGTTTAGTTGATCTAAATATGGAAAAATTCTCGCTTCAATATATTTAACTATTAAACGAGTTTTGGCTCTTTTTTCTGGTCCTGAAGCAAATAACGGCGGATGCGGAAATTTATCATCAAGATACTCAAGAGCAATTAAAAGATCGTCAATTAGTAAATCTTTATCAAGAATAGTTCCCTTTTTAAATTTAACAGTCCCATTGGCGAAACGATGATTGAGAGCCATTTCAGGGTCATCAGAAATATATTCTACGTCATAGGCTATGCCTTTCTCGGTAAGGGCTAAGCGTAAAATGTGACTAATAACATCGTTTTCACCTGAGAATAAAGTAAGAACCGAGCGCTTCATGCAAATGAACTCCAAAAGCGTTACACGCTAGCTTATCATGTCAATCAATAACTTAGTAAGTCTATGATAAACACTCAAAGCCTTTGTGAAGAGCAAACAAAGTAAACATTATAAATTATTTTTCTATACAAACAGAGATTACTATTCAGAGATAATTAATAATTTATAACATAGATATTTATCATAATTCTTTCTTGTTAGTTTACTAGGTTTTAAAAACTAAAGTCAAGAGAAAAGTGATAAAAATAGTAAAATTTTTTAAATTTTTCCCAAATTTTATGATATAGCAAAATAATTTCCATATAGGGAGAAAATTATTTGAACTTTATATTTGCTTCAACGAGCAATAAAAATGACAGTATCCAGAAAGATACTGTCGAAAAAAATTATTTTTTCTCTTCTGCTTCTGGTGCAGATTTATCTTCAACAGGAGTTGCTGGCTCTGCTGGTTCTTTTTGTTCTGCAAGTTCTTTTTGCTCTGCTGGCTCTTGTGCTTCAACATCTACGTCAAGATCATAAGCTAGTCTTTCGAGCTTACCATTTTTAATTTGGAGAAGATAATTATTCTCACTAAAGTCACGCCCTTCAAGAGCTGCTTTAGTTGCTTCAAGCGAACGGTAAGTAACAGCCATGCTTTGAGCTAAAGTTTGTACGCCTTGAATTGCAGAATTTACTTGTTGTAAAGATTCTTGTTGAGCTTTACGAGCGTTAGTTAATTCACTTTTAAGCTCTTGTACTCGTTTTTGATCTGAACTCGAAAAACGAGCTAAGAAATAACCAACTACTACACCAAGTAAAAATAAAACAATAATTAAAACAGTTGTATTCATAATCTTTTTAATCGTATTTTTTGTTAGATGTTTATAGTATAACTAAAAACTGCAATAAATGCTAAAAAAAGGAAGTAAAAACTTCCTTTTTTTTGTCATTATTCGATATCAAAGTCACCAAAGCTTAAGAGGCGTTGATAACGTTTTTCAAGAAGCTCTTCTGTTTCTAACTCTTCTAGAGCAGCTAATTGCTTTCTTAAAACTTCAGCAATATTTTCTGCTGTAGTTTGGTAGTCAGAATGCGCACCACCTAGAGGTTCAGGAATAATTTCATCAATTAGACCTAATTTTTTAATTTTCGGGGCTGTTAGACCCATGGTTTCAGCAGCTGTTGAAGCTTTATCAGCTGATTTCCATAAAATCGAAGCACAACCTTCAGGTGAAATTACCGAATAAGTTGAAAACTCTAGCATGTTTACGTTGTCGCCCACGCCAATTGCTAAAGCACCACCTGAACCACCTTCACCTACAACGTTACAAATAATAGGTGTTTTTAAATTTGATAGTTCACGTAGGTTACGAGCAATAGCTTCTGATTGACCACGTTCTTCTGCTCCAACCCCTGCGTAAGCACCTGCAGTGTCAATAAAAGTGATTAATGGAATACGGTATTGTTCTGCTAGTTTTGCTAAGCGTAAAGCTTTGCGATAACCTTCAGGTGATGGCATACCGAAATTACATTTAACTTTTTCTTGCACTTTACGACCTTTTTGGTGACCAATTACCATTACAGGTTTACCATCAAAACGAGCTAAACCACCAATAATTGCACGGTCATCAGCAAAAGCACGGTCTCCACATAACTCTTGGTAGTCAGTAAAGATTAACTTAATGTAATCTGGAGTATGTGGACGGTCTGGATGACGAGCAATTTGCGTAATTTGCCAAGGCGTTAGGTTAGAGAAAATTTTCTTACAAAGTTCAAGTTGTTTGTTCTCTAAACTTTGAATTTCACTTTGAAAATCAACGCCTGATGATTGAGCTGCTTCAGAATTTTTGAGAGCTGCAATCTTTTGCGCTAACTCTTCAATAGGTTGTTCAAAAGGTAAATAAGTACGTTCCATAATTTAAACTTAGAGATAGGTGTTTCCACCTAGGTGAAGTTAAACAAGTCCTAACCAAAAAAATGATTAGTTGGATAAATAGAATTCGGTGTCACTAGCCTTTGTAAATAGAGATTCACATCTGGGAGTACAAAAACCTAATAACCTGTTTATTATAAGCGAATAAAGAAAAAAATGCCAATAAAAAACAAAAATTAGGGTAAAACCTTTAACAATTTTACCCTAAATTAGTTACCTAGCTTGGGGACGATAAGTTCGTCCTTCTCTTTCTGGTTCTACGTATTCTAGCTCTAAAATAATATTATGCGGACCACATATTTCTTTTAGGGCTTGATAAATACCAGGCGTAAAACTAGTTAAATGCTTATGTTCTACTGTACCTACACCAAAGCGCGTATAGAAAAGAAAATGAAATTCTAACGGACATTTTTGGCTAATAGGCTTACCTGCAATAAAGGCTTTAAAGTAGTTGTTTACTTGAGCTAAGCCTTCGGCCTTGCGTATATCAAATAAAGCGTAGATTTTTCCTTTACAACGCGAAATATAAGTTTGTAATGGCACTACATTGCGAATTCGCATTGAAGTTCTAGTTTCTTTGGTATCTTTATTTTGATAAGAAGAAAACTGCATAGTAACTACGGCTTTACTATCTTGCTCAAGTTGATCGGCAAGCTCGGCAAGTTGGTTAGCAGAAAGATTACTAAACATATCGCCTCGATAATTGCCTGTTTCATCAGAAAACGCCAAGTCTAAAACGTTTTTACTTCCGTCAAAAGATTTAGATTTACGCACTGAATCTATATGCACAACTAGAGTGTGACTTTTAACGGCCGCCCGCTGATTACCACCTTTGCGGGAGTTACTTAAAACTTCGGCATTATAATCAGAAAACTTATTGAATAAATCATCAATTGAAGAGGCAGAAGCTAAAGTTTGACGTTCGGCACTAAAGGCATTAATTGGATGTCCGGCAAAGTAGAAGTTAAAGGCATCATATTCCCGTTTAACTCGCTCATCCATAGGCCAAGGCTTAACTTCTTTTACTATATCTGGATAAATATAAGTATCTATATTCTCGGTTAGATCAGCAAAGAGGTTGCCTTGGGCTGAGTTTTTTACTGCAGCAAGAATCGGTTTGAGAACATGATGATAAACTTCACGGCTATGTCCTTTTTCTTTGCCTTGGGCAATAAAGTCATCAAAGCAACCCGCATTGATCATTACCTTAAGTTGGCTTTCAGAAAAATGACGCCCACAGCGACTGAGAAAATCATAAAAGTCTTTAAAGTTACCATTAGCCTCACGTTCTTTAATTAACTCTTTAACTACGTCAACCCCTACGCCTTTAAGAGCGGCTAGAGAGTAGATAACTCTCCCCTTGTGATCTACATCAAAATGCTCAAAAGAGTAGTTTACACTTGGACGGATAAAGTCTACGCGAATTTTTCTTGCCGTGTTTTTTAAATCCTTAACTGTACCATAGATTTTTGAGATATCACTTTGGCCGTTGGTTAAAACGGCAGCTAAGAACTCAGCACGATAATGGGCTTTTAAGTAAGCGGTTTGATAAGAAATTAAAGCATAGGCAGCCGAGTGAGACTTGTTAAAACCATAGCCTGCAAACTTATCTACCAGATCAAACAGAGCTTGAGCTTGGGCTGGGTCATGATTATTTTTGGTAGCCCCTTCAATAAACTTGCCACGCTCTTTATCCATTTCCTCTTGTTTTTTCTTACCCATAGCACGACGTAAGTTATCGGCGTCACCTAGAGTATAGCCCGAGAAGGTTTGGGCAATTTGCATCACCTGCTCTTGGTAAACTATAACCCCATAGGTAGGATCGAGAATATCTTTTAGTACCTCAAAGTTTAATTCTGGCGTCGGATAATAAACTTCTTCTAAACCGTTTTTCCGGTTAATATAGTTTTCCACCATCCCTGATTGTAAAGGACCAGGACGGTATAAAGCGATTAAGGCGATAATATCCTCAAAAGTTTTAGGTTGGGCATTTACCACCATTTTGGTGATCCCTTCAGACTCTAGCTGGAAAATACCATGGGTATCACCTTTTTGTAATAATTCATAACAAGCAGGATCATCGAGAGGAATTAAGTTAATATCCAGTAAATCTTCGGGTTTAACTCCTTCGCGAAGCTGACGCTTGTGAATCATCTTAATCGCATTTTTAATAATGGTTAAGTTTTTTAAACCTAAAAAGTCGAACTTAACTAAACCAGCATGTTCAATATCATCTTTGTCAAAATGCGTACTTTGCTCGCCGTCTTCGGAAATATAAAACGCCGAGTAGTTGTTCATTTCAATTGGTGATATAACTATCCCTGCGGCGTGCTTACCTACTTGACGTACTAAACCTTCGAGAGGTTTTGAATAGTCAACTATATGACGATACTCAGGCTCTTCGGTATTTTCATAATAGGCTTTAAATACAGGATTATATTTAACGTTATTTTCTAACGTACCCTTGGCAGTTTTAGTTTCTTCGGCACCATTTTCATCTACAACCTTGTACTCTAGCTTATCTTGTAAAGCCTTAGCAAGGTTATCTGCTTTATGGCGGTCAATCCCCATTACCCTTGCTACATCTCGCACTACCATTTTGGCACCCATGGTACCAAAGGTCATAATTTGCGAAACTGAATCCTTGCCATAGTGCTCTTGCATGTGCTCGATAACTCGAGCACGCCCTTCATTACAAAAGTCAACGTCAAAGTCAGGCATGGATTTACGGGACGGGTTAAGAAAACGCTCAAAAAGTAAGGCATATTTTAGAGGGTCGAGATCGGTTATGCGTAAAGTATACGCCACTAGACTACCTGCCCCTGAACCTCGTCCTGGACCTACAGGGATTTCATTCTTTTTCGACCAGTTAATGAACTCTTGAACGATTAAGAAGTAGCCTGGGAACTTCATACGTTTAATAATGCCCAGCTCATACTCGAGGCGTTCATTATAACGTGGACGTTGCGCTTCACGTTCTTCGGGATCAGGATAAAGCACTTTTAAGCGTGCCTCGAGTCCTTGCCATGCTAGTTTTTCCAGAATCCATTCTTCTTCATCGACTTCTGGATGCTCTTTTACGTAAAGATCAAATTCGTCTTTTAATTCTTTTTGGGCTGGATCACTTGGATCTAAAGTAAATCTTGGTAAGTCATGGTGCCCTAACTTAAACTTAACCGTACACATTTGGGCAATTTTGCTAGTATTGCTAATAGCTACCGGTAAGTCTGCAAAGAGCTCTGCCATTTCTTGCCCCGTTTTAAAGTACTGCTCAGACGTGTACTCAGGTTGGTACTCCGCCATTACCACCCCTTGGGAAATACATTCCCGAATTTGGTGGGTTTTAAAGTCGGTTTGACGTTTAAAGAGTACATCATTGGTTGCCACTAGAGGCATTTGATAACGAATTGAATACTCCAGCACGTATTTTTCTAGTCCTTTTTCTCCAGGACGTTGACAACGGGCTATAGCTTGGAAAATCTTATCTTGATAAATAGCTTTTAAGCGTTCATAACAAGGATCTGCAAAGTCGATCTTATCTTCACGAGCACTATTTCCTAGAGGACCAAAATAGGCAGGAAGCAGACAGATTACGCCTTGAGAATGTTGTTCCATTTGCTCATAGGTAATGTAAATGCGCGGATCTCGCTTAGTTGATTTTAAACTGCGCACTCGACCTGTATATTCGATTTTCCCTCTTGCTCGTACATAGGTTTGAGTCATGATCCGGCGTAAATTTACATAGCCTTCTTCATCTTCGGCAAGAAGAGTAACGTCATGTAAACGACCACGTTCATCCATAAACTGAGTGTCTATGGCAGGAATAGGTTTAATACCTTGGGCTGTAGCTTGTTCGTAAAGTTTGATTAAGCCACAGAACATATTTAAATCACTTATTGCCACGGCTGGCATATGGTATTGTCCAGCTAAAGAAATTATATCCTTAACTTTCATTACCCCGGAGTTTATGGAAAAGTCCGAGTGGACACGTAAGTGAATAAAGGAGTTAGCGATATTTTTTGTAGAAGTCATAGATATTTTTTAAACTAATATATTCTAAATGAACTTTAGTAATAAAAGTTAATTTAGAATAGGTTAGCAGGAATTATTTTATCATAAATAACTCTTTGCCAAGATTTTTCTCGGTTCTCCTAGTATAATGTAGGTGTCAACACTTTTAATATTAATTTCGAGTTTTAGGATTTTTTATGAGTCAAGAAATTGTAATTTCTCCATCAATTTTATCTGCTGATTTTGCTCGTTTAGGCGAAGATGTAACTAGAGTTATCGCAGCTGGAGCAGATCGCATTCATTTTGATGTAATGGATAATAATTACGTTCCTAACCTTTCCTTTGGGGCTCCAATTTGTAAGGCACTACGTGATTATGGCATCTCGGCTCCAATTGATGTGCATTTAATGACCAATGAAGTTGAAAGATTAGCCCGCTACTTTAAAGAAGCAGGAGCAAATCATATTACTTTTTCTTATGAAGCTATCACTCATACAGATCGTACAATTAACCTAATTAAAGAATTAGGTCTAAGTGTTGGTATTGCGATTAACCCTGGCACTCCAGTAGAACTTTTATACCCAGTTCTTGAACAACTGGATCTGGTGTTAATCATGACGGTTAACCCAGGCTTTGGGGGACAAAAATTCTTACCTTATACGCTAGCTAAAATTGAAGCTTTACGCCAAGAGTTAAAACGCCAAAATCTTCTTGGTAAAGTAGAAATTCAAGTAGACGGTGGGGTAAATGCAGACACTATTAGGGTGTTAGCTCATGCAGGGGCAACTAACTTTGTTGCGGGCTCGGCTATTTTTGATGCCGAAGACTATGCTCAAGTTATTACCAACCTACGTGAATTAGCAATTGAACATGAATCTCCTGATTATGTAGACTTATCTTTCCGCGGAGAATAAAAAATGACAAGTTACAATTATGATCTAATTGTTTTTGATTTAGACGGCACTCTTTTAAACACTATTGAAGACATAGCTCACTCTTATCGTTTAGCTTGTAAAGAATTTGGTTTTCCTGAACCACCTACGTTAGAGGTAACTAACTGGGTAGGTCAAGGGCATGATGCTGCAGTTAACGAATGCTTTGCTTGGTTAAAACGTGAATTATTAAAAGATAAAAATCTTTTCCCAGTTTTTGCTCAGCAAGAACAATTACTGCAACTGCCAACTGACGACTTATACAACGAGCATGTTTTACCGTTAAAAGAACAATTCAAAACTCGTCATCAACAACTTTATATTGAAGTTGGTAACCTGCATGCTAGATTATTCCCAGGCGTAGATAAAGCTTTACATCGCTTAAAAGCAACTGGGGTTAAACTTGCCGTATTAACTAATAAAATGAAAGCCTTAACTCCAAAAGTTTTAACGGGTATAGGTCTTTACGACCTCTTTGATGGGGTGTTTAGTGATGGTGATTTACAACACAATAAACCTCACCCTGAAGGTATTTTAAGACACATGGAAAACTTTGGCGTAACCGATAAGCAACGTGTGCTTATGGTAGGTGACTCAGAAAATGATATTAATGCAGGTCTAGCTGCTCATGTTCAAGTTCTTGGTCTTACTTATGGTTACAACTATGGCAAACCTATTGCCTTAGCAAATCCTACCTATGTAAGCGATCACTTTAGTGCCGTAGTTGCTTTACACGAAGGCATTCCTTTACAAGGTGAAGATTTCCAACACTTAGTTGCAGAATTAGAAGCATAAAAAAGTTAAGTCCTCTACTTAGTTTAGTAGAGGACTTTACTTTTATGAGCAAAGCTTTTGATAAATTAAAGCGTGCTCGGCTTGACCATTTAACGAATGATCATAATAATTATGTCTTTTATTGAGTAAGACAAAACCATTCTTTTGGTATAAATTAATTGCAGGATAATTACTTTCTCTTACTTCAAGTAAGTAATTGCTTGTCTGCTGTAAAGTGCCAAAAGCAAACATTATATCGAGTAAAACTTGGGCATAGCCAGATTTACGATATAAAGGGTTAACGGTAATATTATCGAGATTAAGCATTTCAAACTGTGCGTCAAAACACATAAAGCCAATAATTTGCTCATGCTGCAAATAGGCTTGGCGTTGACGTTTACTTAGTTCGGGCTTAAAACTTGCAAACGAAGGGGCTAACCAATTTACTTGACTCGCAGCCAAGCTCATTTGCTCTTGTAATACCTTTTGCACTAACTCGGCCGTTGGAGCTAAATACTGGGCAAAAAACTCTTGCCAAGGAGCAAAGTTAGCTTGCTCCATTTTCTCTAGCAGTTTACGATCTAGATTATACTCGCGAGCTAAGACATTTAGCACCTGAGGGGCAAAGTTTAGACTTTCTCCTTTTTGCTCAGGATCTTTTTGCCAAGCTTTTTGCAACTCTTTCCAAGCTAGCGTTAATTGCTGGCTAAATTTTTGTCCTTGAGCTAAATCTACTTGGGCATTAACTTTGAGCTCTTGCTGACGATAGTTAAAAAGTAACTGAGCAAACTCAGCTATTTCTTGCTTTAAATTAGATTGAGGGGGAACTTCCCCTTGCGGGCGTTGCAAGCGTTCTAAAACTACCCCATATAAACCTTGACGATAAGTTAAATTTTGCTGGGTAAGATCAACTTGTGCTCCATAATTTGCAAAGGTCGAAGCTACCCAAGGATCAAGGTTATCGAGCAAATCTAATTCAGCAAGGCGATAAATATCAGCCCCTAACAAAGGACGAGCACATACTAGTACTTCTTTACTACTCAAAGCCTCTAAGGGCACACGTAGCGAGGCAAGCAAAGAAAGCTGGAGATAATTTAAGTAATTTTTTAAGCTCACAACTACTCTTTATTTAACTGTTGGTTTTGACTAATTAAAGAAATTGGATCTTCATTATCCCTTGCAATTCGTGAAGAAACTGCCGAGTCTTGGTATTTATACTTAGCGTTGTCACGTTTTACATAAGGTTTTAAAGCCGACGAACTTAACGGCTCAAAACTTATTGCCCCAATTTTCATTTTTGGACGTAGAGCTAAAGGCACTTTACCTTGATTTGAGAACTCTAAAACGATTCTTCCTGACCAGCCTGGATCTATACGGTGGGCTGTTACATGCACCATTAAGCCTAAACGAGCTAAAGAAGAACGTCCATCTAACCAAGCTAAATAGTTATCTGGCACAGTTACTGACTCAAAAGTACAACCTAATGCTAGTTCCCCTGGGTGTAAGAAGAACATCTTGTCATCTTCAATATAAATTTCTTCTGACATAAGCTCATCAAGTTGAGCTGCGAGTTCTACACTTGAGCCACCTAAGTCCACATAAGGTACTTTTTGACTAGAAAATACTCTAAAGGTATTACCTAAAGAAAGATCAACGGTTGCCCCCGCAATACGATCATTATTTGGACGCGGCTCTATTTTAATGAGTCCATTATCCAAAGCTTCAATTATATCTTTGTCTGATAAACGCATAATCTTATGATATTTTTGCTAAGTATACTGTAAACCCTGCCTCTTGAGCTATAACTTCAACTACCTTAAAGTATTTAGTTAAAATAGGTAGGTAAGGTAAGCCCGAGTTTGCCACCAGACGTAAGGCTCCTTGCGGATGTAATCTTTGTCTTGCTTGGGCTATGAGGTTTTCGGTAATTCTAAAAGTTACCTCATTTCCTTGATGGAAAGGAGGATTAGTAATAATTTCACGATAGAAAACAGGAGTTAAGCCATTGTCTAAAGCCTGTTGCAGTGAATCGGCTGCTTGTAAATTAAAACTTATTTGCTCTTGAGACAAAGCTTGTAAATTTACTGCAGAGCTCATTAAGGCTGGAGCATAAACTTCAATCAAATCCCAGTTTTGTTTTACTTGGGGATTGGTAATTTGCTGAGCAAAAAGATGAGCTAAGTATTGACTTATAACACCTGCTCCTGAGGCATAGTCTAAAAAGTTTAGATTAGGGTTAGTCACTTGCACATCAAACTCTTTGGCATAGTTTTTAAATAATTTGCTCAAGTGTTGATTATGCACGGCACTTAAATCAGCATAAGTGCTTAAAAGTAATTGCGTACCCTTGTCTAAAGTATGCGAACTAAATACGCCTGGTAAACTTGTAATTATACCAGAAGCTAAAGTAAAGCTATCGTGTTTACTTTTATTGGCGAGCTTAGGACTTACCACTAGATTAGCTTGACTGTGAAATAGTCGACTTCGTGCGACATTATCTAATTGACGCACCGGGTTATCGAGCAAGGAAGCCAGAGTTTTAATCCCCGAGTCGTTAGTACCTAAGTAAAAAACTTGCACTTGACTTGGATCTATTTCCAGTTGAGCTAAAGCAAGTTGAATTTCTTGCACTAAAGTTAAAAACTCTTCTTTACTTTTTGGCCAAAAAATTACTAAATTAGTCGCTTGAGTTAAACGCCAAACCTGGGCTAAAGGACTTGCAGATAAATCTACTTCACTTTGTCCTACTTTAAGCGGTAGCTGCGTTAAGGCTTGAGCTAAATTATACTGCTCGCCTAGATGTTCTTGGGCTAGGCTTGGATCAGCCCCATAAGCCAAATACACATCTTTATTTTTGAGGCTATTACCTTTTTCTAAAGCAAAAAAATCTTCTTTTTCAACTACAAGAGGTATTTTTAACCCCGTAGTTTTAGGATCTAATTTTGCCTCACTAGCTTTTAAATTTGTCCAGATTTTATAGCCTTGACGCCATAGCAGTTGCACGCTATGAGCAAAAGTATACATTTGTTTGGTATAAATACCTAGTTTTTGCTCTCCAGGAATTAACTCTAAAAATTCGTGGATTAAATCGGTTTCAACTTCCCCAAGTAAAATAGTTCCTTGTCCTTGGTAGAAAAATTGTTCATTACGTTGAATAATCTTATTTAATTTACTCATCTTCTTAAATTAAAATATCATTTAATGTTTATATTCTACTATATTAGTTATTGAAAAACTACAATTTAAGCATGCGACTTGGGTATAATATAAACACGAAAATTTATTCTTCCTTTCTTGCTTTAGATTGAGCTATCTTTTATTTATAAATTCTATGCAAGACCATTTAAATCTTTCTCAATTAGAGAAACAATTATCCCATTATTCTCTGAATAATTTTAAAGAGCAATTTCCTGCTCTTAAAGATAATAATTTAATTTATTTTGATAGTGCAGCTACTAGTTTAAGACCACAAGCTGTACTTGACGCTTTTAATCAAGGCTATGGTTTAGCAGGAAATGTTGAGCGTTCTCTGCATACCCAAGCTTTAACGGATTTAGTACAAGCTGGTAAACAGGCTCTGGTTAACTATTTAGATCCAGAGAACCCAGAAGCTAACCGTTTAACCTATACGCAAAATTCAACTGAATCTTTAAATCTTCTTGCCCAGACATTAGGCGAATTCTGGGAAGCTCAACAAAAGAATCAACCCCAAGCAAAATACTATATCCTTGTAACACAAAGCAATCACCATGCTAATCTTTTACCTTGGATAAAACTTTGTCATAGCTATGATTTTTTAGAGTTAAAAACTATTCCTTTGCTGGCTGATCTTAGTTTAGATTTAGAGTATTTACGTCAGTTTTGTCAAGAGCATAGCCAAGAGCTTTTATTAGTGAGCCTGAGTGCGGTGGACAATGCAAATGGCATGGTACATCCTATTGGTAAAATAAAAGAAATTCTTTCTACTTATGCTCCTCATACTTGGTTAAGTATAGATAATGCCCAAGGCTCGTGCTTTAATGCCGTTTACTTAGAAAAAAGCCACAGCCCGCAAGGCTGGCAAGCAGACTTTTTAGTGGGCTCGCTGCATAAAATGTTTGGCTTAACTGGTATTGGCTATTTATATATTTCTCCTCGCATTGCCGAGCTCAGTGGTAAACAAGATAAAAATCTGGCTCTGCTGGCTAAGTTTTTTAATCTCAATAGCCAAAAAACTCCTGAAGTAGAAGAGAAAAAACTCGAGCATTTAAATATTCCTCTCCCTGGAAATAGCTTACACCACCAATGGGTCGGAGGAGGCTTTGTTAAAAGCATTAACCTACGCGAACCTTGTTACCAACTCCAAGAAAGCAATCCTTTCTTGGTTTCAGGCACGCCAAATATAAACGCTTTAGTTACAGTAGCAAGTAATCTTAACTGGTTAACTGCACAACCTTTAAAGCAGCTTTATGAGTATACTCATACTTTACAAAAGTATTTTCTTGCTCGTTTAGCAAGCTTACCTCAAGTAGCTAATTTAAGCCAAAGCAAAAATATTTGCCAAGAACTACAACAAAACCAAGCTCCTGTAGTAATCTTGCCTAGCTTTGGTCATCATATTTCTTTAAGTATTGAAGATGGTTTAGATATAGATTTAGGGCAATTTTTAGCCCAACATAATGTCGTTGCTCGAGTAGGGAAACATTGTGCTTATCCTTACCATGAATTTCTTGGCGTAGACTCTACTTTACGTTTTAGTTTAGCTCCGTTTAATACTAAAGCTGATGTAGACACTACAATAGACTTAATAAGCCAATTTCTCGAGCAAAATCTCTAACTAACCACAATTTTTTATTATGGAAACTGAAAAACGATTTATTAACCTCAGTATGTACGATAGTATTGTACGTGCTAAACCTGCTTCCCAATTGGTGCATAATGAAATTATGACCTTTAATGGAGCTTTTGATCGTAATCCAGGTGACTTTAAAGACTATATTGAAATTACCGGTTGTGAAACCCCAATCTATATGGTACTTGAAGCAAATCGCTTAACTTTTATTAGTCGCTCTAAAGTATTACGTTCATATGTGTTTGCTCTGCTTGTTAACTATATGTTTGATCGCAATTTTGATTTTGATCACTTTATTGACAAATACTCAATTCGCGTTCATTTAACAGACAAACGTGTAGATAGCTTAAAAAATCTCTATGATCTAGTTGTTAAATTAGACCTTAAAGATATTAAAAACAAATTAGATATGCACGGTTACACTTTTGCCCGTAGTCGTGAATGTAAATGTGAACACTGTGGTTGTCGTGAACAGCCTCTAGACTTAGAAGGTTAACCCTAAAGGTTAACCTTTATTTATCTGAGTAGTTTTATGCAAAAAATTCTTATTACGGGATGCTCGTCGGGCATAGGTAAGGCAAGTGCAATTAAGTTTAAGCAACTGGGCTGGGAAGTTATTGCAACTGTACGCCAAGCTCAAGACGGAGTAGACTTAGAACAACTAGGCATTAAAGTAAAAATTTGTGATCAAGGACAAGGAGAAGACATAGCTAAGCTTTTTGCAGATCCTGATTTACAACAATTAGATGCAGCCTTTCTCAATGCTGGCTATGGCTTTATTAGTGCCTCAGAAGATACGCCAAGACAACAACTTATTGATTTACTTAATGTAAATCTCGTTGGTACTTGGGATTACTTTACCCGTTGTATTAAGCTCTTTCGTGCTCAAGGTTATGGGCGGATTATGGTAACTTCGAGTATAGTGAGCTTTGTTCCAGCTCCGTTTCGTGCTGCCTATGGAGCAAGTAAAGCAGGCTTAGATGCTATGGTAAAAACCTTTAGAGTAGAAAATGATAATCCTAATATTCAAGTTAGTTTACTTAACCCAGGTCCAGTAATTACTAACTTTAGACAAAGAGCTTTACAAGAGTATAAAGACTTTACTCCTACTTCGGCGCATTTAGAAAAAGATTATCAAGAACAAAAGCAACGCCTAGAAAATAAAAACCGCAAGCGTTTTACTTCTACGCCCGAACAACTTGCTAATATAGTTGTAAAAGCTTTTAATAGTAAAAAACAAAAAACCTATTATCTGGTAGGCTTGCCAACCTACTTTATGTGGTATTTGCAAAAGCTGGTGCCACAAAGTTGGGCTCTTGCCTTCTTGAAAAAAACTTACAAATTAGAAAAATAAAAAAAGATACTCGGGTGAGTATCTTTTTTTTGCGACAAAAAAAAACTAGTTAGAGAAGCTCTAACTAGTATAAACCTTTAACTAATATAAAACTCTTTGAGATTGCCGCACAATACCTATGCTAACTAATCTCAGACGTTTGGAACCATGGATTCTACAAACATCTTAAATTCTTAAGTTTTCCTGATTGAGGCAGGTAATAATTTACTTCAAATGGTAAGCAATTATTCCTGATAGACTAGCTAGTATTTAAACCGAGAGTAAAATACTTTCACTAGATTTTTTTGATTGTACCAAATGAGGTCATTAGTTTTCATAGGTACAGATAAATAACCGACTTAATAACGTTTATAGTGTGTTATTAAGGGTAACTTTATGTGAGGAGTTCTCACAAAAAAAGGATTACCTAAAAAATTAGTTATAAAGTTCTATAACTAAATTCCTTCACTACTTTTAGTTAGCTTAGGATAAATAGGCAAATAATTAAGGTTAATTATTTGTATTTTTTACCTGTAATGCTAACATCGATATAGTTAAAGAATTCCATTTTAGTTTCCTTGATACTTTTTGATGTTAATAAAATAAAGGCTCTACTCTAATTGGTCGAGTAAAGTACCGCAAAACAAGCGCATAGGTCTATGCATTTGCTCTTTGGTGTGCATATTATACTTATTTTAATAAACTAAAGCAAGAGCTCAAGCAAAAATAACACTCTCTTGTTAAATATTTGTTATCTTTGTGGCTTTTGCAAGTTAATTTGCAAGTTTTAACTATCAAATGCAAGTTCTAATTTTAGCCTAAAAAAGGGACTTTTTTGGCAAGCATTTTTTGTTAAATTGTAAAGGGTTTTGTTAAATTGTAAAGGGTTTTGTTAAATTGCTAAGGGTTTTGTTAAATTGCAAAGGGTTTTGTTAAATTTCAAAGGGTTTTGTTAAATTGCAAAGGGTTTTGTTAAATTTCAAAGTGTTTTGTTAAATTG
>NZ_NRJH01000057.1 GCF_003585925.1 Psittacicella melopsittaci
TAGTTTTAAAAATTAGCATAGATTAAAGCGTTGAAAAATAAGATAAATATTATATTTTAACTTTTTTATAATATTTTAAACTTTTTTTCAGTTTTGTGGCACCAGACAACTAATTACCACACTATTTAGTCAACAATTAATTAAAGTTCTTTATTTTTTCCTGCGCATTTAGGACTTTCAGGGATAATAGGTTGCTTTTCCCATTCTTCAGGTGAGTAGAGTTTTAAACTTAAAGCATGAATATCATTTGCTAGCACCTCTTTGAGCACTTTGTTTACTTCACGCTGTCTTTGAATCAGTTTTTGCTCTGCAAAAATACTGCTCACCATAATTACTTTATAGTGACTCCCTGCTTCTGGTCCTGCATGGTGCATATAGGATTCATCAATTACTTCTAGATGCTCAGGATTAAATTTTGCCTCAAGAAGCTGTTCAATCTTAATTTTATGAGGGTGAATAAACATTAAATTGACTCCTGATTTTGTTCACGGGTAATAGTGCAGCCAATTTGCTTCATTCTTTGTTCTATAGCTTCATAACCACGGTCAATATGATAAATTTCATTAACATAAGTATGACCCTTAGCCACACAGCCAGCTAAAACTAGTGAAATAGAAGCTCTTAAATCTGTAGCCTTCACATGAGCTCCAGATAATTGCTCTACCCCTTGAATATAAATAGTATTACCATTTTGACTTATTTTTGCTCCCATACGTTGAAGCTCAGGTACATGCATAAATCTATTTTCAAAAATAGTTTCAGTAACAACACTATTACCTTCAGCTAAACTATTTAAAAGGGTAAACTGAGCTTGCATATCTGTAGCTATGCCAGGATAAGGAGCAGTTATGATATTTACTGACTTAGGTCTACGTCCCGCCATATCACATGTAATACTATTACCTGAAATGCTTATTTGAGCTCCTGCTTCGCTTAATTTAGCTAAAGTAGCTTCCATATGTTTAGGATTTACATTATGACAAGTTACTTTACTACGAGAAATAGCAGCTGCAATTAAATAAGTGCCACATTCGATGCGATCGGGAATTATTTCATAGTTACTAACCCCTTTTAATTGCTCAACACCAGTAATAGTTAGCACCTTGCTTCCTACACCGTCAATTTTAGCTCCAAGAGCAATTAAAAAGTTACAAACGTCAACTACTTCAGGCTCCATTGCCACATTTTCAATATGCGAAACCCCTTTAGCTAAAACGGCAGCACATACAGCCGAAACTGTTGCTCCAACTGAAACCTTATCAAAAAAGATATTTGCCCCTTTAAGTCCATCTTTGGCAGTTGCAATTACATAACCTTCATCAAACTCAATAGTTGCACCTAGCTTTTTAAGGGCATCAAGATGCATGTCAACTGGTCTTGAGCCTATAGCACAACCTCCAGGTAAAGATACTTTACCATAGCCATACTTAGCTACTAATGGTGCCAAAGCCCAAATCGACGCTCGCATTTTACTTGCTAGCTCATAAGGTACAACATAATTTTTTATATCCTGAGGTCGAAGAACTACTTTATTATTAGCTAAATCAGCTTCAACTTGGGCACCTAAGTTTTTAAAGATATTACATGTGTATTTTATGTCCGTTAGGTTTGGAACATTATTTAAAACAATTTCTTCCGTTCCTAAAATAGCAGCAAAGAAAATTGGTAGGGCAGCATTTTTAGCTCCGCCAATTAAAATCTCTCCACCAAACTTTTGTTCACCTTGAATAATAAAGTATTCCATATAATTAAATAATCCAAAACAATGAGGTTAATTTTACCCGACTTATTATAGCATATAGAAAAAGCACCCAGAGAATTGGGTGCTTTTTTCTAGTATAAATGTTTTTGAACTTTCCATTCTTCTGGGGTAAAAGTTTTAATATGCACAGCATGAATTTCACCCGAAGAGAGAAAAGGTTTAGTTGCACGCATTATATACTGTTGTTTTTTTAATAGGCTCATATCATTAAATAATTCTGATACAGCAACTATTTTTACGTGATTACCTTCAAGAAAAAGCTTAAAATCTTCTAATTCTAATTTTTTAAGCTCTTCACCTACACGAGCTAGTAGATCTTGTTCCACTAATACTGTCTCCATTTAAAAATTAAAAGAATTTTGTAAAGAAATCATTTAAATCATATAGAGTAGCATAAACTTTTATTCGTTGTGCACTCTCTAGTTTTACTTGGGTATTAGTAAAATCCTTACTTTCTTCAATTAATCTTAAAACCGCAAGTAGGTACGCAAATCCTGAAGTATCAAGACTACTACACTGAGAAAAGTCAAGATAAATAGTATCACCTTTGAGGTTTTTCAATTCTTGAATAAATTGTTCTCGATTTTTATCTAAGGCTGCAACATTTACATGCGTTAGCTTGTCATCAAAAAACACAGTATGCGTACTTTGATTGATTGTATACATTTTTTATCTTACTATTTGCTTTGGTTAATGTCGCTAAGTACGTTATTCATGTTATTTTTAACATACTCGATTAAACCTGCAACCCCTTTTTGACGTAAAATTGGTTGCCATTCAGTAGATTTTGTATTTACTAATGAAATACCTTCAGCAGTAAAGTCAATAATACCATATTGATTATTAATATTAATCATTCTAAATTGAATATTATAACTTTGATTTGTATCTACTAAAGTTACATTAGTTGTAGCTGAATTTTGTACTACTTGAGTCGTACCTATGTTAACTTTTTGATTATTATAAAAAGACATAGCTTCGATAAAAGCATTAACCATGTAATCTTCAATTACATTTCTAAATTCAACTAGTTGTTCTCTTGTCGCTGTACGCGTATAAGTATTTAAGAGACTTAGAGAAATATAGTTAGTATTGAATAAAGGTAAAACGTTAGTTTTAATATCATTACGAAGTTGTTGATTATTAACACTTACGTCTTTGTATTTTTTAATAATCTCAATTGCATTATCAATTGCAGCTGTAGTTACAGCCGTTGGGTTAGCACGATCAACAGTACTAACATTTACAATTGCAGCTTGAGCAGGTGTTGCAACAACTATATTTAAACCTAATACAGGAAGAGCAACTAACAGAGAAACTAGAATACCTTTTACTTTTAACATTTTAAATTCCTTTATTTATCACCGAAAGCAAATTTAGAAATTAAGTCTTCTAAATCAATTGCTGATACAGTGTTGGTAATAACTGAACCATTAGTTAACATTTTAGTTGTTCCAGGCATATCAAAACCTACTCGTAGGTCTAAATATTTATCACCTAGAATACCATTTGTTTTTACAGATAAAGTCGAATTATCTGGAATTTCATTAAATTGTTTTTCGATTTTAATTGTAACTTTAGGTTCGTAAGTAACTGGATCTAAAGAAATATTTTCTACATAACCGATTTGTAAACCACCAATTTTTACGGCAGCGTTATCTTTTAGACCGTTAATATTAGTAAAGGTTGCTGAAACTGAATAGTAGTCTTTTGCACTATTGAAAAACTTAAAGCCTATATTCAATGACATATAGACAAAGCAACCAATTACAAAAAGAATAAATAATCCAACGAGAAATTGAATTTTAGCTGAAACTCTCATTTTTAATTAACCAAATAAATAAATTGTAATTAGCACGTCAATAAATAAAATTCCTAAAGATGAAACTACTACAGTATCTGTAGTTGCTTTAGAAACCCCTTCTGAGTTAGGAATACATGTATAACCTTTGTATACAGCAACCCAAGAAATAAAGAAGGCAAATAAAATAGATTTATAGAAACCGTGCAGGAAATCATCTAAATTAGTATAACTTTGAATAGATCCCCAGAAATTTGCGTAAGGAATCTGTTTCCAATCAATACCAACTAAAGCGGATGCAAGTATAGCTAAAGCCATAAAAGCAATAGTTAATAATGGCATAGAAATTATTGAAGCCCAAAAACGAGGAGCAATAATTCTTCTTAGGGGGTTTACAGCCATCATCTCTAAAGAGCTAAGTTGTTCGGTAGACTTCATTAATGCAATCTCTGCGGTTAAGGATGAACCTGCACGACCTGCATAAAGTAAACCTGTTACTACTGGAGCTAACTCACGGAGTACTGCAATTGCAGTCATAGTACCAACAAAAGATTCAGCACTAAAAGTGGTTAAAGCTTGATAAGATTGTAGTGCTAAAACTGCCCCAATAAAAAACCCTGCTATACCTATAATAGGTAATGATCTTACAGCTAAGTTATAAATTTGTTTAATTACAAGGGGAAAATGGCGTAGGTCTGGTTTTGCTATTAAAGATTGTAATAACATTAATCCTGCATAACCTACATTAACAATAAAATTAATAAACCATTGCCCTAATTTTTGAATTAGTACAATCATAATAAAAATTATTTAGCGTCTTTATCAACTTGAGCAAAAAGCTCAGTTTGATAATCTGGAGCTGGTTTATGGAATGAAATAGGACCATCAGACGATGCAGTTAAGAACTGAACCACATATGGGTCCTTACATGCTTTAACTTCTTCAGCAGTTCCTTCAAAAAGAACTTTACCATCCATAAGAATATAGCAGTAGTCCGCAATAGTTAATACTTCTTGAATATCGTGCGTAACTACAATCGAAGTTAAACCAGCAGTTTGATTTAAATCTTTAATTAATTTAACGATTACCCCAAATGAAATTGGATCCTGACCCGCAAAAGGCTCATCATACATAATTAATTCAGGATCTAAAGAAACAGCTCGAGCAAGAGCAACACGTCTTTGCATCCCCCCCGATAGCTCACTTGGAAATAACTCATGCGTTCCACGTAAACCAACTGCTTGGAGCTTCATTAGTACTATCATACGGATCATTTCTTCACTTAAATCCGTATGTTCGCGTAAGGCATATGCCACATTATCAAAAACTGACATATCATTGAATAGAGTTGCTGATTGGAACAACATCCCCATATTCTTACGCATATCATATAAATCTTTTGTTGAAGCAAAACTAATTGATTCCCCGTTAAAGAGAATATCACCTTTATCAGGTATGAGCTGACCACCAATTAACTTTAGCAATGTGGTTTTACCTATACCTGAAGGTCCCATTACTGCAGTAATTTTCCCCTTTGCAAAATTCATAGTAAGGTTTGAATAGATTTTATTACTGCCACGAGAGAAATCAATTCCTTTTACTTCAACGATATTATTGTTTGTTGCAGACATAAATTTTGTGTTTATCTTTTATGTGTTTTGTTGATGATATATAAATATATCGGTTAAAAATCAAAAATAAACCTTGTTGTAGTAAAATATAATTTATTGTTTTTATTATGATTTCCGAAAGATTATTATATAATAAATAACAAAGGTTGTCACAAGAAAAAGTGAACACTCAGTTAATATTTAATTTACTTTTAAGGTTTTTTATGAGCATCGACATTATTAAACAAGAACTGCTTGAGGCCAAAAGTACACTAGAAAAAGTTCTCGAAAACAAAGAACTCTTAAATCGTTTAAATAATGCAGCCGCAATAATGGTTGAAGCATTAAAAAACGGAAATAAAATTATTAGTTGCGGAAACGGTGGTTCTCACTGTGATGCCATGCACTTTGCCGAAGAGCTATCAGGTCGTTATCGTCAAGACCGACCAGCTTACGCCGCTATAGCAATCTCTGATGTATCCCATATTACTTGTGTGGGTAACGACTATGGCTTTGAATATGTTTTTAGTCGATATGTTGAAGGACTGGGTAAACCAGGTGATGTCCTTCTTGCAATTACTACCTCTGGTAGCTCAGAAAATGTTGTAAATGCTTGTCACGCTGCTAAAAAAGCAGATATGAAAGTTATTGCCTTAACAGGTAAAGACGGAGGTACTTTATTCAAATATGCTAACTTAACAGACGTTGAGTTACGTGTACCTCATGTTGGTTATGCAGATCGCATTCAAGAAGTTCACATTAAATTTATTCACATTTTAATTATGCTCATTGAACAGGGCCTTGCAGCATAATAACAAAAATTCCTCTGACTTTAGGGTCAGAGGTTTTCTATTTATTACTCTTTGTACTAAATTCCCAATCTACATCCGCTAAATCCTTCCAAACCTCTTCAACGTCAGTTGGACAGCCGTTCTTTTGTAATCTACTAACATAAACTTGAGCTTTTTTAATTAAAGTTGGTAAAGCTAGAGCAATTTCTTTCTTTTCCTCTTCTTGAACAAAAAGAATAAAAATGTACTTAGCTTTTAAGCCCGCACTTAATTTGTAAATACACGGCTGTTTTAAACAAACAAGGTGAAGTTTAGAATGAGGCTGTTCATTTGCTATTACGCGTAAAAATACTGCCTGCTCACCTATATATTGTGAACCCTGTAAATCACGGTAAACGACTTCTCGAATTAAATTGTTAATTTTTTTAGTATTAAAATGTTTAAACTCGCGCTTAATTACTTCTAGATAAATAGATTTAACTCGCTCTCCTTGCAAGTCTAAATAAATAGAGTCAGTGTTAACCAAAGAGATAAAATTGGTCAAAGCATGAGTTACATCAGGTAATTTAAAGTCATTACCGTTATAATCACACCCCAAAGTAACCTTAGCTATGCTTACATTATCTTGCTCGGTTACAGGACTTAACTTAATAAAAGTGTTGGCAAGAATACTCGAAGCTAAAGCTTGCTCGCTTACAGTTATTTTTTCTCCTGCTATTTCTTTACCTTTTAAATCTATTTCTACTACCGAATATTTATATTGGTTGAGAAATTGATTGGCACTATTACGGGAAAAGTTAGAACTTATTTCAGGCTCTAAATGTAAATTAACTGTTGGCGTTTGCGTTTTAAGTTCCTGGGCAAAGGCATTATTAAATTGCTCTAATTCTGCTGGATGAGAACTTATTTTTTCAGATACGGCAATGAACTTTTGTTGTGCATAATCCGCCTGATACGGCAAACCTTTTTCTCCTGTCAGATCATAAACAGTTTGACTCGTATCAATGATTGCTCGATGTTCATTTTCATCTTCTTTACCTACATTTGCCTGACAAAGGTAAGTTTTAGGAAGATTAATTTCGGCATGAGGAGCGAGAGAAACAAGCAATTTTTTTACATGATACCCTTTGTTTTTCTCACTTCCATCATACTTTTGTACAATTATTTTTTTATTCTTATCTCTTTCGACCAGAATAAAATTTAATAATTTTTTTATAAAACCAGCCATAGATTATAGATAGTCTTTAGGAATATATAATTCCTGCACTCTTTCATTTGCTTTAACTTCATCAGGAGTCCCTGAAGCTATAACATGACCTTGACCTATAATATATGCTCGGTCACAGATTTCGAGAGTAGCTTTTACGTTGTGATCGGTAATTAAAATACCTATCCCCAAGTTTTTTAAAGCATAGATATTATTTTTTATATCTTCAACCGAAATAGGGTCTACGCCCGCAAATGGCTCATCAAGCAAAATGAATTTTGGGTTGGCAGCCAATGCTCTGGCAATCTCGACACGGCGTTTTTCCCCACCTGATAAAGCTTGCCCTACAGAGTCTACAATATGCGTAATATGGAACTGCTCAAGAAGTCGATTTAATTCTTCTTCTCTTTGCTCTTCATTTAAATCTTTGCGCAATTGTAAGACTGAATAAATATTGTCGCGGACACTTAATTGACGAAAAATACTTACTTCTTGCGGTAAATAACCTATCCCCATTTGTGCTCTTTTATAAATTGGGAGATTAGTTATACATTGATCGTCAATAAAAATATCGCCAGAGTCTTGTTCAACTAAGCCGACAATAGTATAGAAGGTAGTTGTTTTACCAGCCCCGTTTGGACCAAGCAAAACTACTATTTCACCTGATTTTACTTCTAGGCTAACATCTTCAACTATAGGTCTTTTATAAGACTTAGCAATATTTTTTACAGATAATTTATGTTCGGTCATCTTATTCCTTTACATTATTAATTACTGTAATCACTTGGCTACCACTGTTACCAGAGGCATTTATATTACCTGTTTGCGTGTTGTACACTAAAGTTTTACCTGTAATTTTATTGCCATTTAATGTGGCAGTACCATCATTGGCGGTTATTAAGTTCGCATTTACATCAAATTGTAGTCTTTCACATACTAATTTGAAATTTTTCTCGTCATTTAGTACTGTAACATTTTTACCCGTAGCAACTATTGTTCGTTTGCCATTAATTGAGGTTACAACTACTCTATCAGCAGTAATTGTTGTGGTTTGATTATAAACAACGACAACATTACCCACAAAAACCGAACGTAGGTTACCATCATTTAACTGCTCTAATTCTTGGCTGTTAGACTTGATTGAAACCGTATTACCTTGGTTAGCAAATGAGTACAGAGGAAAAATTAAAATAATCGAAGCTAAAATATACTTAAAAAGTTTTAACATTTTTATAAAAACTAGAATCCGTAATTAGTTTCAACATCACCTTCAAGAGTATATCTATTCTCTTTTAAGAAGAAACGAAAGCCTGCAGCTTTTGTCGTATAGCTTTGTCCAAAAATAGTTATAGGACTATTACTAGAAAGGATGTTTGTATTTAAATTAAATTCAGCGTTGCTTAAATTTGCCCGTTCAAAACGGCTATCATTTATTGTAAAAATTTGTACAGGGTTATTAAATCTTATAATCTTATTTTCTAAATAAGCTGTACTCGTACGCATAAATACTGAGTTATCAAGATTTTCCTGATTTAATGAATAAGCTAAAACGTTATTAAAGTTAAAAGTGTTGTCTTGTCCCTTGGTAACTGTAGAACTTATTACAACATATTGACTATTTCCTAAAGGATCAAAATTACTCATTACTGCATTGGTTAATTCCATTTGCGGGAGAGCAACAGGAGCATCTGCTCCCGTTGTCTCATCATCATTGGTATACAATGAGTAAAATCCAATTGAAATAGCTAAAAGAACAAACACAAAAATTAATCTTTTTTGGATAATCATTACTTTAGATATTAATTGAAATTTTTATTAATTAGCGTCATGCCAAAATTCTTGTAATGCTTGTCCCATATCTGAGCTAGTATCATTTGCAATCATAATTAAATCGCAAACTTCACGCACTGCACCTGTGCCACCCGAGTTTAAAGTTACATATTTAACATATTTATCCACCATAGGGTGACGGTTTGGTACTGAAATAGGTAAGCCCACTACTTTAAATGCAGATATATCGATAAAATCATCACCCATGTAGGCAACTTCTTCTGGTTTTAAACCATATCTTTGCATTAACTCAACTAGGAATTTTCCTTTATCAGCTACTCCAGCAAAAAAGTCATTTTCATCTACTTTAAGAATTTGGGCTCTATGTTCAAGAGCTTTATTTGAACGCCCTGAAATAATTGCAACATGAAGACCATATTTTTTACTTCTTGCAATTGGATATCCATCTAAAACACTGTAAGATACCCCTACAGCTGTGTCAGAATCATAATAGTGAACTTGCCCTGGAGTCATAATTCCATCGTTATCAAGAACAAGTAATTTAATCCCTTTAAATAAATCAATTGCTTGTCTTGCATGCTGGCGATAATCTAACATTTAATTCCCCTTTATGTAGTAAAAGTGTATTCCTATATTATAGTGGCAAAAGTAAATTTTTTTAAGTTAAATTCCAGAGTTAATTAAAGCAAGATAATTTACAATTCCGATTACCTTACCTTCTTGATCTAACACAGGGAGAACACTTATACGTTTTTGTTCCATAACCTGTAAGGTGCCATAGGCTAAATCATCTACTTTACCAGAAGTAAAGTTTTTGGTCATGGCATCCTTTATTGGCGTATTGTAAATATCTTGATGCTGGGTAATAAATCTTCTTAAGTCACCATCGGTAAATATACCTAAACATTTAGGGCGTTTATCTTCTAAGTTATCAACAATTAGCACACAACCTAAGTTTTTCTTCGACATGGTCACTAGGCAATCGCTTATCATCATATCCGGTAAAACATAAGGAATTTCTTTATCTGTTTTCATTAAATCATGATTGGTAATTAATAAGCGACGACCTAAAACCCCAAATGGATGTGATGTAGCAAATTGACCTTTAGAAAGGTTTTTCTTATCGATGAGAGCAACTACTAAACAGTCCCCTAGCACTAGGGTGTTTGTTGAAGAAGCAGTTGGAGCTAAGTTTAATGGGCAAGCTTCTTTAGTTACATTTAAGAGTAAATACACTTCACTGTATTTAGCTAAAGTAGACACTGGATTATTGGTAATACCTATAACCTTAACGCCATGCTTTTCCAAATAAGGGAGAAGACTATTAAACTCATGGGCTTCACCTGAGTTAGAGACATAGATTACCAGATCATTGTCGGTAATCATACCCGCGTCACCATGCCCAGCTTCACAAGGATGAACAAAAAAGGAACTTGTTCCTGTTGAAGCAAAACTAGCTGCTATTTTTTTAGCTATATGCCCAGATTTACCTATTCCCATGCAAATTAATTTACCTTTACATTCATTAATTAAGTCACATGCTTTGACAAATTCAGGGGAGTTAATAGTTTTTTCAAGGTTTTTAATTTGCTCAACTTCTATGTTTAGAGTTCTAATTGCACTTTGTCTGTAGTCACTCATGATTTTTTATTATTTGGTTACTTTTTCTGGATTAATAAAGTTTATCCAGCCTTTTATATTGTAAATTTTGCTGTATAGCTCATCAACATTTGCGTTAAAAAATACAACGCGATTGATTAAATCTAAATCATTCGGGGTCAGTAAATGTTGATTTTCAATAAAGTATGCTAATATCAAGGCTTGCTGATTTAGAGCTAGTAATTTAACTTTTTGTAAGACACATTTAGTTTGTAGATTAAATTCTGGAGAAAAAGAAGCACAGAACACATCTAAATCAAGTTGCATAAATAAAAGTTGGAAAAAGTTGTTCGACAAGTTTTGCAGATTTTGCAAAACATTATCTCTCAACGGATTAGATATATTTATATTTTGCTCAATTTCAAATAAATTTGAAGCTAAAACTTGCTTTTGCTCCTCACTCTTTAAAACTACATTAAATAAAACCTTCTGATAGGTATTTTCTTGCTGATCCTCAGCAACCACTAATAAGGACTTATTAAAGTACTTATTAAGAATAGGTTGAGCTTGCGAGTAAGTATTATCATAAATGAAATAGTCTATATCTTTGACTCTAATAATGTTATCTGCATACTCATAGATTTGATTTAGCTTTTGATAATACAAAAGTAAAACTATTGCTTGTGGTAAAGGAATCGCCTTTATTTCTTTAGCATAAGTTGTTGACGCTTGCTCATAGCTCGTACTATACCAACTCAAGTTCTTTAACACCCTTTGGCTTTGTTCTGCCTGGGCAATAAATGTAGCCTGAGGTGTTATTTCCTTAAAGGCAAAAGTTAGACAATTACTCGTTTGTTCGAGGTTTTGACATAACTTTGCATAATTTTGTTCTGGGGGTTTAGCTTTATTTGCTAAATTTACAGGTGTATAGGATATTTGGTACGCTTTAACATTATAATAACTATCAGTTGCTTGACTTATAG
This sequence comes from Psittacicella melopsittaci, assembly GCF_003585925.1. GTDB lineage: Bacteria > Pseudomonadota > Gammaproteobacteria > Enterobacterales > Psittacicellaceae > Psittacicella > Psittacicella melopsittaci. The sequence continues at coordinate 11,545 of NZ_NRJH01000057.1, forward strand.
TTAGAGTTGGAGAACTTTCAGTGTTGCGTTTTTGCAACACAAAAATATTTACTATTACTATTACAATAAATATTAAAAGTCCTAAGATCAAAGAAATGTAAAAGAAAATTCGGTTTTTCCGTTTGTTTAAAAAAGCATCTAACAAATATACCTCCTTGGTGCATAAGTCACCTTAGGCAAATACTTTTTCCAATTATACCAAAATCCCGAACATTAAATTTCTTCACTTGCTAATCTTTTATGTATTTTACAACACAGGTCACATTTTTAACGTCAAATTTGATCATTTTAAATCAAATTTTGGCATAAATATATAAGTAAAAAACTCAATTATTTTTAATTGGAGTAAAATTTAGCAAAACACTTAAGTGACAATACCTTAGCAAAGATATATAAAAATTTAAGTATTTAGCTATATTTTAATTAATTTTAGGTCTTAAAGACCCTAATACCTACTTATAGATTTATCTCTTTTCTTTTTCTCTACTTTATTTTTCCTAAAATACAAACACTTAATTTAAAGCAGATCAAAAAGGCAAATCACTATCTTTATTCTCTTCCTTTTTCCTCTTCACCTATTTTAACGTATCATTACAAATTATAAACCCAATTGATTCTTCTTCCCTAAATATAACACTTAGTTTTTCGCTAATTTTACCCGTGTTAATTTTTTATATTCGGGGAAAATAATAAAAGTTATTTACTCAAATATTTTTAAACAGTGATATAATAAGCAAGTATGTGCTTTACTATTTTTGTAAATATCCCTAAGGCTAGGTACTAGTTTTTGTAGCCTTGAATCATTTGCTATTTACAAGGATTATAAAGTTTGCATACATTAGAGCTAAGTTATGAAATTTTTCATATCTTATTCAGTTAAACTGTAACTAACTTTAAGTTAGTTACTTAGCATAATTGAGGACGACTTATGTCATCTGGCAACGGAAGTGAACTAACTTTCAACAGCTACCTTGACCACCACCTCCATTTCTGGACCGTTGGTGCGAGTGAAGGATTCTGGCGTTGGAATATAGACTCACTTATAGTTTCATTTGTTCTAGGTCTAATTCTTGCACTTTTCCTCTATATCCAAGCACGAAAAGTAAGCATTGACAAACCTACTAAATTCCAAGTAGTAGTTGAAATGTTTATTGATTGGGTAAATGGTACGGCAAAAAGCTTTATTAAAGGTGATGTGAAGTTCTTTGCCCCTCTTGTAGGTGTATCATTCCTTTGGATTTTTGCAATGAACCTAGTGGATTTAATTCCAGTTGACTGGATTCCAAGATTAGCAGCCCTTATTTCAGGTAACCCTGATATTTACTTTAGACCATTACCTACAGCAGATGCGAACATCACATTTGGTATTGATATTGCTTTATTCATTATTATTATCATTGCTGGTTTCAAATCTAAAGGTCTTGGTTACTATAAAAACTTTGCATGCCATCCGTTACCAGGCATTTTCATGGTACCGATTAACCTTTTCTTAGAGATCCTAGGATTCTTTGCTGAATTCTTATCACTTTCTCTTCGACTTTTCGGAAACATGTTCGCAGGGGAAATTATTTTCATCCTCATAGCCTCTATGTATGGTATTGGTATTGTATTTGGTATTTTTGCCTTACCATTAAGTTTTATCTGGGCTTTATTACACGTGTTAGTAATCACATTACAAGCTTACATTTTCATGATGTTATCAATTGTTTACTTATCAAAAGCTTGGAATAAAGACGAAGAACACTAAATCTTATAATAACCAGTCGCTAGTTTTAAGACCTTTAACTAGCATTACATATTTAATTTAATCTTTCATTTTTTACGTTAAGGAACATTAAAATGGAGCAAACAGTATTATCTGCATATAAAGAATTAGCTGCTGCGATTATTTTCACAGGATCATCTATTGGTGCAGCTTTAGGTTTAGGTATCCTAGGTTCAAAATATATTGAAGCTTGTGCACGTCAACCAGAATTAATTCCTACAGTGCGTTCTCAATTCTTCTTAGTATTAGGTCTTGTGGATGCGGTTCCAATGATCGCATTAGCATTCGGTATCCTATACGCATTCGGCGTTATCTAATAGTAGGCACTTTTATAACAACCAAATCCTTGTTCCATTCTTAAGGAGACACAATGGATATTAATGCAACCCTCATAGGGCAATCTATAGCATTTCTGGTGTTTGTACTATTCTGTTATAAATTTATTTGGCCTCCTATTTCAAATGCAATTGAAAAACGTCAAAAAGAAATAGCAGACTCTATTAACTCTGCTTCAAAACTTCGTGAAGAAATTACTTCAGAAAAGAATCAAGCTGATCTTGAAATTAGCCGTGCAAAAGTAAAGGCTAAAGAAATTTTAAGCGAAGCAGAAAAACAAGCATCTCAAATCGTAGAGCAAGCTCATGAGCAAGCAGCTGCTAAAGCTGAACAATTAATTGAGCAAACACATAAAAATTTAGCTCTTGAAAAATCACGTGTGCAACAAGAACTTCGTGCAGAAGTAGGGGCACTAGCAGTGGCTATTGCTGAAAAAATTGTACAACGTGAACTTAATGCTAAAGACAATCAAGATATTATTGATAACGCTCTAAGTAAATTATAAACATCACGTTTTGATTTATTTTTGTTTATAACTAATTTAGAGAAAAAATATTATGGAAAACGTTACAACAGTATCTCGACCATATGCAACTGCTGTATTTGAATATGCTTTAGAACAAGCAAATAAAGAACAAGCATTAGCTTTTTGGAATGACGTTCTTCTAGCTCTCAAAGTTATTATGGAAACTAGCGTTGGTCAGGAAATTTTAGCTGAACACAACGATCATCAAGCGGAAGTAAAAAACTTTGTTGACGCAGTTTTACCAGATGAACTAAAAACCAATGAGGTTAATAACTTTTTAAATACAGTTGAAGAACATTCTCGTTTTGGTTATTTACCAGGAATCTATGATTTTTACGTAAGTTTACGTGAGAATTACGATTTACCTACCCCAGTTACTATTATTAGTGCTACAGAGCTTTCTGAAGAACAATTAAAACAAATTGGTCAATCTGTAGCTTTTAAAGTAGGAAGGGCGGTAAAACTAGATGTACAAATTGATCCAACAATTTTATCTGGAATAATTATTAAAACAGAAGACTTCTCGATTGATTGTTCAGGTCGTAAAACTTTAGAAAATTTAAGTGCACAATTAACTAAATAACTTGTGTGTTAACTAATTTCTTATTGCAAATTATCAACTGAAATTTTGTAAATAAGTAGTTAAGGATAATATATATGTCATCTCTTTCTGCTGTTGAAATCAGTGAAATTATTAAGAGCAAAATTGCTCATTTTAAAACACAAAATGATTTACAAAATTCTGGTACTGTAATTTCTGTAAGCGATGGTATCTTACGTATCAATGGCTTAAAAAATGTAATGCAAGGTGAGTTAATTGCTCTTCCAAACGATCGTTATGCATTAGCATTAAACCTTGAACGTGATTCTGTTGGTGCAGTAGTACTAGGAGACTATGCTGATCTTAAAGAAGGAATCGAAGTACAAAGTACAGGTCGCCTACTATCAGTTCCTGTAGGTAACGCTCTTTTAGGTCGTGTAGTAAATGCTATTGGTCAGCCTATTGATGGTAAAGGTGAAATCAAAGCTGATGGTTATAATCCTATAGAAGTTATTGCTCCTGGGGTAATTGACCGTAAATCAGTTGATACTCCATTACAAACTGGTTACTTAGCTGTTGACTCTATGATTCCAATTGGTCGTGGTCAACGTGAGTTAATTATCGGTGACCGTCAAACAGGTAAAACAGCTTTAGCAATCGATACAATTATTAACCAAAAAGACTCTGGGGTTAAATGTATCTATGTTGCTATTGGCCAGAAAAACTCAACAATTGCTAACGTAGTAGCAAAACTTGAAGAACACGGTGCTTTAGAAAACACTATTATTGTAGTAGCTTCAGCTTCTGAATCAGCAGCTCTACAATACTTATCACCATATTCAGGTTGTACTATGGGTGAGTATTTCCGTGACCGTGGTGAAGATGCTCTAATTGTTTATGATGATTTATCAAAACAAGCTGTAGCATACCGTCAAATTTCACTACTTTTAAGACGTCCACCTGGTCGTGAAGCTTTCCCTGGTGATATTTTCTACTTACACTCACGTTTATTAGAGCGTGCTGCACGTGTAAACGAAAAATATGTTGAAGAATTTACTAAGGGTGAGGTAAAAGGTAGATCAGGTTCTTTAACTGCATTACCAATTATCGAAACTCAAGCTGGTGACGTTTCGGCATTCGTTCCGACAAACGTTATTTCAATTACTGACGGACAAATTTTCCTTGAAACAGGTTTATTCCACTCAGGTATTCGTCCAGCGGTTAACCCAGGTATTTCAGTATCACGTGTAGGTGGTGCGGCACAAACTAAAGCAATTAAAAAACTTTCAGGTGGTATCCGTACTTCATTAGCACAATATCGTGAACTAGCAGCCTTTGCGCAATTTGCTTCAGATCTTGATGATGCAACACGTGAGCAACTAGAACACGGTCGTAAAGTTACTGAATTACTAAAACAAAAACAATATCGCCCTAAATCAGTTGCAGATCAAACAGTTATCCTATATGCAATTGAGAAAAACTTCATTAAACAGGTTCAAGTAGAACAACTTCTTGAATACTCTGATGAATTAGTTCGTTATTGTAACTCAACCGCACCTGAATTTATGGCTAAACTAAATAAAACAGGTGCTTGGGATGAAGCAACAGTTGCCGAAGTAGATCGTTTAGTTAAAGATTTCCAATCGAAAAGCACATTAGTAAATAACTAATTTGACAAACTAAGGAACTGTTATGGCTAATACAAAAGAAATAAGAGGTAAGATTGCGAGTATTGAATCTACGCAAAAAATTACCTCAGCAATGGAAATGGTTGCTACTTCTAAAATGCGTCATGCGCAAGATGCTATGGCACATAGTAAACCATATACCTCTGCTCTTAAACGTGTTATTAGTCACATTGCTAAAGCAAAACCTAATGCTAACAATCCATTTATCAAAGACCAACAGGTAAAAAGAGCATTATTTATTGTTATCTCTACTGACCGTGGTCTTTGTGGTGGATTAAACATTAATCTCTTTAAGCGTACTCTAGCAAGTCTTGAAGAATTTAATCGTCAAGGTATTAAAGTAGATGTTGCGGTTATCGGGGCTAAAGCATTAGCGTTTTTCCAAAACATTCATCAAAATATTGCCTACTCTGTAGCTAACTTAGGTGATAAACCTAAGGCTGAAGAAACTCTTGGCTTTGCTCAAGGGGTGGTAGCAGACTTTTTAGATGGTAAATACCAATTAGTGGAATTATTTAGTAATAAATACATTAATACTATGACGCAACAACCACGTCGTGAACAGTATTTACCATTACCAACTCTACCAGAAGATGTAGACCGTTTAGCTAGTGATTCTAATTGGGACTACATTTACGATAATGACGATGCTGATGAATTACTTAAATCTCTAATTGGACGTTATGTGCACAATATTGTCCACACTCGTGTATTAGAGTCTTTAGCATGTGAACAAGCTGCTCGAATGATTGCCATGAAAGCAGCAACTGATAATGCTTCTAAACTTATTGATGAGTTAACTCTTGTATATAACAAAGCTCGTCAAACAAGTATTACAAACGAACTTAACGAAATTGTTGCTGGTGCAGCAGCAGTTTAAGGAAAATGAGGTTTACCAATGTCTTTAGGTAAGATTGTTGAAATTGTAGGTGCGGTTATTGACGTGGAATTCCCACTCGATTCTGTACCGAAAATTTATGACGCACTTGAAGTTCAAGGTCTAGATCACCGTTTTGTTCTTGAAGTTGAACAACAAATCGGTGGTGGGGTAGTACGTTGTATTGCCATGGGTCTAACTGAAGGTTTACGTCGTGGATTAGATGTAAAAAACACAGGTGCGCCTATTTCTGTTCCAGTTGGTAAAGGTACATTAGGTCGTATTATGAACGTACTTGGTGACCCTATTGATGAAGCTGGTCCAATTAACACTGATGAACTACGTTCGATCCACCAAAAAGCACCAAGTTATGAAGATCAATCTGCTTCAACAGATTTATTAGAAACTGGTATTAAAGTTATTGACTTAATTTGTCCATTTGCTAAAGGTGGTAAAGTTGGTCTCTTCGGTGGTGCTGGTGTAGGTAAAACCGTTAACATGATGGAACTTATTCGTAACATTGCGATTGAGCACTCAGGTTACTCTGTATTCACAGGGGTAGGTGAGCGTACTCGTGAAGGTAACGACTTCTATCATGAGATGAAAGAGTCAAACGTACTTGATAAAGTATCACTAGTTTACGGTCAAATGAACGAGCCACCAGGTAACCGTCTTCGTGTTGCTTTAACTGGTCTTTCAATTGCTGAACGTTTCCGTGATGAAGGTTCTGACGTACTTTTATTCATCGATAACATTTACCGTTATACTCTTGCAGGTACAGAAGTATCAGCTCTTTTAGGTCGTATGCCATCAGCGGTAGGTTATCAACCTACTCTAGCTGAAGAAATGGGGGTATTACAAGAACGTATTACTTCAACGAAAAAAGGTTCAATTACTTCAGTTCAAGCGGTATATGTTCCTGCCGATGATATTACTGACCCATCTCCAGCGACAACCTTCGCTCACTTAGATGCAACAGTAGTTTTATCACGTCAAATCGCTTCACTAGGTATTTATCCTGCGGTTGACCCTCTTTCTTCAACTTCTAGACAACTAGATCCAAACGTTATTGGTGAAGAGCACTATAATGTAGCTACGGCGGTACAACATACCTTACAAAAATATACTGAATTAAAAGATATTATTGCAATTCTAGGTATGGATGAGTTATCTGAAGAAGATAAATTAACCGTTGCTCGTGCTCGTAAAATCGAACGTTACTTATCACAACCTTTCTTCGTTGCTGAAGTTTTCACAGGTTCTGCTGGTAAATACGTACCATTAAAAGAAACTATCCGTGGTTTCAAAGGTATTCTAGAAGGTCAATACGACGACATCCCAGAACAAGCATTCTATATGCAAGGTACTATTGATGAAGTTGTAGAGAAAGCGAAAACTCTTGCTAACTAATACTTAGTAAGTAATATAAGCAGAGGTCAATATGTCAGCAAGTACAATTGAACTTGTAATTGTTAGCCAGGATAATATTCTGTATAAAGGCTTTGTTGACCATGTTAACGTAACAGGTGAAGGTGGTGAATTAGGTATTTACCCTCGTCACACTCAATTACTATCTAAGTTAAAACCAGGGATGGTAAGCTTTACGGTTAACGGTGAACCCCAAGTAATTTATACTTCTGGTGGCTTTGTAGAAGTTCAACCAAATATAGTAACAATTCTGGCTGACGTTGCAATCCATGCAAAAGATTTAGATAAGGAAAGAATTCTTAAAGCTAAAGAAGCTGCAGAATCTAAACTATCTAATCTCAAAGAAGACGATATGGAACTAGTTGCAGCTAAACTTAAACGTGAAATTGCAAAACTACGTGCATATGAGTATATTAACAGCATGCAAAGCAAACGTTAATTAACAAGTATAAGGGAGGGTAAAACCTCCCTTATATCGTTGTTTCTTGCCCTTGTTCCTAGGAAAAAAGATGATATAATTATATAACTAGTGTGATTAGTATTTCCTTATTTATGTTATAAATGCATCTATACCATAAATAAGGAAATAATATGATTAAAGGATGTATAAATGGCTTTAAAATGGATTAAAAATATTTTCGGTAATTCGGAAGAGAAAAATAAACAAAAAGAGCAAGCTCAAGCTTTAGAAGAAAAAGAGCTCCAAGAAACTGAAAATAACCTTGAAGCGACCGATGATCAGCTTAACGCAGATAATGAAGCTCAAGAGCAACAAGATTTAGCAAGAGAAAGTGAGCAAGACACAGTAAGTGAAACTAATGTTCAGTCTGAACAAGAGTTAGCAAGCGAAAATAATGCTCAGACCGAACAAAACTTAGCAAGCGAAAATAATGCTCAAACCGAACAAGAGTCAGCAAGCGAAAGCAATGCTCAAACCGAACAAGAATTAGCAAGCGAAAGTAATGTTCAAACCGAACAAGACTTAGCAAGCGAAAGTAATGCTCAGAGCGAACAAGAATTAGCAAAAGAAACTAATACTGAGGCTGAACCCGCAAAACCTAAAAAAGGATTTTTCTCTCGTTTAGTAGCTGGTTTATCAAAAACAGGAGCTAACATTGGTGCTGGTTTATCAGCTCTCTTTGTTGGGAAAAAAATCAATAAAGATCTTTTCCAAGAATTAGAAGAGCACTTACTTATTGCCGATGTAGGTATAGATACAACTGATAAAATCATTAAAAACCTAACTGATCATGTTAAATTTACGCAGTTAAATGATGCCGAAGCTCTCTACAGTCAACTCAAAAAGGAATTAAAAGAGATAGTTGAACCTTGTGCTCAACCTTTAGAAATTAAAGATCATAAACCATTTTTAATTTTAATGATCGGGGTTAATGGCGTAGGTAAAACTACTACTATTGGTAAACTGACGAAAAAACTACAACAAGAAGGTAAAAGTGTAGTTCTAGCTGCAGCAGATACTTTCCGTGCGGCAGCTATTGAGCAGTTACAAGAATGGGGTGACCGTAATAACGTGCCTGTAATTTCGCAAAAACCAGGTTCTGATAGTGCTGCGGTTATTTATGACGCTTTTAATTCAGCAAAAGCAAAAGGCATAGATGTAGTTATTGCCGACACAGCAGGTCGTTTATCTAACAAAAACCACTTATTAGATGAGTTAAGTAAAATTGTACGTGTAGTACAAAAATTAGATCCTACAGCTCCACATGAAGTTATGATTACTCTAGACGCCTCAACAGGGCAAAACGCTGTAGGTCAAGTAGAAGCCTTTGATAAGGCTGTAAATATTACAGGTATTAACTTAACAAAATTAGACGGTACTGCTAAAGGTGGGGTTATCTTTGCAATTTGTGATAAATTCAAAAAACCTATTCGCTATATTGGCGTTGGGGAAAAAATTGATGACTTACAACCATTTAATGCCGATGACTTTATTCAGGCCTTATTTAAGGAAAATAAATAGTTAACTAGTATGGCTAAAGAAACAAAAACAAAAACAAAAGACAATATTAATCTTGGTTCATCTGGTACTGTAGATGTAACGGGTGAAGTAAATACAACTAACAACACAATAAACGCTTCTTATACAAATACTTCTAGTAATGTTTCTCTAGCTCCTAATGCTACTATTACAACTAACCAAACTAGAGGACAAGAAATTGTTTATTACGTAAGTGGCGTAAAATGTGTTCTCACTAAAGAGATTGAGGAAGAGTTAATTAAAACAGCTAATGACCTTGAAATTGATATTACAGAGCGTCGTAAAGCCTTTACCACTCTTCTTCAAGCTTATACTAAATACATTGAGCATTTAGTATATAAAGACTATAAATACTCAAATGTTTCTGATGATGATTTAAACCAAGCAGCTTTTGAAGGCTTTGTTGAAGCAGTTAAAAACTACGATCAAGATAAATCTAACGGGGGACGCTTAATTACTTATGCATACCACCATATTAAAAAGAATATCTCCAAGTTAGTTAACCAACTTGCCTATGCAACTAAAGCTATTACCACCAAAGATGCATCTTTAGCAAAAACTGCCATTCTCAAAATTCGTGCTGAACGTCCTTTAACTAATCAGGACTACGAGGATATAGCTAAAACTTTAAATAACAAAACAGCAAGTTATGTTAGAAGCATTGAAGGTGCATTAATTAAAGCTACTCCATTTGAAACTGATAGTGGAAATGACGATAATTATACTTACAATCCGTCTACTTTCACTACAGATGAAAATTCAGACTTTTCTAAACAGGTAGAAGAAGATGAAACATCTCGCAACCTTAGAGAAGCCTTCTTTAAAGCTTTTGCTAGTGTGCTTGATGAGCGTGAACAATATATAATCAAAGTTCGCGTAGCCGAAGACTTTTTCCCTGAGGTAAAAGCTAAAGCGACGCTTAATGAAATAGCAAATAAATTTAATATTTCAAATGAACGTGTACGTCAAATTGAAATGAAAGCAAAAGAAAAATTAGCTGAAGCTTTATCAAGATTTAGACCGACAGAAGAATAATTTACTAATTCTTACCATATTATTTGGGTTTAAAAGATTTTTTTGCTATAATATTTTATATAAGGTATAATTACCTACTGTCTTATTCATTTAATATAACTCCTTAAAATTAAAGTTTTTATATTAAATTTATAATTTTTTTTGTAATTCGTGAAACTTTTAAGAATAATATTTGTCTAATTTAATAGTTAGAGAGAGTTAAATAAAATTGCTTAATAAGTTTTCTTGCTAAGGATACGAGATTACTCATGTCAGAGCGTAGCTTAAAGCAGATTGACAATAATGATGAAGATTTACGTCAGCAAGAACTTAAGCTAATTGAACGAATTAAGTCTGGCGATATGAATGCTTTTGGTATTCTTGTGACGAGATACCAAAATAGATTAATCCAATTTCTCTTAAAAAAATATGGTGATAATGGGCTTGTAGAGGATGTTGCCCAGAATGTTTTTGTATTGGCATACAGAAAATTGGATTCATTTCAAGGTAAAAGTAGATTCTACACTTGGTTATGTACCATTGCTATACGCCAAATGTTAAACGCAATAAGCGCCAGAGATCGACGAGTTAGCTTAACGTTTGAATCTGATATGGGTTATGAGGGATCATATGTTGATCTCCAAGAAGATAAAAGTAATTCCATAGAAGATAATATAATCGCCGATGAAAATAGAAGAGTTCTACAAGAACTCCTGAATCAAATTCCAGAACATATATTAAGACCTTTCCTAATGCGTATACAGAAAGGTATGAGTTATAAGGATATAAGTGCTGAGTTAAACTTAACTATTGACTCAGTTAGATCCAGAATCAATCGAGCTCGAATCATGTATAAAGAGCTGATTGAAGAAAATGGTATACTTTCAAAGCTTTAATATTATTATGAGTGCGAATCATCTTATTAATTTAGCAGATGAACTGGCAACAGGTAAGATCACACTAGAAGATTTATTTTATGATCAACTAGTAGCTGATGTATTAACGCTAAAAGATATGGATCAGGATGTTGAAAAAGATCCAGACTTCTATGTTGATACGCCTGCTGACCTACAAAAATTTGCAAATTTTGATTTTACCAAAAGCGTAATGTCAGAGATCGCAAATTTAGAAGTTGCTGAAGACGAAGAGTTTTATGAAGTTGAAGATGATATCGACAGTCCTGTTGCTATCGAACTAGAGGATGTTAAACAAACTCCTTATGCTAACTTAGGTAACAACAACGGCATTGCCTTCTTTAGTGAAAAACATGAAGAACCTAGCAATCCTGAGTATCAGCCTAGACCAGCAACTAGTGCAACTTCAGTAAAAACTGAAACTTCAATTTTTAATTTACGAAACATTTTTGGTGCTGCTTTTGCTTTTATTGCAACATTCGCATGTATTGGTTTATTTAACAAGTTTATTAATAACAATGGATCATTTAGTACTTTAGCTTATTCAGATCCAGCTTTAACTAAAGCACTAGATAGCAATAACAGCGGTTTATTGGTTAATAACTTTGCGAATACAAGTGTTGCAAGTAATTATTCTTTCAAAGCGTACGAAGTTAATGATCCGGTATTTAAAAACTACCAACCACAATTATTAACTAATGTACAACTTGTAAGTTTACATTTAATTCAACCAACACAAAAAATGGAAGGTCTATTATTATCAGATAAACAAACTATTAATTTATCTACTTTCGTAACTAACTACGAAATCCAAAAACGTTTATCGCCAAATAAATAGAACTAACAAAAAAGCGACATAGACAAAATGTTCTATGTCGCTTTTTTTTGCTATAATAACTATTAAAAAACAAATCGTTGAATTGAATGAATATGAAAAAGGTTCTTGCATATGTTGCCGTATCTCTTTTAGGCTTTTCTTCAATAGCACAAGCGGCAACAGATAAAAAAGATAATATTACCCCATCTCAAAGTGCAATTAAAGATTTAATTGAAATGAGTAAGCAAATTAAATCTTTAAACTACACTCTATATTTTGGTGTTTACAATACCACAGGTTATACAGCATATAGATTCAACAATTATTTTGTTAATGATATTCGTTATGCTGAACTTTCTAACCTTGATGGTCCAGTTTATAACGTTTATTTAAAAGGAGATCTTATTGGTAACTCCTCTTATGCCCTAAAAGGTACAACTTTTAATGTTTTACCTAATGTTTTTAATGCCAACTTTTCGAAGCTTTCGCAAAACTATCTTATGGCAAAAACAGGGCAAGCTCGTGTTGCTGATAAAGAAGCAGTAGTATACGATATTACTAATAAGTATTCTAACCTATACTCTTATCGTTTAGCTATAGATACAACCACAAAACTGCCTTTAAAAGTAGATCTTCTCTATCGTGATTTAGTATCTAATTCATATACAATTCTAAATTCATTTTCGACTATTTATTTAGAGTTAGGCATGGATCAACAATCCTTAGCTAAAATTCAAAATGCCGTAATTAATACTAACTCTATTTTTGGTAGTTCAGTTGATCAAAATCTAAAAAATAAATTTGAGCAAATAGTTAACATTCCTTTCTTACCACCTGGTTTTACTTTAAAGTCTAACAATGAAGTATCTATGGTAGGCAATAGTTTAATTGCTAATGAAAGTACAAGCAATAGCAATGACAAGCAATTAATGTTAGCCCAAACCTATAGTGACGGCTTATTTAGCTTTACTATTTACGTTAGCGAAAATGAGGTTAATACTAACGACCATTATTACTGGCAACAAGGGGAAACCACCCTATATGCCGAAGATTACGCTAAACGTAAACTAATTATTGTCGGACAAATTCCATTATCTTTAGCTAAGGGAATTATTAACTCCGTAACGGTAAAAAATAGCCAAGGAAACTATTCTCACCCTACAGGTTTTGGTCAACAGTTAAATACCCAACAATAATATGAATGAAATCTATCGCAATGCCCAAGTAGAAAGCATTGAGATTAAAGACAATACAGCTTTTATTAAAGCTCGTATGCTCACTAATAAGGAATTTTGTTCAGCTTGTGCCCGTGGTGAAGGTTGTGGAGCTATCTTCTTCAACCAATTAACCTCTTTAGGACGCAATAAAAACCTAGTTGAGCTTAGTGCCCAAGCAGCTCAAATCAAACACGAACAACTTGCGGTTGGTGATGTAATCAAAATCGAAACTTCACGGGCTAGTTTTTGGTTAGGTATAACCATTTTCTATCTCGTACCGCTTATTGTTGCGGTGCTTATACCAAGTTTTTTCCTTTACCTTTTTCAAGTTAGTGATTTAATCTCGGCTCTGGTTATTTTAATTAGCTTAATTGCCTATTATCTGGTAGCAAGTTCAATATTTAAAAGCTATCAGGCTAAAGTAAAATACGCAGGTCTTGATTATTCTCTTAATAACCAACCTGCACCAGTTAATTTAGATAACTTTACGGGTAAATTCAATCAATTATAGAAAAAAAGTCCTCTGAATCATCAGAGGACTTTTTTTGCATTTTGTAATAGTTGAGCAAATTTTTCTTTACCTTGCCCTACAGCAGGTTGCTTTTTTGGTAAAACAAAAGAACTGCGTCCGCCTAATTCTATGCGAACAAAATAGTCATCAAATTCTTGATTATATTCTCCTTCTTTACCATAGCATTTTAAGCTTTGGGCAAAGTAGCCAGGTTTACCGTCAGGTTGCTCAAAATCCTTTAAGGTAGTCCCACCTACAGCTATTGAAGCTTGTAAAGTCTTTTTAATACAAGCAACAAGCTCTTCAAATTGATTTAATTTTAAATCACAAATAAAAGTACAAGGGTTAATATTACACTCATAGAGAGACTCATTAGCGTAGATATTTCCCACTCCTACTACTACTGCATTATCCATTAAAACTAGTTTAATTGGACGCTTGGTTTTCTTTGCGACAAACTTAGCAAGATAAGCTGCATTAAACTCATCACTTAAAGCATCTGGACCATTTTTAGCAAATAGTTCATGCTCAGCAAATTGGTCTTGCGGAATAAAGGTTACTCCACCAAAGCGACGATGATCATTGTATCTTAATTCTGTGCCATTGCTAAACTGAATTTGCACATGATCATGCTTAAGTAAAGGTATGTCTTGCTTTACAACTTTTAAGTTACCTGACATGCCTAAATGAATTACTATATAGCCCTTGGCATTTTTTAAGCAAATATATTTAGCACGACGAAACACATCTTCAACTGTTGTTCCTACTTGATCTAAAAGATCTTGACCGGGTACAAGTCGGCACTTAGAGTTATTAATTTTTATTTGAGAAATCTTTTGTGATAAAACTAAAGGCTTAATACCTCGTACCGTAGTTTCTACTTCTGGTAATTCAGGCATAGTTAATCCTATTTTTTCTTATAGCGTTTACTTTTATTTTGTAGTTTTTTAGGATCAACAAAAGGCTTAGATGTTCCTAAACGTCGAGCTGTAGGACTATATCTTTGTTTATTTGTTTTTCCTTTGGTTTCTTTAGAAGCTAAAGCATTACTTAAAAAGCCATTATCTTCTTCTTGCTCTGCTTGCGTTTCGATTACCAGACTATTTTTATCTGGTGGAGTTAAATCGGTAATCCCCATTTGCTCATATTTACTTGTCACAGGAGCAAACCAAGTATCAAGTACTTGAGCTAGTTTGTCTATGCCGCGTTTTTTCACCGCAGACACTGGAATTACTTGAATAGGTTCTGGATCTGGGTTTTCTTCACTAGCAACCGTAAAGGCTACTAGGGCTTCGTTTACTAAACGAATTTGCTTCATTAACTCTTGTTGCGTAAGTTTATCTGTTTTAGTTAACACAACTACCACAGGCACACCAAACTCAACACACCATTGCAGCATTTGTTGATCTAAAGGTTTTAAAGGATGACGCGAATCCATTAATAGCACTATTCCAGCTAAGTATTCACGTTTTTCTAAGTAAGTACCTAAAGATTTTTGCCATTCAATTTTTAGCTTTTCAGGAACTGCAGCATAGCCATAACCAGGTAAGTCTACAAGGTTTACATAAGGAGCAACAGCAAAGAGATTTATTAATTGCGTTCTTCCTGGCGTACTTGAGGTTTTAGCTAGGTTTTTTTGATTACAAAGGGCATTAAGCAATGAGGACTTGCCCGCATTAGAGACACCTACAAAAGCTACCTCTAGACCATTGTCTACAGGTAATTTGGCAATCGAAGGCGAACTCATAATAAACTTGGTGCGTTGATAATTTAATTTAAGCATAAATTTAAAAAAATGGCTACAAAAGTAGCCATTATACTATTAACGATTACCTACAAAAGGTATTTTACCTGAATTAATATAACGACCGAAACGGTTATTATAGTTATTATTAAAGCCAATAAGATTTAAAGAAAAGTCAAAGCCATTTTCATATTGATTTGCACCAATACGTCTACGTTCGTAAGAAAAACTTACAGACCAACCGTAGTAAACATAGTTAAAGGCAATATTACGATCAACTAGTTTCCAGTCGTGCACATCTACATAGTTTGAAAATAGCATTGATAATTGCGGGTTAATATCCCAAACATAGGCAAAACCTACTTGCTTAATTTGAGTATTACTATAAGCTGTTATAGCCGCACTTTCGAGATACTTTTTGGTAGCAAAACGATAATTTAACTGCACTATATTAGTTAAACTTGGTTGATAGTTAAATGACACTATCCCCATTGACGCATTAGTGTTAGTTAAATCGGTAATCGCTGCTGTATCTAAGTTAAATTTATCAGCAATATTGTAGTGAAGACTTGTTACTAGGTTACGCTTATACTTTCTATATCCCCCATTAGGTTCTATATGAAAGTAATTTAATTTGGTAACCGATTGAACAAGGTTTATACGAGCAGTAAATTTATCTTGCCCAGTAAATCTGTCAGTAAATTGAAGCTTATAACCTAAGTTAATATCATTAGCTTCTTGAGGACGATCTATACCAAAGCTATAGATACCATTTTGGATCATTAAGACACTTGGTAAAATCGATGAAGAGTCATAATTATAAAAACGCGTATCGTTTTTATGATTTACATGGCGATAAGTATAACCTAAGCTCGGCGTAACTGTTACAGCATAGCGATTAAAGGCAAGAGTGTCTCGAACTAATTTAGTTGAGAAATCTGCGGTAAACTCAGGAGCAAAACGAGATAAGTTTTCGTAGCGACCAGTTTGGCGATTATGTTGATGATATAGAGTAACATAAGCACCTAAAGAGTAATCGGAACGGAAAACTGAGTTAATTTGCGAATAATGAACCGAGTTTTTGAGATAAAAACGATCAGCTTTATCGTAAATATCTGCATCTCGATTATATAAATGCGCAACTTGCCCTGTAGATTCAAATCTTAGCTTATTGTAAGCAAAAGGTTCTCTATAGGTAAAATTAAACTCTGGAAGCGAGTTATAAGAGTCTCTTTCGGTATTATAAATCGGTTGGAAAGTATAAGCCGAAAGATCCCAATACCATTTGCCCTTAGCATAAGAAAGTTGGTAATCTGAACTTAAAAATGAATCTGTAGTTGAATAGTAATCATAGAAGTAACGTTTATCTGAAACTCTTCTATAATTTAAACTTAAGTTATAGTCACCAAAATTGGCTAGATGTCTTAGCCCTAAGTAATAACGATAGGTTTGGTCTTTACGGTTTAAGCTGCCCGTAGTAAAGGCATAGTTAATTGTCGAAATACCATACTTAGAGCGGTAATCTAAGTTGTTATTAAAAAGAACGCCTAACTTACTTGAGAAAAAGGTACTAATTGTATACTTGGCATAGTTGTTAATATACCAAACAAACGGAATATTAATTCTAAAACCTGTAGTTGAACTAAGACCTATAGTTGGCTCTTTAAAGCCTGTTTGCGGACGTCCTGAAATATTTACACTAAATGAAGGGAACCACATTAAAGGCACTTTACCAATACGCATGGTAGCACTTTTAAAAGTTAACTCTTCGGTTTCTTGGTTAATAATCGTTTCTTTAGCACGAATATTTAAGGTAAAGTTACGAATTGGACCTGAGTAAAGTTCAGACTGGTTTAAAGTAGTTACAGTTTTATTGGTATCGAGAGAAAGGGCATGTCCGTGCATTATGGTATTAACTATCGCAAAGGTAGTTTCCTTTGCCTGTAACTCTTGTCCGCCTGAATTAAGTAATTCAATAACTAATTGATCCGCATCTAGGAATAGTTGATTAGATTTTAAGTTTACTTCCCCATCAAAGGTAATAACTTGCTTCCCGTCTTCTAGGCGCTGGTAAACTATTTCTCTTGCTTTTACTAGACGATCCCCTTGCACTAAAGATACGTCACCGCGATAAGTAATGGTATTACCACTATCAGAAGCAAACATATAGTCTGCATTAATAATTATTGGCGTTTTATTATAATCATAAAGACGTCCATCTGATCTTGGTACACGGGCTAAAAGTCTTTGGCGTGTTTGTGCTTCTTTTAAAGACTCATATACTTGGGCTGTAAAAGTATTATAGTAGTTATAATTTAGTCCAGGATATTCTTTATCTAAATTAGATAAGGTTATTGAGCTATTATAATTTTCAGTAGGGATGAGACTTTGTACTGAGCTGGCATTAGCATAACCTTCATCAGTAGAAGGTAAATTTTTTGTAAAGTCGTTTGTAATAGTTTCAGCATAAGTCGAGGAGATCACTACTTGACTTAATAAAAATAAAACTATCTTTGAGCTAAGTTTTGTTAGCCGAAACCTTTTATCTTTACCTAAAGAGAATAAATTACAAAACATGTATTAAAATTCGGTATAGTAGCTTATTTAAGGATAAAATTATTATCCAGTTACAACCCTTTATTTTATCACATTCTCGTAGTTTTTCGAGAAATTTAGACATAAAAAAAACTAGTTACAGAATCTGTAACTAGCTTAAAAAAAGGATGGCGCATCCAAGAGGATTCGAACCTCTGACCGCACGGTTCGTAGCCGTGTACTCTATCCAGCTGAGCTATGGATGCACTGAAAATAAAATGGCGCATCCAAGAGGATTCGAACCTCTGACCGCACGGTTCGTAGCCGTGTACTCTATCCAGCTGAGCTATGGATGCACTATAAATAAAATGGCGGTGAGAGAGGGATTCGAACCCTCGATGGAGATTTTGGCCCCATACTCCCTTAGCAGGGGAGCGCCTTCAGCCTCTCGGCCATCTCACCGCAAAAAACCTTATCTTGTTAAAAACAACGTTGACCATTATATCGATATTTATTCAAAAAGTCAAGCGTTTTTTTAACTTTATTTGTTAAAGAACTTAAGATTGTTAATTAATAAGTTCTTCTTTTTCTAATCAAAATCAAATAATTTTTTGTCACTAATCTTTTAATTCTAAGCTGTATTCCTTTCGAATACCTGGCTATTATAAGCAACTAAGCAACGTATGTCAATAACCTTTTTTCAACTTTTATTTTATCTGCTTGAATTTTAAAAATAAAAAATTAATTTATTTTTCCCTTTAAAAATATAAATTACGCCAAGACGATTAATTTTTTGGCTAAATATGCTATAATTTTTACTAAAACTAATTAATTAATTTAATCTCGAATAGAATTATGTCTACTCATAAAAAGTCAGAGACAAAAAAATATATTGCTGTAATAGATATGGGGTCAAATAGTTTTAACCTCATTATAGCAAGAAGATTTGGCTTATCTCGCCCAGTAATTAAGAGATTTAATATTACTGTGCAATTAGCACGCTACTTAAACGAAGAAAATATTCTCTTACCTGAAGGTATTGCTCGCTGTTGCAAAGCCTTAAAATCTATGCAAGAGTTTATTAGTCATTTTAAAGATGATATTGAAGTTCGTGCAAATGCTACCTATACTATTCGTAGTACAGTAAATAAAGACCAATTACTGGCAGAAATAGCTAAAGTATTCCCGCATAAAGTAAATATTCTCACAGGTGAAGAAGAAGCACGCACTATTTTTAAAGGTATAGCTCTTTCTAATCCTATTACCGATGACTTTATTGCGGTTGATATTGGAGGTGGGTCGACAGAAATTATTCTATCTCGAAACCTAGAACCACAATATCTTACAAGTAAAAACTTAGGCTGTGTCTCTTTTACGCAAAAATACTTTAAAGACGGTGCAATTAGCAAAGATCTATTTGATCAAGCTTATGAAGCAGCCTGTAAAATTTTTAATACTGAATTAGATAATCCAACCGTACGCAATTATCTTGGTTGTAAAACAGCAGTTGGCTCTTCAGGTACGATTAAAAATACTTTATTACGTGTAAAAACAGGATTAAAAGAAGTCGAAAAACGAGTTACTGCTCTTTTAGAAAAACCTGAAACGGAAAAAAGTATTTATAATCGTGAGTTGTTAGTTAAGTTAGCTGAAAAAGTAAAAGTCTTTTCCGCTAAGTATAATGGACAAAATTACCTTAATGCCCAAAGTTTAGATGATTTATTAGAGTTAATTCTCGCTCATCAAAACGCCAGTCAACTTGTTTACCATGGTTTTGATGCTTCAGGTCGTTTAGTTTTAGTTGGTGGTCTAGCTATTCTTAAGGCTTTATTTACCGTTTTCCGCTTTGAAAAACTAACCTATTCTGAATCAGCATTACGGGAAGGAGTGCTCTATTTAGATCAAGATAGCAATATCTTTAAACAAATTCGTGTCTTAACTGTTCACAATCTAAGAAGAAAATTCCAATTAGAAAATAAACAGTTTAATGACTTTCATCGTCAAGCTTTATCTATTATTAAGCAAGATAAATACCTGCAACAAAATATGTCATATCAAGATGTGACTAATTATTGTGTTTTTATGCTCGTAGGTATCTCTATTAATGACGATAATTTTACCCAGCACTCAAACTACATTCTAAAAAATACTCCTCTCTATGGCTTTAACGGGGAACAAATTGCAAACATTCATAAGTTTGCTGATGCTTTAGTGGCAACAAGCCATGATTTTGCGGAACCCATGCATCGTTTAGCCCTATTAATGGAGTTAGCTTATCAATTTACTTTCTCTTCGTTCTATAAATTAATTAAACAAAACCTTCTTCGCGTAGGCTTTAATTATACAGACGGTATTATTGATAAGTTAATTATTAATGTAGCTGATAGCGTAAAAAATGATAATCCATATCTAGAAGAAAACTTTGCTCGCCTTACTAAAGTGTTAGACAAGTATAATCTAGCTATAGAAATTAAATCTTTATAAAAATAACACCTCTGAGCTCATGAGCTCAGAGGTCTTTTTTTTAGCCTTTTTTACTATCTTTACGGTTCGGATTATGTGGTACCGTTTTATCACGATTAGGTTCATTTCTTCGACGTAATAAAGCTCTTAAAACCGATACTCTATCCCCGTCTTTAACCGCATCTTGTAGCTGTGCTTTTTCAGCAAAAATTGCATAACTCATTTGTTCTTTATCTAATTGATAGATTTGTAGTACTTTAGAGTCATCAACAACTTTTTCTACTGTTAATTGCACATCATCGGCATATTTATTACTCCAAATATAAATATCCTCTGGAGAAGCACCGTATATAAGTTCTACTTTTTGCATATTTCCCCTGGTTTATATTTTTCATGGGCACGTTTAACAAAACTGTCTGCCATCGACTGCATAGTCTTTTTAAAAGGAGTTCCGACTATCATTCCTATAATACCACTAAATTCATAGTCGATATACAAGGTTATTAAAGTAGTTTTATCATCCACTTGGGTAAATAACCAATAGCCTTGTAACCTATCAAAAGGTCCTTCAACTAGCTCCATAGTAATTTTATTGTAGGGATAAAAAGTTGTTAAAGTACTAAAACTCTTTTTGAACTGTAAAAAAGACATTTCCAGCTCGGCAATAACTGCATTTCCCTCTTGTTTATAGGTTTTTGCTCCCGAACAAGCTTCAATAAAATTAGGGTACTCATTATAATCTGCTACAAGATTAAACATTTGTTCGCATGTAAATGGAACTTCTAAAGTATATTCAATAATCATAAAAATAAAAAAAGAGTAATTCTAAATGACTTTAGAATTACTCTTTGCTTTTAATTAAAAATTGAACTTTAATTTACCTCTAAAAGCAAATGAAACTAAAGTCACAATAATAATTGATACTAATACCATTATGGTTGCAACTGAGTTTACATCTGGAGTCACACCTGATTTAACAAGTGAGAATACTCGTACTGGTAATGGCTCATATCCTGGACCAGTAGTAAAGCTACTAATAATTACATCGTCCATTGAGATAATAAAGCACAGTAACCAGCTAGCTGCAATTGCAGGGAAAATTAAAGGTAAGATAATTTTAAGTAAAATTACACTTTCTGGTGCCCCTAAATCTTTAGCAGCTTCTAAAATTCGACGATCAAAACCTTGTAAACGCGAACTTATTACAATCACTGCATAAGGTAAACAGAAAGTAATATGGGCAATTAGTAAAGTTGTAAAGCCAAGAGAAAACCCTAAGGTTACAAAAAGGATTAATAAAGCTATAGCCATAACTACGTCTGGCGTAATCATGTTTAGTAAAAGTAATCCTTGTACTGCCCCTTTACCTTTAAACTTATAACGGTAAACAGCTATAGACACTAAAGCACCAATTATGGTTACTAGAGTTGCAGCTAAAAAGCCTATAGTTAAAGAGTGCAGAGCTGCATTAATCATATCTTGGTTATTAAAGAGCTTTTCATACCAACGCCAAGTAAAGCCATCCCAGCGAATACCATAACGGTTGGCATTGAAACTATTAACCACTAATACCGCAATTGGTAGATACATAAATAGCACAACTAAGGCTATTATGAAAGTAATTGCAATTCTTTTTATCATTACTCTACTCTCCCTATTTTAAATCTGTTTACTAACCACATAGTAAACATAAGGATAATAATCATCGCAATAGACAGAGCGGCACCTAATGGCCAGTTTCTTGTAAATAAGAACTCTGATTTAATTACCGAACCGATTAATAATGATTTAGGACCTCCAAGGAGTTCTGAAATATAGAATAAGCCCATAGAAGGTAAGAATACTAAAGTAAAGCCCGCTACTACACCCGGAAAGGAAAGAGGGAAAATAATTTTAGTAAATCTTCTAAATGGACCAGCACCTAAATCTTTTGCAGCTTCAATAAGACGATGATCTATTTTTTGCAGAGAAGAGTAAATCGGAAGAATCATATATGGTAATAAAATAGATACCATACCTATGATAACTGCCGTATCTGTATATAAAATTCTTAAAGGACTATCAATAATTCCTAAAGAAATTAATGTTTGGTTAATAAACCCATTAGCTCCTAAAAGGTTTTTAATCCCATAAATTCTTACTAAGCTGTTAGTCCAGAACGGAAGCAGAACCAGAATTAGTAAAAATGCGTGCCATTTTTTCTTACAATTAACTACCGCAAGGGCATATAAATAGCCCACAATAAAGGTAAATAATGTAGTCCATAAGGCTAAATAAAGACTATTTTCGAATACTTTTAAATAGGTTGGGTCAACTAGTTTAGTGTAGCTCTCTAGAGAAAACACCGCTTGGTAAAAGCTCTCTGGTGATGGTGAGAAAAAGCTAACTAAGATTACTAAAATCCCTGGAACGAGAATAAATAACCCCAACCAAGCAAGAATAAAAACTATAGTAAAGTTTTTAATCGACAGTAGGTTTGTTAGACTTCTCATCTAAAACTACCTCCCAACTATCATGCCATGTAATTGCAACTTTTTGTCCAATATTGTGGTTCATTGAAGGATCATCTTCATTGAAGAACTCAGAGGTTACAATTATCTGCCCGTTTGTCAGTTTAACTCGTGAATCTAGAGTCATACCTTTATAGTTCAGGTCGATAATTTCTCCATACACCCCATCAATATTTTCATCAAATCTTTGAATCTCTTCAACGATTAAGTCTTCTGGACGTAAAAGTACTAAAAGTTGCTTACCAGGGAAAACGTCTAGATCAGTATTAATAATACAATCACGACCTGCTACTTTTGCACGTACGCGATTTTCTTCAATACGCTCTATTACCGTTGCTTCAAATACGTTGATTTCACCAATAAACTCTGCCACAAAAAGATTTGCAGGTTCTTCGTAGATTTCTCTTGGTGTTCCGTCTTGAACAATTTTCCCTTTGTTCATTACAATTATACGGTCAGACATGGTTAAAGCTTCTTCTTGGTCATGGGTAACAAAGATAAAGCTAATGCCTAGTTTACGTTGTAATGCTTTTAATTCGTTTTGCATTTCTAAACGTAATTGGTAGTCAAGTGCTGACAAAGACTCATCTAGAAGTAGTACTTTTGGTTTATTTACTACCGCACGAGCTATAGCAACACGTTGTTGTTGACCGCCTGATAATTGGTTTGGCATACGCTCAGCAAAATTTTCTAATTTTACCATAGCTAAAGCTTCCATAACTCTTTGTTTAATTTCAGCTTCTGGAACCTTTTGCATTTTTAAGCCAAATGCCACATTATTAAAAATATTCATATGCGGGAATAAAGCATAGCTTTGGAATACTGTATTTACTTGACGCTTTTCTGCCCCTACATCGGTAACATCTTGTTGGTCAATAAATACTTTACCGCCAGTTACACTTTCTAACCCTGCGATCATACGTAAAACTGTTGTTTTACCACAACCTGAAGGACCTAAGATAGTTAAGAAAGTCCCTTGTTCAATATCTAGATTGAAGTTTTCAATCGTATTGGTTTTACCATCGTAAGACTTGCTAATATTTTCTAATCTTACAATAGACTTACTTGTTTTTTGATCTTTCACAAAATTAATATCAGAACTATTATTCATTTGCTATATACCAAAGAAATTAATTTTTAACCCATTTATATGGCTATTAAAAGTTAATAATCTCTAGAACCAAAAATTCTAGAACTTAGTTTTGACGTCCTTTTTTTTCTTTTATCTTCATAACTCTTCAAGCGCAAAAGTAAGTATAAAAGCCAGAAGATTATTTGTTTAGATAAAATACTAAAAAAGGTTATTGCTCATTGAATATAAATCTATAGCTTTAGGGTACGTCCTACCCATTAAAAAGTGTATTTCTAAAACAAAACACAATTAAAAAAAGCCCGTGCTCTTAAGCAGGGTTTCTTAAGAATTAAATTAATAAAATATTTATAGTTAACTATAAATTTCTCTATACACAATCTACTTGAGCTTTGTGAAAGATCTCGTAGTAGCAGAATGTGATGGATTAATTTTAATTAATTAAGTTCGATTTTTCATTATAGCAAAAATATACAAAATTTAAAATAAATTTCATGCCATATTTAAAATAAATACCAAGTTTCTGGGGTTTTATATTACAATATTCTTGTTAACAAATTAAAAATATTAAGGAAAATACTTATGCTCCAACACCTCAAGCATAACTATGTGTTCTATATTCTTTTTCTCCTTTTTATATTACTGGCAAGATTTGATATTACTTGGCAAAATAAGTTTCTAACCGAATACTATCGTTTACCTTTTTTCACTTTAGCAGTTATAACTAGTATTTTTATTTTTGCGTTTAGCTTTAAAAATGCTCGCCTTTGTAATACGCAAAGTTTAAATTACCGTAAACTATCTCTTGTAACCATAGGTTACTCAGGTTATGAAATTATAGCAGCTTTTATGGCACGTGACCCTTCAAAAGCTCAACTTTTAGTTTATGTAATTATCTTATTTCTCGGGATTTTATTTTACTTTCACAGAGACTCTAGACTAAACCTTGATGAAGATTCACCTGAGTTTGATAAAGCATATCTTGGCGAACGTAAATATGTGAACTGGGTTATCTATCCCGCACTGGCAATAGTTTTTGTTTTACAAAATCTTTTTTACCTTTATGTAAACTTTGCCTTTGAAATCTACTTTAACCCACTTCTGCAAATTGCTTTTGGTATCTCTCTTGCTAATGCAGCTTTAATTCTCAGTAGAACCCGACTTGATAACTTAAAACATTTTCTTTTAATTATCGAAACTCTATTTTTAATCTTAGCTCTGGGCTTTTACTTATACTTATTTGTCTCTAAGCTTCATTTTTTAAGTGATGATGCCCTAATTAGTAATAAACTAGTCTTAACCTACATTTTTACTTTCATTGCTATAGCGATTATTAACTTAAGCTTAGCCTTTACTAAAGCTTGGAAAGGTTTTAGTGGCTTTTTTATTAAGCTCTCGACCAATCTTTTATATCTAAGCTTTTTCTTAATTAGTTATCGCGTTCTATACTTTTAAACATAAATTAAGCACCCTAGTTCAGGGTGCTTATTTTATAAACATTATTTTGTTTTTTCCGCGTTAGCTTTTAATAGATCACGAATTTCTGTAAGTAATTGTTGATCTGCAGTAAGTTTAACTTCTTCAACTTTTTCTTCAGCAGCTTGCTCTTCTTCTTTTTGTTTGCTTAAAGCATTTTCAGCCATAGTACGGATCTTAATCATAGCTTTAATTACAAAGAAAATTGCAGCAGCAATAATTACTAGGTTAACAATAGCATCGATAAAATTACCATATGTAATTGCTACGCCGTCAGTAATTTGCCATTTCATGTCTTTGAAAGAAATACCACCAGTTAGTAAACCTACTAATGGCATGATAATATCAGATACTAATGATGAAACCACTTTACCAAATGCTCCACCAATTACCACACCCACAGCTAGGTCAACTACATTACCTTTTAAAGCGAATTTTTTAAACTCTTGAAATAAACTCATTTTCAATAACCTGTAAAATACAAATATAAATATAAAAGAGATAAAAGTCATTACCCTAATAAAGGGGTTAATGTTTAGTCTACGCTATTAGACTAATACTTTTAGCAAAAAGTTTTATAAATTTTTCTTATTAGCAAATAATTTACAAAATTTGCAGCCTATTATAAGCAATTTTTGTATAAAAACCAAAT
>NZ_NRJH01000058.1 GCF_003585925.1 Psittacicella melopsittaci
TTAAATTGTTAAAGAACTTACGTTGTTTATTTGAAAACAACGTGGGTAATTATAGCAATATTTTCTTACCCTTGTCAAATCTTTTTTTAATTTATTTTAGATTTATTTTATTAAAGTCTAAATTCTTATTAAAAATCACTACGTTAGATTTATTAAATCTTGCTAGCTTTCTTTTGACAACGAGGCATATTATAGAGAATTAAATAACTACAGTCAAGCTTATTTTTAATTTCCCAATCAAATATTTCCTCAACTCATTGATTTACCAGTAATTTATTTCTGTATTTTTTTTCTTACTTCTTTTAGTCTTGGCTAATTTTTTATTTTTTTCTATAGCTTTTGCTATTTTTTTATTTTTTTCTATAGCTTTTGCTATTTTTCAGTTTGGATTTATTTTTTTCTATATTTGTCTTTCCACAAAAAAATGAGCAGCCCTAGGACTGCTCAAATTTAGTGTATGGTTAATTATTTAAATTACCAATTGTAACTTAAAGTTGCATTAACTTTTCTACCTTCACCATAGTAACAACTATAGTAACAACCAGTTACATAAGTTTTGTTAGTTACATTTGTAACAGTTACAAGTAGATCTATGTTACGTGTAAAGCTATACTTAGCTAATAAATCAGCAACTACATAAGAAGGAATAGTTTTTCCAGGGTTTCCTAATTCATCACTTGATTCACCAAAGTATCTTGCTCCAGCACCTAAAGTTAATGGAATAGAATCTAAGCTATAAGTAAAGCGTGCTGTAGCTTGGTTAAATGCTGTTAATGGTGTTCTTACTAAAGCTGTACCATTTCTAGTCTTAGCATCCATATAGGTGTAGCTTAATAATGCATTGAAGTTTTTCGTTAGATTAATATCTGCACTTAACTCAACACCTTTAGATGTATTTTTAGCTAGTTGTTGAGCAATAGTTGCTGTTTGCACTAAACTGTTATCTTCTTGAATGTTGAATAACGTTAGAGTAAATCTTGCATCAATTGCTTCTGGTACATATTTAATACCATATTCTAGCTGAGTTGCCGTAATTGGTTTATATGCTGTTTGACCGTCTGAACCAGCAACTGGTTTAAATGATGTAGAGTAATGAATAAATGGACTTACACCAAAGTCAAAGTTATACATTACACCAGCACTATAAGTAGTACGATTTGTTTCGTACGCACCATTTGCACCTAGGGTATAAGATTGGCTTGAAACTTTGTCGTATCTTAAACCTAAATCAAAAATAAAGTTATTCCAATCATATGTATCTTGGAGATATAAACTTGATTGATGTTGATTTACTAGGTATGGATTTTGGTTTGCATAACCAGTTGGAGCACTTGTATAAGTTGGTGCTAATAAATCATAAGTACCGCTGTAAGTACCAAATCCATATACACCTGTTACTTTAACATAGTTATACTGTGCGCCTAAGGCTAAAGTATTTGTACCCCCCCCCACTTTTGCAACATTCGTTACATGCACATCAACGTTGTGATTACGTTGAGTAGTATCATTGTAGAGGTAGCCACGATAGTAATTAGTACCTGAATCTAACCAGCTATAGTAACTTGCAAGTTGATCACGTTTAGATTGTAAGTAGCTGTACTTAGCACTAATGTCCCAACCTAAACCTAACTCTCTTTTATACTCAATCGCAAAACTTTCAGCTTTACGTTGGAAAAAGTCAGCATCAGGATTACCTAAGTTAGTACGACGTGAAACTTCATAGCTAGATGTATCTACAGTACCAACAAATGGATAGAAGTTAGTTGTCGGCACACCAGTAGATTTTTGTACTGAAGCTAATACAGTTAAACTACTTTTATCATCAATTAACCAAGTAACACTTGGAGCAAAGTAGTATTGTTCTGCCCAAGTACGGTAGGTTTCACCTTTTTGGTGATCGTAACTAGCAACAATACGGTAAAGTAATGTATTGTTGTAGTTGCCGTTATAATCTAAAGCTAGACCACGTTGACCTCTGTTACCTACATTAAACTGTAATAGACCTTTTTCTTGTAATTGAGGTCTTTTTGTAACTAGGTTTACCGCACCACCTGCTTCACTCGCACCAAATAATACAGAGTTAGCACCTTTAGCTACTTCAGCTGTTTCATAGCCAAATAGCACTGGACTATACCAAGTATAGCCACTATTATACACAGGTGCACCATCTACGAAAATACTTGCGTCAAAGCCACGTACTTTGAACCATAAGGTATCATCTAGATCACCACCGTATAATTGTGCTTGCACACCAGGAGTATATCTTAATGAAGCATCTAATTGGTTAGCACCAATATTTTGAGCATCACTTGTTTGTAAAGTAGTACTCGATGTTGGTGAATAGAATTTTAAGCTTCCAGTTTTACTTGCTGAACCAGAAACTGTAATTTTATCTAAGGTTATATTTGTTGTCGTGTCTGCGTATGCAAAATTCGCTGCAGTCGCAATACTAATAGACAGAGCTGTTAGTTTTAATATCTTTTTCATATTCCAATTAACTTTTAGAGTGATATATTTCACATTCTTTAAAAAAGCATGGTTAAAACCTTTCAGTTTTAACCATGCTAATAATACTCTAAATGCAAATGATTTTCATTAGTTTTTGCAATTAAATTTTTCTTACTAAATAAGCAAAATAGATCCCACCTAAAATAGTAGCAACTAAACCTACTGGTATTTCATACGGATATATGATATTTTTTGCCAGTAAATCAGCAACTAACATTAATAATATAGCAATTGAAATACTAACAACTAGTTGCGGACGAGGCTTATAAAAACCTAAGAATTTAGCTGCATGTGGAGCTATTAACCCCACAAACATTATGGATCCAATATTTAAAGTTACACATGTTACTATTATTGCAACTAATAAAATAAAGAATAATCGCGTTTTAAAAATATTTAAACCTAACTCAGTTGCCATTGGAGTATGTAAAGAAATAAGAATAAATATTTTATTTAAAAGATAAATTACTATAAAGGCAACAATAGCAACAATTAATAAAATTAATGCCGAGTCAAGACTAGCATTGTAGGTAGTACCCGAAGTTAAACTTAATAGAGTGTAAGCTCTAAAGTCATTTGTGGCAATAAAAATGCGCTGAGCAGCGTCATATAATGCGGTTATACTTATCCCCACCATTAAAACCTTTTCAGGTTGTAAGCCAGATTTCACACTTAAGAGCATTACTATTGATAAGACAAAAAATGCTCCAAGCGTCCCTCCTAACCATAATGCCGTTAGACTAGCTCCAGAAAATAGAAGTAATGTTGCCATTAAGCCTAAATTAACTCCAGAAGTTATCCCAAGGAGTTCAGGAGATGCTAAAGGGTTATTACTTATTCTTTGTAAAACTAAACCTGAAATAGCTAAAATAATGGCTGCTCCGATTTCTAATAAAATTCTCGGGATTCTTAACTCAAAAATTGTATAAGAAAAATCATTTCTAAATGACAAGTTTAAAAGTAAGGCTAGGAGACAAAGAGAAATAAGGGTTATATAGGTTTTTATCCCCCCTTGTTTGCGATGTCCCTTACTTTCTTGGCTAACTTTAGTTGTTCTAGCTTTGTCAGTAAACATTATATAGAGGAGTACAGGTGTACCTATAATACTAGTAACCGCTCCTGTAGGAATTTGCATTTGATAGTAAAAATCTACTAACTGTAAAAGCAAATCTGTAACCAGTAAAAGTAGGGCACTTACCACAGCTGCATAGAATAAAACTTGTTTAAATGTTCTAGCCCCTAAATTTCGTACAATTGCCGTAGAAATTAAGCCTATAAAACCTAACATTCCCACTCTTGCCACAATTAATCCTACAATAAAAGCAGCAATAATCAGTCCGATAATTCTGATTCTTAAAACAGGAACGCCAAGACGCTTAGCACTAGCATCATCTAAACTAAGCATATTAAAGGATTTGGCAAAGAGAAGAACTAAAGCAAGTAGTAAAGTTAAGCCCAGAAAAAGATTACGCGAATCTAACCAACTATCTTGAATTAATGAACCTGCTGCCCAGATAACTACCGAACGCGTTTCTTCAGGGAAGATTAAAATAAATACTGCCGAAAGAGCTCCTAGATATAAACTAACTACCATCCCCGATAAAATAACAATAATATGATTGGTATTTTTTCGCATGGATAGGAGAAGAACAAGCATTAGAGCAGCTAAAGCACCAGCAAAGGCAATAAAGCTTACCCCAAAAATTAAAAAACTTGGGAAAAATACTGTCGCTATTACAATTGCTAATTGTGCACCTGAACTAACTGCCAGGGTACTATCTGAAGCTAGGTTATTTTTTGTGAGCTGCTGTAAAATTACCGTTGCTACGGCTAAACCCAGACCAGCTAATATTGCCATAACTATTCTTGGCAAAGTATAGTTTTGCCAAAGAAGAATTTTAACATTATTAGTTTGAGAATTTAGGAGTTCGCTTAAACCAACTTGAGGTAGTTGCTTTAAAGTTAATATACTTGCTAGAGCTATGCTTGCTCCAAGTAGTATAAAGATAAAAATATTTAACTTTCTTACCATTTGCCAGACTCCCCATTAAGCCCTTCTACTAACAGACGAGCAAATCTCATTGCCGAAGGTAGCCCACCAAAAGTCCAAGTTTCAGGTAAAATAATTACATTTTCCTTAAGGGGAAGATAATTCCATAAGCTATTTAAAGCTAACTTAGCTGGAACATCTGCAGGATAAGGTTTAACTACTACCAACTGAGTGTCTGAAGGAAAATCAGCCAGTTTATCTATAGTTAAATTAATAAAACCCCAAAGATTTCCAGGTTGGTTATAGACATTTTCTAAACCTAAATGATCCAAAACAGCCCCGACTATAGAGTTTTTCGCATATAAACGAAAGTTCTTGCTATCAGCAAATTGTACTACGGCAATCTTTTTACCTTTATCAAGGGCAAGCTTTTCTTTTAAATCTGCTAATTCTCTTTGACTTGTGGCTATATAGTTATTAGCTGTATTTTCTACTTGAGCTAATTTAGCAATCTCATGGGTTGAGCTTAAAACCTGTGCCCAAATGTCATTTTCGGCAGTAAAATTTACTAATTGCACAGGAGCAAACTCTTCTAACTTTGGGGTAATGCTTGCATACATAGGTGAGTTTATAAATAAATCTACGTCAAGCTTAGCAATTACTTCTAGATTAGGTTGTAATCTTGTCCCTAAATCTGCAGTTAGGTTCGCATTAATTTTAGGTTCTTTAACCCAAACATTATAAGAATTTACATCTCCTACACCCACTGGATTAATACCAAGAGCAAGAAGAGTTTCTGCCACTGTCCAGTCAACGGTTGCTATACGTTGCGCCTGAGAAAATTGACAAAATAATAAAGTTAAAATTATGAGAAAAATCTTTTGCATAGTCTCTCCCTAATAGAATGCAACTTTTACATCTTCCACTTCAGGGTGATCTATTACCGTAAGATCTATACCATAAATAGCTTTAAGGTTCTCTTGGCTAATAAACTCTTTTGCCTGTCCATTAAAAATTAAATTTCCTGCATGTAAAGCAATTATTTGATCGCAAAATCTGGCAGCTAGATTTATATCATGAATAACAATAATTATACCTACGCCAAGAGTTTGGCTCAAATATCTCAGTAACTTCATTACTTCAACCTGATGAGCTATATCTAAAGGAGCTAAAGGCTCATCAAGGAGAATAAATTTACTCTGTTGGGCTAGAAGCATAGCAATCCATACACGAGACCTTTCTCCCCCAGAAAGATTATCCACTAGAGCTTGAGAAAATTTTGTTGTATGGGTTAATTCTAGTGCCTGCTCTACTATTTTTTTGTCTTCTTCTGAGTCACGACTAAATAGTCCCTGCCAAGCAAAGCGTCCCATTTTTACTAACTCTTGTACCGTTAAATGGGTTTCGGTTGGCAAGTGTTGGGGTAAATAAGCTATATTTTGAGCTAATTCTTTAGCTGCAAAATCTTCGAGGGCTTTATTAGCAAAGAATATTTCCCCACTCGAAGGCTTTTCTTGACGAGCAATAAGCTTTAATAAAGTAGACTTCCCTGAGCCATTATGCCCAACTAAGCCATAGACTTTTCCTGGAGTAAAGTCAAGACTTAGAGGAGAGAGTAGAACCCTCTCCTCTATTTTGAAACTTAAGTTTTGTAATCGATACATAAAAATTTAAAATTAGAGTGAACTAGTTAATTATTTACGCAAAGCATTTTGAATTTGTCTTTCCACAAACTCTTCATCAATTTTAAACAGGTAATAACCATTTGTAGTTAAAGTTTGATGAAATTGCTCTAAATCTTCTATTTGCACTAATTTTTTGCTTGCCGAATCAATAGTTTTAACAAATCTACCTGATTTAAATTTATCCTTGATTGTCGGCGGTACATCTTCGTAGAGATCAAGCGTAGTTTTAAATTTAGGGTTAAAAGGAACATATAAAAAATATTTACTATCCTTAGTAACATAAATAGAAACTAACATAATTATTTTTCTTCCTCAGTAGTACTTTGAGCATTTTCTTCTTGCTCAGGTTTTTCATAGTCTAAGTTAGACAATTCATTACGATATTGACCTATTTTACTTTTTATAAAATCATAATAGGCAAGCGTATTTTTGTTAATTTCTTGAATTTCGTTTAGATTATACTCTTGGAGGAATTTTTCTCTATCTTCGACATATAATCTACGTAAGTCAACTAAACCATTGTCAAATTCTTCGCGCGAAAGCTCTAACCTTGCTTCAATTTTATTTAAATAATCGAATTTTAACTCTGCAGTTAAATTATAAAAATCAGCATTCCCTTTAAATAAAATAAACATATTATTGAGAATAGGATCACGAGAAATTTGTGCTAGTTGATAGTTAAATCTATCAAAATTTAAGCCAAACTCACCCTGAAAGACTTCACGATTATTATTAATGGTATTAAAGCTTTTATTTAAAAAAGTATCTGGAAAAATCTTAATTTGATTATCTAAAGTTAAAAGCTTGTCTTTTACTTGATGCTTATAAAGCATTTGTTCATTGCTATAAACAACTTCTTCACTTTCTTGCACAGGTACATAAACTTTATCTGAAAAAGTTTGATCAGGTACTTTACCACTAAAGCGATTTTTTCCTACTTGAGTTAAGCGGTTAAAAAGATCAATTTTTACTTGTGTTGGTAAATCAAGAACATAGTTTACATTGGTATTGTAATTATCAAGGAACTCTGCATCTGATAATAACGGATTTTGACTACACTCTTTTAACTCGGCAAAAAGTGGGAATTTATTTAGTTCGACAAATAAAGCAGGACTTCTAAACTTTCTATATCTAGGACTTAAAGAAAGAAAATCACCTAATTCTTGCTCATTCCAACTAAAAAACTCTACTAAATCTTCATGCTTAATAGAAAGATCTAATAAAATAGCCTCGCGTTCAATAGCTTTGTCAACGAGATTATTTAAACAAAAAACAGGCGTTAAATGTAAAGTGTCTCTTTTACGGGCATTTACATCAAAATAAACAAATGAATTTTTATATTTGCCTTCGAGATATTTAGTAACCGTATCTCTTAATCTAAAATTAAGCAGATATTTAAGGCAAGCTTTGGGACTAAAGTTTATATTATATAAACTTTGCAGTTCTTCTGGACTAAATAAACTATTATCAAGACGTGGAGCATTAAAAGCATGAAGAAGTTGCACACAAGCTTTTACATCTGACATGGCATCATGGGCATTAAGATGAGAAAACTTATTTGCCTTAGTAATTTCTTCTAACTTAAAGGAAATATTGCCTGTAGTTTGGTCAATAGGCCAATTAATTGCTTTAGGACAAAGGTTAGCAAATGCTACAGCTATAGGGTAGAGATCTACTCTAGTATTGCCATTTTCATAAAACCACTGATACGGGTTTATAAAATTACGGAAAAATAAATTCGAGGTTACTTTGTCATCAAAATTAAAGTTGTTGTAACCTAAAATACAAGTATTTTTATTTTCCTTAAGATATTCATTCCAAGCATAGGCTAATAGAGGTTCACTTAGTTTAGCTCTCCCTCTAACGCGACCAACAAGATCCCAATCTAAAATATTGCCCTGATAATCAACAATAGGGGTTATTTTGAAACCTGTTTTAATCGAGGCTATAGGGGAAATAAGTTGGTCTTTATAAATATCTACTTCGTAGTTAAAATCATTTTCTTCAATATAGTTTAAAGAAGAATCTAATTTTACGGCTGCAAGTTGAGCAATCCCCGCTTTACGAACATCTAAACCATAGGTCTCATAGTCATAGACTATATAAGTATTAATTATATCTTTGGGAATACTTTTAATAGGTACAAAATCTGTGTCTTTACGCCGCATAGTAAAATCCTCAAAAATGAAAAAAAGAGTGTTCTCACAACACTCTTTTTTTTAGTTAATTGTTATTAGCGTAAAAGTAACTAATTAGGCCACATGCTTCATATGTTGCAATTAATTGAGCTTTATCGCTTTCATAAGTTGAACTAAAGAAATCAGGTTGCTTTTGATTTTTAACATACACACCACATAACAGAGAGATGTCAGTTAATTCTTGTGTACTTATAGTGGTATAAAAGTCAGGATTTCTTAAATTTACAAGGGAAAAACCTGTTGTTTTATAATTACTTATAACTCTTGCTCTTAAGTTTTCTCCTTGCGAGCTAAAAAGAGCGGCCATACGTTCTTTAGCTAAGCTTAAAATATCAGAACTTTGTAACCCCCAGTAGTCAGCTTGGAGTAAAGCTCCAGCATAATGTAAACAAGTTAAGTTTTGCAATGCCGTAAGAGAAGCACCTGCTCTTTGTGTATTACATACTGAAATTAACCTATCTTCAATTGCCTTAGTTGGAATATAGTAAGCTGTAGTTTGAGCGTCTTTAAATGAATTATAGTTAATTGCTTTTAACTCTGAATCATTTGGAAAAGCTGGTTCATTTAATGACACCAGCACATCCCTTGGTGCAGAAGTACTTGTTAAAGTTGCAGAACGATAAATAGAAATTACTACCCCGATTACAATTAAAAGAGGTAAAAGGATCATTAAACGTCTGCCCCATTTAGATTTAGTTAACCAATCATTCATAGATTATTTTTTATACTTTTTAATTTCTTCAACTAATTCTTCACATGCTTGACGAGCAATAGTTTCTTCTGGGTGCTCTACCATTACACGAATAATCGGCTCGGTACCTGAAACACGTAAAAGAACTCGCCCTTCTGGAGCTATGCTCTCTTCAATCGCTTTAATTAATTGTTGCACTGAATCCTTTTGCACAACATTATTTTCCAGCTCATCAATGCGCACATTAATAAGAATTTGTGGGAATAAAGGTACTTGTGCAACCATTTGCCCTAAAGACTTATTGAAATAAGTTAAAGAGCGTAAAACAGCCAGAGCAGCAATAATACCATCTCCAGTTTGGTTTTTATTTAAATGAATAATGTGCCCTGAGTTTTCTCCTCCAAGGTACCAACCATTATCTAAAAGTTTTTGTAATACATAACGGTCGCCTACAGCAGAGCGAACAAATGGAATATTTAGTTTATCTAGAGCTGTTAATAAGCCATTGTTTGACATTAGAGTACCAACTACACCCTTGCCTGCCAGTTTATTGGTTGCGTGCTCATAGGCTGCAAGAATATAAAGAATTTGGTCACCGTCAACTACTTGTCCTTCCGAAGTAACCATCATTACACGGTCACCGTCACCATCAAAGGCAATACCTAAATCCGCTTTAGTGTCTAATACTTTGTTGATTAAAGTATTTAAATGGGTAGAACCACAGTTTTCGTTAATGTTAATCCCGTTTGGCTGATTAGCTATAGCAATAACTTCTGCTCCTAACTCTTGGAACACAGAAGGAGCTATATGGTAGGTTGCCCCGTTTGCACAGTCTACTACCACTTTTAAACCTTTTAGCGTAAAGCGAGTAGAAAAACTTGCCTTACAAAACTCAATATAACGTCCTACGGCATCTACAACACGTTTTGCACGCCCTAAAGAAACATTATCTACACACTCTAAAGGTAGTTCTAAATATTTTTCAATCTCAAGTTCAACTTCATCTGGAAGTTTTGTTCCATCAGAGTTGAAAAACTTAATGCCGTTATCATAATAAGGGTTATGAGAAGCAGAAATAACTACTCCAGCGTCCATTCTAAAAGTTCTTGTCAGATAGGAAATAGCTGGGGTTGGCATAGGTCCTGTTAAAAATGAAGCTACTCCAGCTGCTGCAAAACCAGCTTCAAGAGCTGATTCTAACATATAGCAACTAATTCGCGTATCTTTACCTATAAGAACACGGCTATTTTGGTTATGAGAAGCTAAAACTTTTCCTGCTGCCCAACCTAATTTTAACGCAAATTCAGGAGTAATTTTTTCACCAACTTTTCCACGCACACCATCTGTGCCAAAATATTTACGCTTCATGAAATCTCACTAATTTATTTAAAATCGAAAATATCTACATTTTTTATCTCTCATATTTTATCACAAACCAACGCTCTTTTTACGGAGATATAAAAATGCCTCCCTCTTGCATTTATTTTCTTTTTAGTGTATAATACCCCCGTGCCTGAAATAAATCAGGCTTTGATCCAGTAAAAACTTTATGTTAGATAAGATTTTGGTTTAAGATTTTTTCTAATCCTGAAGTTTATTACTTTTTTAATTTAAACCCTGCATATGGTGTTTGAAAGCAAAGAATTTCATATAGCGATATGCATAATTATTCTAAAGGTTTATTATGAAACAAGGTATTCACCCTAATTATTATGAAGTAGCTGCAACATGTTCTTGCGGTGAAAAATACACAATTCACACAACTGTAAACAAACCATTAAACTTAGATGTTTGTGGTAAATGCCACCCGTTCTATACTGGTAAACAACGTATCGTTGACACTGGTGGTCGTGTTGAAGCGTTCAAAAACCGTTTCAAAGGTTTCACTTCTAAAAAATAATAGTAATCTTTGTAAAGTAAAAGCACCTGGGTATAACTCAGGTGCTTTTATTCTATATTAAAAAGTTTATATTAACAAAATCAGCTAAATAGGTTATAATACTATTAATTTAGAGAAATTTTTAGATAGGTCTTAATTATTGATATAATTTTGAACCGCTTGTATATAACCTAATAATCAATACTTTAAGTTAAATAATGT
>NZ_NRJH01000059.1 GCF_003585925.1 Psittacicella melopsittaci
CTTGGGTTCAATTAATTTAATTTAAATAAATAACAGCCCGTTTAATGTAATTAACTGCAGTTTATGCTTTAAACCGTAAACTCAACTTGTTCGCCAAGAATAAATTCTTGGTTACGAGCCAGCATAGGTTGAATTACATTAGTTAAGTAGTCATCTACTTGTTGTGGAGCAAAGCCAATATAGTTGCTTGGATTGAGTAGATCTTTAATTTCACTTGCCGAAATAGGTAAGCGACCATCAGCAATAATTGCCTCAATTAAGCGATTTTCTTGTCCTTCTTGTTTTACCAGACGAGCTTGTTCCATTGATAGCTCACGAATTACTTCATGCACTTCTTGGCGATCCATGCCTTTTTTTACGCAATCCATAATAATGTCTTCGGTAGCCATAAATGGCAGTTCACGCATTACATTACGCGTAATCATTTTTTCATAAACAACAATGCCTTCGGCAATGTTTTGTAGTACAAGTAAAATAGCGTCTACCGCTAAAAATGCTTGTGGGTAAGAGAGGCGTTTATTTGCCGAATCATCTAAAGTACGCTCAAACCATTGCGTAGCATGCACTAGATGACCGTTCATTTCTAGGCTCAGAACAAATTTTGCTAAGGCTGAAATACGTTCACAACGCATAGGGTTACGCTTGTAAGCCATAGCTGAAGAGCCAATTTGTTTTTTACCAAATGGTTCTTCGAGTTCTTTTAAATGTTGCAGTAAACGGAAGTCATTAGTAAACTTGTGTGCCGAACTCGCAAACCCAGCTAGTACTTGTAACACAAAAGTATCTTGTTTACGGTCGTAAGTTTGCCCTGAAACTTCTTGACGACGTTTAAAGCCAGCTTTTTCTGTAACCATTTGGTCGAGAGCTACAACTTTACTATAGTCATTACCAAATAGTTCTTTAAACGAAGCTGCTGTACCTGTAGTACCTTTTACACCACGGAACTCTAAATGCTCGAGGCAGTGTTCAATTTGTTCTAAATCGAACATAAAAGATTTTAACCACAGAGTCGCACGTTTACCTACAGTAGTAAGTTGAGCTGCTTGGAAGTGAGTATAGCCTAAAGTAGGTAAGTCTTTATGCTCTTGAGCAAATTTTGCTAAAGTAGCAATTAAAGTTACCAGACGTTGTTTAACCAGCAGTAAGCCTTCGCGCATTTGAATTAAATCGGTATTATCACCCACATAAGCCGAAGTAACGCCAAGGTGAATAATTTTTCTTGCTTCTGGAGCTACGTCGCCATAAGCATGCACATGTGCCATTACATCATGTTTTAATTCAATTTCATACTGGTGAGCTTTAGCAAAATCTATATTATAGATATTGTCTCTAAGTTGTTGAATTTGTTCTTCGCTAATAAAATCCAGACCTAATTCTTTTTCAGATTCGGCAAGGATTACCCAAAGTTTACGCCAAGTTGAGAACTTAAAGTTCGGAGAAAAAATGTGTTTCATTTTTTCACTAGCATAGCGTGAGCAAAGCGGATAATCGTAAAAATTTGTCGCACTTTGCGGATCAAAACTTGAATATGTCATAGGCAAAAATATTTTACTTAAAAAGGGCCCTAAAACCACACAGTTTTAGGGCTTGAGGGTAAATTAGAAATCTGCGCGGTAAATGTTTTGCGTTCTTTCTGGACCTACAGAGATCATAGAAATGTTAACGCCCAGCGTTTTTTCAATAAATTCGATGTATTTACGGCAGTTTAGCGGTAAGTCTTGGTAGTCTTTGATTTTACTAATATCTTCGCTCCAACCTGGAAGTTCTTCATAGATAACTTCTACTGGTTTTGACTTACGCAGATTACCAGGGTAAGTGTTGTATACATGACCATCAATTTTGTAACCTACAGCAACTTTAATAGTTTCTAAGCCTGTAAGTACGTCGATTTTAGTTAAAACTATATCAGTTAAACCGTCAATAAGAACAGCATATTTGCCCATTACTAGGTCTAACCAACCTGTACGACGTGGACGGCCTGTAGTTGCCCCAAACTCCCCACCAGTTTGACGAATTTGTTCTCCAAGTTCGTTTTCTAGTTCAGTTGGGAATGGACCTTCACCTACACGCGTAGTATAAGCTTT
The DNA here is from genome assembly GCF_003585925.1 of Psittacicella melopsittaci. Classification (GTDB taxonomy): domain Bacteria; phylum Pseudomonadota; class Gammaproteobacteria; order Enterobacterales; family Psittacicellaceae; genus Psittacicella; species Psittacicella melopsittaci. The sequence goes on from NZ_NRJH01000059.1 coordinate 2,085, forward strand.
CATTACCCCGACAATGCGGTTTAGTTTATTTGGTGCTACCCCAGTTCCAACACAAACCCCACCTGCAGTAGGTGAAGATGAAGTTACATATGGATAGGTACCAAAATCTATATCAAGCATAATTGCTTGCGCACCTTCGAATAAAACTTTTTTACCCGCAGCAACAGCTTCATTAATTTCAGCTACCCCGTCAATAATACGAGGCGTAATTAATTTAGCTAGTTCCATATACTCATTATACAGAGCATCAAATTCAAAACGTTCTGGCCAACCGTAACGTTCGAGCATGTCATTTTTTTCTTTAATGTTCCATGCGAGTTTGTCAGCAAAACGTTCTGGATCTAGTAGATCACCAATACGAATCCCATTACGAGAAATCTTGTCATTATAACAAGGACCAATACCACGTTGCGTAGTACCGATTTTATTAACCCCTAATGACTCTTCTTTTGCTTTATCTACGGCAATGTGATAAGGGAAAATAATGTGAGCGCGTTCATCTAAATATAAATTATCTAGGTTTTTACCACGCTTTTCTAAGGCATCAATTTCTTTTAATAGTACTTTTAAATCTACTACTAAACCAGCCCCAATTACACATTTCCCTTTACTGTTGATAATACCTGACGGTAGTAAGTGTAAGATGAATTTTTCTTGTCCAACAATTACAGTATGACCTGCATTATTTCCGCCTTGGAAACGAACAATGTAATCTGCGGTAGGAGATAAAACATCAATAATTTTACCCTTACCTTCATCCCCAAATTGTGTACCTACTACAACGAAAGTATTTGAATTAGACACAGTATGCTCCAATAATAAAAAAATTATAAGTTAGTGCAATGCACAACTATTCATTTTATTACACTTTGCCTTTTCTTGCTAATTTTTTTCTCTTGTGCAAACTCAACAAAAAAGAGTAAAATATAACCACCTATTTACAGTTTAGTTTTTTTATGCTCCAAGAAGAAAAAGACTCAAGTTATGGGCAAGAAAATTTGCCCGTCGATGATAATTTAGATCATCAAAAAATTATAACCAAGCTCGAAGAGCAACAGCAAGCTACTGCCCATCCAGATTCGGCAACAGCTATTACCATTCTCGGGCAAGGCTTATACGAGCGTGAAGGGGTAATACCTAACCTTCCTGGGGCTACAAGTACGGTAACTCCACCTGGAATAACTTTTAGTTTTAAAGCCATTAAAATCCCTTATCTACGTTTTTGGATGATAGGGATCCTCGGCATGTTCATGTGGTTTACCTCTTTATCAACGGACATGTATCTTTCGGCATTTCCGCAAATGCAAGCCGAGTTTCATGCTGATATAGAGTATACTCTTACTGCGTTTTTAATTGGCTTTGCTTGTGGGCAACTTATTTGGGGACCTATTGCCGATCGCATTGGGCGTAAAATTCCTCTTTTAATAGGTATGGCTCTTTACACTATAGGTTCTTACGGTTGTTCCCTTTCGACTTCGCTCGAGGAGATGATCCTTTGGCGTTTAGTGCAAGCTTTTGGGGCTTGTACAGGTCCTATGTTAGCTCGGGCAATAGTACGTGATGTATACAATAAAACTGATGCAGCCAAGGTAATGTCCTTACTTATCTTTTTAATGGCGGCAGCTCCTTTATTAGGTCCATTAATTGGGGCTTGGGTATTAAAATTTTATTCTTGGCGAGTAATTTTTTATATTCAAACTTTTTTCAGTTTATTTATTACCCTGTGTGTAATTATTTTTCCAGAGACACGTCCAGTTGAGTATGTGCACAATGCTCGCTTTTCTCAGGTAATAAAAAACTATGGCTTTTTATTACGCAACTGGGACTTTATGCGTTTTTGCCTCAGTATTTTCTTTTACTACATAGGTATTTACGCTTTTGTTACAGGTTCGTCTTGGTTATACATTAGTTATTTTGGTTTACCTAGCGAAGACTATGGTTTAATATTTGCGATAAATAATATTGGGGTAATAGTTTTTTCTCTCCTTAACCGTAAATTTGTGGCTAAGTATCCTGTTAGTCGCATTCTTACTCTAGCAACTATTGTGGTACTATTAGCCTCAACTTGGTATATGTTCAACGCTTATTTTGGTTGGTTGGGCATCTGGGGAGTGATTTTACCTTGTATTATTTTCTTTGCTATGAACGGACTCATTCCTGCTACAGGCACAGCCTTAGCTCTAGATCCTGTTCCTCAAGTTGCTGGTTCGGCAGCTGCTATGCTCGGCTTTTTACAGTATAGTTCGGGGATAGTTACTTCTTGGCTTTATGTCCAAGTTGCTCCAAATGGTACAGCTGGTCCAATAGTAATGGCAACCTTTATGTTTGTGGGTTCGATTTTTAGTTTTCTTTTTGCTACAGGCTTTAATAGCTCAGCACGTGCTTTACGTGTTACGCGGATTCGATATAAAAAGAGTCATCGTAAGGCAAGAAAACCAGAATAGAACTATCACAAAAACGAATAAGTCCTCTGAACAAAATGTTCAGAGGACTATTTTTTTTAGTTAAATAAACATACGCTGTACCATAGCTTGCTTAAACTCTTGCATATACTTAATTTGTTTATCTAATCTAATGTTTATATCTTTAAATAGCTGTAGTAAATTTACAATTTTCTTTTGTTCTTCTAAATCTTCAGGTAGTTGAACCGAACTCAGATTTAGATTAGATTTAGTAATGGAGTAAACCTTTATTCCTTGAAAATACGGGTGGATACCATTTCTAAAGGAAGGAGAGTTTAAAACAAAGCCTAAAAACCCAGGATAAGTTTCTACTAACGGTCTTCCTGCATAAGTATGTTGGCCCGCAACTATGTTAACTCCATTTGTATTTTCTATCTCAATACATTTAGCTACAGAGAAGTCTTCTGCTGTATCAGCAAACACTACATCTCTATCTTGAAGAAGAGTCTTTTCATATTTAGTAGGATCTGCATTTACAATGTAAGGAATATCTCTTTGCTGTGCATCAAGGGTAAAATTATACTTCAATAAAATATCACCATAGTGAATGTTTTTAACAGCTGTTTGCTCTTCTGTTAAATTATCTCTAGATAAAGAATTAGTACTAATTTTTAGATTAAATAGTGAAGAAAAAGTATAGGTGTTCCAAGGTTTACTAAACTCTTTAAATCTCAAGTCAGGTATATTTGATCCTACAGGGAATAGATTTCTTACTAAGAATTTTTGAAGTTTTTGGAGACTCTCATGCTTAAGTTTTAATTGAGCAATAGAATAGTCGATATCTTTAAAGAAGTTACCTATTTTTTGTTGTTCTTCTAATGAAGGTAGATTAACTTTAATAAAGTTTAAACCAGAAACACTTATATGTCTAACGGTTGTACCTGTAATGTAAGGGTAAAAAGATTCTTTTTTTGCATTTAGTTGATAAGATAAGAAAGGTGCGTCGTAATCTTCTTTAACCGCCCCTATGATAACTCCACCTGAAGCTCTTACATTTTCTGCAACAATAGCACTAGCTGTTGCTAAGCCTAAAGGAGTTACATCAGAATCAGGAAACAGTAAAGAATTCTTAGGTATTACAGTTCCTTCATCATATTCTGTAAAAGTTTGGATTTGCTTTTCGGAAATAAAACCTTTATGGATATTAAAAAGATCTCCATAGTGAATCGCTAAGTTACCTTTACCTTCAGTATTGAATTTATCTTTCTTTAAATCAGAACCTTTACTCCATTTACACAATTGCTTTAAAGTTTTTGTTTCCCAAGAATCGTTATATTCTGGAAATCTTAATTGCGGTACATGTAATTTTTTATCATTCATATTCGTTTCTCACTATATTCTTAATTAATAATACATTCAAACTCTCAATAAGTTGAGACTTTTTTATAGTTAACCGATTAATGCTTTATTAAAAAAACAATTAAGCAAAAATCTTATACTCTATATTATACCCTAAAAATCTGTTCATGGTAATAAAGCTTGCTTTATTTAACTAAAAATTTTTCTTTGTGCTTGTTTTATCGGTTTCTCGTAGGTCAAGTTACTTTGCCTTTTGCCTCATTCAGCAAGCCTGATCTAGGTTAAATGCTTCTTTTTCTGTTAATTTCCATTATAATATGATACATAAATGTATTTTAGCTAAAAATTTATGGATCAGATTTTTTATACCCTCCAACAAGAAAATAAACCTTTAACCCAAGTGTTATATCTTGAAGCTCGTAGGGCTTACTTACAACGCCAACTCGAGCCTATGTACTTTAATGCCCTATTGACTGTTATTGACCTCGGGGGTAAGTATTTTAGTGAAGAGAAAAATCTGAGTGATCAAGAAACTTTCTTTTTGGCTTTTCTTTTTGCCTTATTAAAAAACCAGCATATTAATGCTAATACGGCAATTTCGACAGATTTTTTATTCCAAGTAGTTGAGTTATGGCAAAAATATCATCATCTTGCCCAACTCCTTGGTTGTTTTGTGCAAAAGTATACTTTTGAGCGAGGCGGAGAACTAGCACGTTCTTTTAAAAAAGTTCGTCTTGGCACTAAGGTCTCTTACGCTTGTCAAACTAATGCCTTTGCTGTAGATGTAGAAGAGTTACAATTTCTTGTGGCTAACTACTTAGAGCAAATTTATCTGCAAACGCAAGATAAAAATAAGATTTTTGCTCTGCTACAAGAACCAGTTGCCGACAATATTCTTGCCCAAAGATACCAAGGGCAACCTGAAGTTTTAGCTTTTGCGTATAAGCTAGCTAATTACGTTTGGCTTCGCATTTTTGCTAACTATGCTACTTTAGTTAGTCAGAACCAAGACCTAGCCCCAGTATTAGCTGATGCAAAAATCTGGTATATCCCAGAGCCCGAAGAATTATATGCTCAGGTAATTACCTCGCTCGATGAAGAGTTAGGGCTGTTATTCCCTACCAGCGGACAAGATACTTTTGTGGGCTTTTTCTTGCAAAATCTTAGCTTACACATGGCGTTAATTCCTTACGCAGGACGTTTATGGCAAGAGCATGATTTTTGGCAACAACTTCCCCATCAAGCCCAGTATTGTCATGTTTTTGCTAGTAATGAGCGCTTAAAACAAGGACAGGGCTTAAATTACTTTGTTTTCCAAGAGGGCGAACCTAGTTTAATTAGCTTGGCTCAGCCTTATGTTAAAGAAAGTAAAATTCTCGACTTTTTTATTCGTCGTTTTTATATGGGACGCGAAGAAAAAGAAAGCTGCAGTATTTTACATAAACTCGCTCAAAAAGCTAATTTGAGTTATGCGCAAGCGCAAGAAGAGCTCTTAGCTGCCATGGCTGAGTTCTTTTTACCTGAACAACGCGAGGGCTATGAACTGACTAACCAAGACTCAAGTAGTCTAGTGGCTGCAACTCAGCCTTTGAGTGTGTTAATCGGTGGTCCTGGAACAGGTAAAACTACCACGGCACGGAAGATGGCTTTTTATGCTCTGGGCTTGCGTTTATTATCCCAAAGCGAACCAGATTTTAGTCAGCTGCAAATGCTTTTACTTGCCCCTACAGGTAAGGCTGCTGCCCACCTTGGCGAAAGTATTAACCACAGCTTTGCTAAATTGCAAAGCCAAGAGGCAAAGATCGCCCATTTACTCACGCGTTTACAGGAAATATTTCCTGGCACTAATGCCATTTTTTGGCAAAAATGGCTCGAGGCCATTTTTCAAACGGGTAAAAATGCCGCAAATGCTACGTTACACCGAGCTTTAGGGATAAGTCCGCAAACTCCAGCAGGCAAAGAAAGCTATTTAAGAGCAGATCTAGTAATTTGTGATGAAGTGGGGATGATAAATCTCCATCTCTTTACCAGTTTACTTGAGGCTATAGCTCCGACAACAAAACTTATTTTACTCGGAGATAAAAACCAGCTTCCTGCTATCGGAGAGGGCAATGTTTTAGAGACTATTTCTCATCAGCTCGCTCTCTGGCAAGGTAATGCTTCAGGTTTACGTGCTTACTCCCAGCAAGTGCAAGGAGCTCTTGCCTATGCTAAAACCTATGGGCAAGCTCTCGAGCAAAAGCAAGTGAGCCAACCCCAAATTAGCGATTTAATTCACGAGCTCAATCGTTCTTTTCGTTATAAGGCGACGAGTTTAATTGCAGCCTATGCTGAGTTTATTAATCGTCAGTCTCAAGGCGAGCATCTGCTTTTTATTCAAGAGCAATTAAAACAAAGACGTGAGCAAGCGGATGTGGTATTTTATGCTTACGAACAAATGTTTGCCCGTTGGGGAGATATTTTTGCTCAGTATAAACCGCTAATTAAACTCGGGGGAGCAAAAAGCGATAACTTCTTTGCTTTACTCAGCAAGTATCCACGTCTCGAACGTATGTATTTAGAGCAGGCTCTTGCCCCAAGTGACTTGTTTGCTCTGCAAGGCTTAAATATAACTCCTGATTTTCGGGAAAAAATGGCAAGCTATAGTGGTGATGCACGGGTAATGCAAGCGGGTGAATATGCTACTTTTGTGCAAAATATGATTTTACGCAAGGCTTTACAAGCATTTTCTCCGTTGCTCGAACTAGGCGAGCAAGAAGTAACGCCTGAAGTTTTAGGGCAAGCCTTTGCGATTATAAAAAACAATCGTTTTCTTTCTCCAGTTAGAGAGGGAGAACTGGGGGTGGATACGCTCAATAATCTGATGCACAGTAACGATTATTTTGCTAGTAACACCTTTTTCCCTATTGTAATTAGTAAAAATCAACTTGATTTAAACATTGCCAATGGGGATCTAGGCTTGGTAGTAAAACAAAGCAATGGCGTTGACTATGTTTACTTTGATCAAAAAGAAGAACAAGAGTATAAACGCGTACCTTTGGCCTTTGTGCAACAGTACGAAAAAGGCTTTTTTACCACCATTCACAAATCTCAGGGGGATGAGTTTGACCATACGTGCATAGTTCTTCCTCTTAAATTAACTGATTTCTCAATTTCCCGTAATATCCTATATACAGCTATTACTCGTGCAAAAGAGAAGTTAGAAATTTTTGCGCCTAGCGCTTATTATTACGAAAATAATTTTGTGCAAAACCAGCGCACAAGTTCTCTTCTTTACGCATGGAACCAATACTTAACAGAGGATAGCAGTGTCTAAAGCTAAATTCAATTCCAAGAAAATAAATCCGGTATTTGCCGAGCTAATTACCGAGTCCCAACTTGAGGATCTTAAATTAGCCTATGAAGAATCTGCCGATGCTGCTTACGAGCAAGTGCACGAACATCGTCGTTCTTATGAACCACTTGATATAGAGAATCAGGTGTATATTATAAAAACTCTTAATGCGACGCCTTTACCTACGCTTGATGAGCTCTATAGTAATCTAAAATCAGAGGATGAATACAACCGTAAACCTAAAGTTGGGGTTATTTTTGGTAAATTTTATCCCCTGCATCAAGGGCATTTATACATGATAGATCGAGCTCGCATTGAGTGTGATCTGCTTTATATTTTTGTTTGCTCAGATGAAAAACGTGATGAAAAACTTTTCTGGGATTCATCAATCCCCGTGCAACCAACGCGCGAAGTGCGAACTTCTTGGGTAAAACGAGCAACTTCTGCCTATGATAATGTTTTTGTTTTTAATCTGCGCGAAGATAATATTCCTTCTTATCCCAATGGTTGGTTTGAGTGGGCAAAAGTAGTAGATTTTTATTTAGGTCAACTTAAGTATCGCCCTGAGTATGTCTATACCTCTGAACCTCAAGATGCAGAAAACTATAAATACCATTTAAATCTCGAGGCAATTCTTGTTGACCCATCACGCGATTATGTTCCTATTTCAGGAACCGAATGTCGTCGTAATGTTTTTACTAACTTTAACTATTTACCTGAAGTGGTAAAAGCAGATGTAGTGCTCAATATCAATCTAGATATAGATGATTTACTTACCTATTACGGCATCGACAAGAATAAAATAACTCCTGAGCTCGAAAACATTGGCATGCGCTTACAGCACATGTGTCGTAACTATGGCTTTAACTTTTGTACGCCAATTCTCGATGACTTTAAGCAACAAAAAGTTAAATACTCTTTTGCTAATAATGGACCAGTAACTGTTACTTGGGGTAATCCAGCCACTTGGCATGATACAGCCCAAGGGCAACTTGTTCATCAGCTGGTAAAAAATACTGAAACAGACAATCTTGCAGGGCATTCGGAGCAAGAAAAAGCGCAAGCTTTATTGCAAACTATTGCGGATCAACATCCTGAGCTGGCAACTAATATAGAGATTAGCCAAGAAGTTTTTGCTTGGTTCAATCATGCTATAGGTTTAGATGAGCGTTTACTAACTGCCAATGCCTTTAACCACTATACGGTTCGTGTTTTTAGTTTACAAGATCGCAGTATTTATCAACCCGTTGACCAAGCGACGCGAGAAAAGAACTATCTTTATGCTCAAGAGCACAATTTGCCGTTTGATGAGGAATTAGGCGTTTACTTCCCGCAAGTAACAAGTTGGAGCTTAATTCGTCAAATAGTGCAAGCCCAAAATAATGAATATTATGTTGCTTGTGCTCTGCATAATAAGTTCCGTTACGTCGAGCATCTCGCACCTCTGTATCTGGGCGTAACCAACTATGCTAATCTCTGGCACCAAGAGTTAAACTATTTACCTACGGGCTTAAACTATAAACTGTCGCCTGGTTTAAGTTATAAAGTAGGAATAGCTAAACTCGAGGATTTAGAGTTTGCTATAGTAACGGTAATTCGGACTTTAATATCACGCTTACAAGAGAGCTTACCGCATCCTTATGAGCCAATGATTTTAACCCGTCCATCTGAACAACGCATGCGTCGTCTTTACTATTGCATTAAAAAGCTCGAAAAACTTACCGAAAACGCTACCAAGTTACAAGAGCTAGAAAACCTTGCCGAGCAAACCGAGGCAACTGCCAAAGCTGCCAACAAACTAAATGATGACTTAGACTTGACCGCTGCTACGGCTGAGCAACAGCATTATCAAGAAGAGCAGGCTGCTAAAGCTGATGCCGAGGAAAAAGAGCGTTTTGCTAAATATGCCAATATTAAAGGTAAGTATAAATATGAACGCCAAGTACAAGCGCAAGTTGATGACCTTGAAAGTGAAATTCAAGCCTATATTAAAGAGCGCGAGCTAACAGGTATTCACTTTTTATACCGCCGACAAAACCCAACTGACCCAGTAGAAAGTAAAACCTATATTTTTAATCGCAACCAAGAAGATGATGTAATTCGTTCTAAAGAGGCAATTCGTTATCTTTCTCAGGTTTACATTAACTGGGTTGATCTTTATAGCTTTAAACTTCCTGGTTTTGGTTATATTACTCCAGAACCAAATAGTTTACCGCCTCTGGGACAAAGGGTTAAAACTAAACAGCGTGAACCGCGTCTGACCGATAAATGGGTAAAAGAGGATTAGTACCCTTAAAACATCTGGGGTTATTATTCCCGAAACTCCTTGAAATATCGCAGGAAATAAAAATAGTTTGCAAATAGTTAAGCAATTTAATCCTTTTTAGTATAATATATAGGTATATTCTTAATTTTTGCATTCATATATTTTAAGTTTTAGTCTAGATTTCTTCTAGGTTTTAATTTAAAGTTCTCAAGCTTAAGAGCTACGGTAATTCCGTAGCTCTTTTTTTGTCATTAAATGGTAAAATAAAGAGAAAAATTTATGGTTAACTAAAAAATTATGAGCAATCAATTATTAAATGAAGAAGAACTGCAGCTCGTTGGCTTTTTAAAAAGCAAAATTGCGAGTATGCAAGAAGAAGTGCAAAGAATTATTGAGCTAGCTCAAGTACGTAAGTTGCAATCTTTTACCGCTTTAAAAGATAAAGTTGTTTGTGTAATTGGGGGAAATGGGGGCTTAGGCTCAATTTTTATGCAAATTTTTTCGGCAACCGAAACCACAAAATTCACCTTTTCTCTAGATTTACACAATCAAGAGCAGGCACCAGAATTATTACCTCAAGCCGATTTAGTGATCTTTTCGGTACCTATTCACCAAACTCCGGAGTTAATTGCCCATTATAGTCAGTGGATTAAACCGCAAGCGGGCATTTGTGATTTAACTTCAATTAAAACTCCTGCCTTAGAAGCAATGCTCGAGCATCATTCTGGACCAGTTTTAGGCATGCACCCTATGTTTGGGATCGCCACGCCAAGTTTGGAAAATCAACTAATCGTTACTTGTCCTGGACGCCAGCATGGGTTTTTTGCTCCTTATTTAGAATTATTTCAAATCCTGGGAGCAAGAATTGTGGAAACTAGTGCAAGCAAACATGACCAGATAATGACGCATATGCAGGCAGTACGTCACTTTAATACCTATTTACAAGGGGCATTTACTGCGAGCGAAGGTTATACTCTCGAAGAGTTAATCCAACTATCTTCACCAATTTACGGCTTAGAGTTAATTATGATTGGGCGTCTTTTTGCCCAAAATCCAGATCTTTATGCCGATATTATTTATGATAATCCGCAAAGTAAACATGCCCTTTTACGTTATCTAGGTAAAGTCCAAGAGGCAGTAGCAACTTTAGAGGCTGGAGATAAAGAAAAATTCATTGCTGACTTTGAGAAAACGGCAAACTTCTTTGGGGAAAATGCCCAAGAGTTTTTACAGCAATCAGCCCTAATTTTAGAGCAAGCGATTGAGCTGAAAAAATTATGATAAAAGCAGACAATATGAATATTTGGGTGGGCAAGCGCGAACTCTTGCACTCGCTCAACTTTACTATTAACCCTGGCACCAAAGTGGCTCTGTGTGGAGCAAATGGCACAGGAAAAACCACCCTTATGAATACTTTTAAGCTCGATGCCCAAGAGCGTAAAATGCAATTTGGCAATAGCTTAGAAATAGCTCCTGTGCGCATAGCTTGGGTAGAGCAAGAAGTACCTAATACCGAGCAACAGGCTCTTGAATATGTGATTGAGGGGGATTTTGCTTATAAGCACTGGCAAGAGCAACTTAACCAAGCTCTAGCGAATAATGATCATGAGCTTATTGCCCAAGCTAATGCCAAACTCGATGAAATAGATGCCTGGACTATACGTTCACGAGCGGCTGTAATTCTTGATGGTTTAGGCTTTAGTCAAGAGCAACAACAGCAGGCCGTTAACCAATTATCTGGGGGATGGCGAATTCGCTTAAACCTTGCTCGTGCTTTATTAGTTGCCAGTGATCTGCTCTTGCTTGATGAACCGACTAACCACTTGGATATAGATGCCGTTTATTGGCTCGAAGACTATTTAAGTAAACGCTATCAAGGCACTATAGTTTTTATTTCCCATGACCAAGAGTTTATGGATAATTTGGCTGATCATGTTCTTTATATTGAACAGCAAACTATAACTGCCTATACGGGTAACTACTCGGAGTTTATTAAACAAAGAGCCTTAAACCGAGAAATTCAACAAAAACAATATCTCAACCAACAAAAGCACATTAAAAAAGTGCAAGAGTTTATTGAGCGTTTTAGATATAAAGCCCGCAAGGCAAGTCAAGCTCAATCGCGCATTCGTTATTTGGAAAAACTGGAAATTATTGATCCAGTTGTAACGCAAAACCCTTTTGAGTTTAACTTTTTAGCGAGTAAGCGTTTACCTACAGTAATTGCGACAATTCGTAAGGCAAATATAGGTTATATTTCTGGGCAACCGGTATTAAAAGAAGTAAACTTTAGTATTACTCCTGGTACGCGCATAGGTTTACTGGGCTTAAATGGGGCTGGTAAGTCGACGCTAATTAAAGCCTTTGCAGGTGAGCTTACTCCGCTTGATGGCGTAGGCACCATTCAAATTAATGAATTAGTGCAAATGGGTTATTTTAACCAGTATGTGGTAGATAAACTCGATACTAATGCGAGCCCTATGGAATTACTCACGCGCCTAGATCCGCAGATTTTACCGCAAGATGCCCGCAATTTTCTTGGTGGCTTTAACTTTAGTGGGGATAAGGTATTTGAGAAAATTGAAAAATTCTCTGGGGGAGAAAAGTCACGTCTAGCCTTAGCTTTAATAGTTTATCAACGCCCAAATCTTTTACTTCTCGATGAGCCTACTAACCACTTGGATCTTGATATGCGTCAAGCTCTAGCGACGGCCTTACAAGAGTTTGAAGGGTCGTTAATTGTAGTATCGCACGACCGTTTTCTCCTTTCGGCAGTGGTGGAAGATTTTTATCTAGTACACGACCACAAGGTTGAAGAATTTGCAGGCGATCTCAACGACTACTATAAATGGGTGTTAAACTACAAAGCCCAAAAGCAACAGCAAGCTCCAGAAGTTAGTAAGGCATCTCCTAAGCTCGAGGCGGGCGATCCTAATCTAACCCCACTCGAACGCGTGCTTAAAGATACGCGATTAGCCCGCGAGTTAAAACGTTTAACTCTTAGTAAGAGCCAAGAACAAAACCGTCTTCTACAGCAAAGCGACAAATTAAAAGCTCGCTTACAACAAATTGAGCAAGAGTTTTTAGATCCTGAAGTAATGGCAAGTGCTGAAAAAGTAACTGCCCTAGCTCAAGAAAATAAACAACTGCAAGAGCAGGTCGAACAACTCGAAGAGCAATGGATGGAATTAGAAATGGAAATTGAAGAGATTACCCAAGAGTTTGTGGCAAAGCAGGAGTTAGCATGGCAAAAAAATTAATCAGTTTAGCCCTGTTGCTGGGGTTAAGTTGCTCGAGTCAAGCTGTTACTTTAGTTACACAAAATAAGGTAATTGCCCAAATCGGGACAGATTTTTTATCGAGTCCTGAGTATATTCAAGCTATGCAAGGTGACAAAACGCGTTACCTTAAAGCCAACTTTGATCTAACGCGCGAAGTAGCAAGATTCTACCTCAAAGATCCAAGCCTCAAAGGTAACTTTCCTGCTAGTCCTTTTATGGACAACTTGTATAACTATGGCTTTTACTTTATGCAAAACCGCATTCGTGAGGCAAGTGTTGAGCAAAACCTGAGTAGCAATATTCCTATGGCGCTCGAGGCTACTAACTTAATTATCTATTTAAGTTATGTGGCTAAAGAAAATGCCTTAGCAGGAGCAAATCCTGATGGGCAAGTAGTGGTGGTAAGAGCTTATCGTAATTTCCAAAACTTTAACTTGCCAACTTTTATGGCACAGTACATAGCTTTTTGTAATACTCCGCAAGCCCGCATAGATCGAGAAAAGCTTCCTCAAGTTTATAAGCAAGTAGCTCGTAAGGAGTTAACAGCCGAACAAGCCCAAGAGCTAGATAAATATGCCCAAAACTTTAACGTTTTTATGCAAACGTCTTGTGATCAATTTGTCCAGTTTGCAACTGTATTTACTACTCCAGGTGCCGTTGAGTTTAATCAAGCTTTAAGTGCGTTTGTTTATACAGATAAAAGCCTTGCTACCCAAGTGCAAGATTACCAAAAAATTATGTATGGGCAACCTGACGCTCTGTATAAGGGAGTAGACTTTAATAACGCCAACGCGCAAACCTTTAGTCAAGCTTATCTGAGCAATGGAGTTAATACCCCTGCAAGTTTAGAGACTCATAAGCAAGCTTACATTAATTTTATTGCTAATCTCAAGGATAATCCTTTAGTGAAATTAGCTTTTTCTGCTGATATTAAAGTAGGGAATAACTAATTTAAATAATTAACCATTTTATGAGTTGGTTTGTTGCTCTTAAGTGCCAAGCCTAGCTTGGCAGAGGCAACAGCAAGCTCCAAACTAGTAAAAAGCCTAGCATAAAAAGCAAAAAGTAAGCACAAAAAAAGTCCTGCAAAGTCTTCTTTGCAGGACAATTTTTTTACGCATTTTATTTGTTAGTTAAGCAAGAAATATCCTGTCCAGGAATTTTTTCTAATCTTGCTCGCGTTGCTTCAACTGTTTCGCTAGTTAAAGCTAACCATGCTGAATGGAAGTGCATGTCCGTGTATCTAGCAATAAGCTCTGGATCTTGCACATCATTAACAATACAAAAATGAATTACATTGTTACCTATATTAGCAAAAATATTGAGAGCTAAATCTAGAGGTGCGTCTTTTAAAGGACCAAGAGAACGAATCTTATCTAAAAAGCTTACGAGTTCATCAAATGATTTTTTGATTTGATCAATAAGTTCACGAGGAATTTGTTTCGAAAGAATAAAACGACTAATAAGAATATTACGCTCAGGGAATTTAATTCCATAGTCTACGTAAGCTTCGAAACGAGCTTTAAAGTTTTCGATAACACAATCTTCGTTTTTAACTTTTGGGGAACAAATGCGATCGTGTAGGTCATCTTTTAAAAAGAGATATACACTTTCCATTAATTCTTGTTTGTTTTTAAAGTATGTAAAAATTGTCCCTTCTGAAACTTTAGCTTCACGGGCAATTTTACTCGTAGGGGCATTAAAGCCATCATTATAAAATAGATGAATTGCCGAAAGGAGAATGGCTTTTCTTTTTTCAGCGCATAAAGGTCTTGCCATAATTTATCCCGAGGTGAAGTAGAAGTTATCTACTATATGTTTTAATAATTAAATTGAGGCATAACTAAATTTTCTTGAGTGTTTACTTAGTTATTAGCTATATTATACGAGATTTTGCAAATTTGTGCATTACTTTTTTACATTAAGTAAAGTTTTTAAAAATTAACCAATTGAAAAATAAGAATAATATTAGTAAGTAATTACTTACTTATTTATTCTCAGGGTTAATAATCCTAGTTTTTATATGCCTAATTACAAAGATTAATTATAAACATAAAAGATGAATAATAAACAAATTTTTTAATATTATTTGTTTTTTCTCTAAGATTATAACTTGAATACTTAGGTAAGAGAGAAGATTAACTTAAGTAAGGTATTTTTTGTAGCTTGGAATATTTTAGTTTTTAGTTGGATTTTTTTAAGGTTATCTAGAAAAAAGTTTTAATAATCAGAGCAAACAAAAAAGAAAAAATCCCCACTGCAGGGGATTTTTCTTGTAACTAAAGCGAGTTTATTTTATTTTTCTTCTTTAGTTGAGCTAGGTTGAGCTGATTCTGGAGTTGCTGTTTCTGCTTGAGGCACGCTGGTTGCTGTTTCAGCTTGATTTGCCTGTGTTGCAGTTTCTTGCTGATTAGCTTGCTTTACAGTTTCTGTTTGATTTGCCTGCGTTGCAGCTTCTTGCTCTTCTTTAGCTGCCTGAAGGGCATTTAACTTATTAGCAGCTTCGGCAGTACGAGCTACTTTTTGGCTATCAACTACACTTTCGGTAATAGTTAAAGTATCAATACTTGCTCGTGCTTCTTCAGCTTGTTCTGCTTGGTTTTTTGCTGTAGCTTTACGGCGACGTAAAGTTTTTAGCGAGATTAAGTTAGTAAATTTATCTCGCGTTGGTAGGATACAAGCAACCATTACTAGAGCTAACCACGGAATATTTACACAGGCTATACCTATGATTACTGCTAAGAGCGTACTTTTAAAACGCACATATACAGCTAATACCGTTAACAGTGCCAGAGCTTCATAACCAATTAACTCCCAGTTAGCTTGTGCCCCGTGGGTAATATCGGGAATAGTTAAACTGTTTAAAGTTAAAATGGTCATAATGCACAGACCAAGAAGGCGGTTTAAGGCAGTTAACCACTTAGTTTGCATGTACTTTCTTGGTACAAGTAAAGGTAAGAACTTAGCTGAGGCAGTAGCTAAACTAAGCACTACAAGGACAATAAAGTAATAACCATGAGAAAATTCAGGTAACATCTTTAAATATCCTCCTTAGACCAGTTGGTAAAGAAGTAACGTCCTAAAATGCAAATTGCACAAAAGAGAATAGCTGCCAGAATTAACCAATTGTAAGCAAAAAGTTTTGCGACAATAAAAGCTATTACGGCAATTGCTAAACCAAAGTAAGAACGGCTTTTCTTGAATTGTTCGTAAGCTAAGATAACAAAAAGAGCTGCTAAAGCAAAGTCTAAGTGCGGAATTAGATCACCAATTACTTGTCCTAGCACAATACCAATTACGGTTGCTATAGTCCAGTAAGCATGCAGTAAGAGATTAAAGCGTAAGAGGTTAGCCTCTCTGGCTTTTTCTGGTTCCAGGATCATAATCGCAAAGGACTGATCACAAATACTTACCGACTCAAACCAACGGCGGAAAATGTTTTTACTTAAAGTTGGAATTAAAGCAATAATGTAAAAAGAAAAGCGTAAGCTCACCACAAAGGATGTAATGAACATTGAGCTTAAACTTGCCGAGCTAGCTAACAGAGGAATAGTTAAAAACTGTACTGACCCCGAATAGGTAATAATACTCGAAAGAATAATAAACCAAATTGGCATGCCCACACTTACGGCTAATACCCCATAGGCTCCCCCTACCGCAAGAAAGGCAATAAGAATTGGAATAGATTTATTAAATAATACTGGCCATGGGTAGACATGGTCACTTGTTTTTATAATTTGCTCAAGGTTTTCTCGACTTTTATCAAGCAGAGTTTCTACTCCTGAGTCATTTTTTTCTTCATTTTTCATATTAAACAAGCCGTAAGATAAAAAAAGACTATTAGCAAAAGCTAATAGCAAAGACAAATTGAAAATTAACTATTTAATTATCAATTGATTATAAATGAACTAATTGTAAAAGTAAATGAAGAGCTAAAAAAAGACTTTCAGAACGAGCTGAAAGTCTTAGTGAATATATATTTATTGAATTAAAGTAGGAACTCTGTCCTAAAAAATTAGCGACGTAAGCCTAAAGTACTTACGATGTTTACGTATTTTTGTACGTCAGTACGTTTTAAGTAGTCTAATAATTTACGACGTTTAGAAACCATACGTAATAAGCCACGACGACCGTGGTGATCTTTAGTATGAACACGGAAGTGGTCTTGTAAGTGGTTGATTTGTGCAGTTAATAATGCAATTTGCACTTCTGAAGAACCAGTATCCTTTTCTGTACGACCAAATTTAGCTAAAATTTCAGCTTTTTGTTCTGAACTTAGAGACATGATAATTTTTCCTTAATTAAAAAAATTTATTAAAACTCACCTGATACCGATCTCTAACTCAGTATAGGCGCAATTACTAAAGAGTATGGTTGGTTTGACCTACTTTAATAATTAATCCTGTATTGCAAGAGATTTATTTTTATTTATCCGAGTGTTCTAAACTTTAGAGCATTTTAAAACAAATAAATAAGAAAAATCAAAATGCATTTTATATTATAGCAGAAAACAATCGAGAAAACAAAAAAATATCCGCCTCCTTTTCCTTCTTTTCTTTGGCAGAACTTGCTGGGATTTGTTATAATATATCTCGAAATTTTCTCCCGCATAAATTGCGGGAAAAATAATTGTTTTAAACTTATCTGTAACCTAGTCTTTAGATGAGCTATAAAACACTAAACTTAATAACACCAAAAAAAGTCGCCTTAGGGCGGCTTTTTTATTTGTTTAAAAAAGGTAATGTTGAAGCTTGTCGTGAGTTTTTCCTAGGGTAATAATTAAGTTTATATAAAACAATTCTTTTTAATGTCGGCTTTATTTAGGCAAAAATCAAGCAAGCATGAAATGTTTTTTCTTAGTTTGAATTACAGTTTCTTGTGTTATTTAGGTAAAAATTAGTAAATAGTACTTTCAAGTGCTATATTTAAAGCTTTGTTTTATGGGAAAATATAGTAAAATAAGAGATGAAACAGAAATAAATAGGAATGGGTTATTTACCCATTTATTCCCTGGCATCTAAGTGCTTTAGCTAATCTAACAATAATTGGCGTTGTTATTTTGGGTTGGCGAGCCCAAATCTTTAATGAATATGAAAAGACACAAACTAAATAATTTAAACTCATCTCTTGTTGCCGTACTTTCAGCAACTCTCTTAGCTTCCTGTGGCGGCGGTGGAGGCGGCGGTTCTTCTTACACCTCAACAACTACAGCAAGTGGTTCAACAGCATTAAGTACTGTAAGTGTTACGCAATTAACCGCAGCTACAACTGGGGTAGCTACAGCAGATACGACCACTGCAACTACTAACCTTTCATTTAATAATGCAAGCGAAACTGTTACTAGCAGTGCAAATCTTTCTTATACCCAAACTCAAACTGCCAATAATCAGACTTTTACTAACAGTCACACGGCTGTAAGTCAAACCTATTTTACAGGTTGGCCAAACTCAACATCTAATGCAGGAGTAGCGGCTAGCTATAATAACCTCTTTGCTATGGGATTAATTCCTGTAGTATCAGGGCAATCAACAATTAACTTTTACATTCCAGTAACAGGTGCTTCAACCGAAACTTTTAATGCCAGTGCCACTTTTTCTACTGACGCAAGTAATTTCCGTGGTGCAGGCGTGAATGTGGGGATTATTGACGGTAGCTTAAATACTTCGCACACGGGCTTAAATGCTTCGAACTTTACGGTAGTTAATATTGCAAATCAATATACAGGTAATCCTGAAGCTGATGTCGCTCGAGGCGTTAGTTTAGACCATGGGACAAGAGTGTCTCTAATTCTTGCTGGACAACGTAATTCTACCTATAACGGTTTAGTTCCAGATGCAAGTGTTTACTATAATGTGCTTACGCAGTATACGTCTAACCATCGTTTAGGTGACATTTATACAACAATGTATACCTACCGTCCTGCGGTAATTAATAACTCTTACTCTATTTCTTATACTGAAGAAAGCGAAACTAGTGAAGATCAGTTTGGGCAAGTACATGCTACGGCCTATGCTTCGGCACTAGCTGGTTTAAAAACTGTTACCGCCAATGCAGATACACCATTATTTGTTTTCTCTTCAGCTAACGCAGACTTTTATTCATGGCTCCAAACTCAAGTAGAGAGTGATGCCAACGCTTCTAGTTCAACTGACTGGAGTAGTGTATATTATGGTCCGCAACTAGATACTAATTCTTCGTTATATCAATTTATTAACGCAGATGAGAATATTGCTAATGCTCTTCTTGTGGTAACTGGTTATTCCTTAAATGTTGACGGAAACTACGCTAATCTGCTCAATGCGACAAAAAATGCGGTTGTAGATACAGGTTTATCTACCACAGGCACAGGTTCGGCAGCCTTTTCGGCAGATCTTTTTGTTCCTGGAGTTTCAGGCAGTAGCAGTGATTTAAACAATGTCAGCGTAGCTTACCAATGTGGGGTAACTAAGTGGAACTGTTTAGCAGGTGCTTACCTTTGGGAAATAGCTAACTATTCAAGTGCTGGTAGTTTTGGTTTTGCTGGAACTTCAGCGTCTGCTCCACAAGTAACTGCAATCGCAGCAATGGTGAAAGAGCAGTTTGATTGGATGACTGCTAAACAACTAAAAACTACTCTTTTAACTACTGCTTATGACATAGGTGAAGCAGGCGTAGACTCTGTATTTGGTTGGGGGGTAGTAGATGCTTCAGTAGCTTTAAATGGTCCAGGGGCTTTTGTTTTTGGTGACTTTGAAGCAAATATTTCCAATACTAATAAACGTTACTGGTTTAACAATAACATTACTGGTGCTTACGGTTTAGTAGTAAATGGTACTTCAAACCTTGATCAACTGGTATTAACGGGTGCTAACAATACCTACTCAGGTGATACAGTTGTAAATGGTGGGGCTTTAGTAATTCAAGACCAAAGCTCAGCTGGTTTTACTACCGCTAATGTAAGCAGTCGTGCGGCTTTAGTAAACAGTCATGTGTATATTAACTCAGACGGTAACTTCTACGCTTACAATGCTAATCTATCTAACGTAACTAACAATGGTTACACCCAATTTTACAATGTAAGCTTAACAGGTAACCTCGTTAACAAATATAACGCTACTTTAGCTACAAGTTTAACTAACCCAATTAACATTGCAGGTAATGCGAGCCTTAATGGTACTCTCTATATTCAAAATGTTGATAGTTATGTAACTACAGGTTCTACCAATAATGTTTCGGTATTAACCGCAAAAAACATTACAGGTAACTTTGAGAATATAGTTTCTGACTATGCAAATTCGGCGTTAGTAAGCTATAGTCTCTTACAAAACTCTACTGCTGTTTTAGTAAGCGTAAATGCATCTAATGCTTCAACCTATGTTAACTCAGTTAGCTTATCAGGAGTTGAGGCACAAGCTTATGCAGCAGGGGCAAGCCAAGTAGACAAACTTTTTGCGGCTGCTAATAGTCAAGCGACAACTGGTGTAGTGGCAGTTACAGGGGCAACTGAAGTAAATACTTCTGAGTCTGTAGTAACTGAAAGCACTAATTTAGTTTTCACTTCTAGCTACTATAGTGATTTAGCAAATATTAGTGAAGAAGATTTAGATGCAGTAAGCTTAACTAGTGTTGGTACAGGTAGTACTACTTCGGCAGTAGTTTTAACTGCAGATGACACTTCAAGTGCTACTGATTCGAGTAGTACGGTAACTACGGCAAGTACAAGTGATACTGCAACAAGTAGCAGTGATACGAGCGCAAGTACAACTGACACAACAACTACAAGCGATACTACCGCAAGTACAGCTGACACTACAACAAGCACAAGAGACTCTGCAACAAGCACTAGCGATAGTGAAGTAGTGGCTGCAGCGGCAAGCTTACAATCTCTCACTGCTAGTGAGTTAAATGAAGTTCTTCTCCGTGCTTCAGGTACTATTTATAGCAACCTTCTGCAAGCTACTACGCAACAAGCACGTAGTCATCTTTTAACTTTTGCGGATCAGGCTTTAGGACGTTTTGCGACTCTAGATAATCAGTGGCATGCCTATGTTGACTTTGGTTACCGTTGGCAAGATTGGAAATCTAATGCAACAAGCTTAAAAGGTCATCTTGACTCTAACGCTTACACTATAGGGGCTTATACTCAAACTCTAACAGGCTACAACCTCGGGATAGCTGCCTATAGTCTCAATGGTAACTGGGACGAAGGTACAGCCGCTTCTGACTATACTGCAGGTGCTGCTAAAGTTAAATCCTTTGGTTTTAGTGCAAGTGTAGGTAAAGCTTTTGCTAATAGTTACTATGGGGCAACTCTTTATAGTAACTTTCACAACTTTGATGTAACCCGTAGCGTTTTAGACGCTTCTGACCAAAAAGTTGAGTTCAATGCTCAAACCTTTGGTTTAGATTTAAGTGCAGGTTGGTTAGTTTTAGGTTCACAAACTTCTGGAGTTATTCTTTCTACAGGGGTAACTGCTGAGGCGACACACCAAAACGCCTTCACGGAAACGGCAACTAACTCTGCTTCGCAAACTCTATCTTTAGATGCCAAAGCACGTTGGACAAGCCAACTTTACGCTCATGCTGGCATTAAAGCCTTTGCGCAGTTTAGAACCTTTGGTTATGCTTCTCAAGTTGATGCAAGCTTAAAATTCAGTGGTAAGGTTGCAGGACAAGACTTTAAACTCCGCTTAACTGACGGTACGACCACAGGACAAGTATTTAACAATGACTTCCTTGCTCGTTTAAATCTTGGTTATAGTGTAAACTTAACCAATTCACTCCGCATACGTTTAGCTGGTAGTGTAGAAAAATCTTCTGCTTGGACAGAAAAAGCAGTTAATTTAGGACTTGATTTCAAATTCTAATAGCAAAGCCTCGACACCTAGTGTCGAGGTCTTTTTTTGGCTTGGGAAAATTAAGCTTTTTTCTTATTTTTATTAGAGGATATTCCCCTAAAAAAAGTAGAATAATTGATAAATTTTCTCTATGATTTGAGATAGATTAGCGATTATTTAAATTTAACTATCTTATGATTATCAGGGTAATTTATTTTAGCTATAGCTAATATAGAAACAACCTTAAAAAAATGAATCCTATTTTTTATTGCTAACTTTTTATATAATTACAGGTTAAATGAAAAAATAGGCAAAACCTTCAAGTTTTTTCATTAAAAACAAAATAGGTTTCTACTACTTTTTCTTCTCCTTATGCTTTGGCAAAAGCACAAGATTTGGCACTATTGGTATTATATAAAAAAGTTAGTTCTCTCCTTGCTGGCAGAGAGCTCTCTTTGGCAGGTATTAAAGTTATTGGCATAACATTTTAACTCTTATTTTTCTTATATTTATTATCTTTACTAAATTTAAATAGAGGCTCCTCACCTCTATGTTTACATTAGTTCTAGTAAAGGTAAATTATGTCAACATCCCCTATCTTTTCTCCTTCCTTTTTTATAAATCCCTTTAGTTTGCTTTCTGAGATAAGTTTAGTAGGATCTTTCTACTATTTTTTTAGGACAGATAAGAAAAAATAATGAATAAGATTTTTAAACTAAAATTTAACCGTAAAACTCTGTCTTTGGATGCAGTGTCGGAAATTGCTACAAATAGTATGGCAGGTTCAGAGCACAGTAAAGCAGGCCAAGAACAAGAGCAAAAATTTACTTATAGTAAAGTAAGTAAATTACTAGGAAGCTTGTTGCTTCCGGTTACTTTAGCTGGAGTAGGGACAGCATACGCAAGTTCTTTATCGGAAGCTACGGTAATCAACGGTAAAGCGGCCGTAGTTACTAATGGATTAGTAACTACCATTACTAATAGTAATGGCGCCATTATTGAATGGCAAAAATTTAACATAGGCACTAATGAGCTAGTTAGATTTATTCAAGAAAGCTCTAATTCTGCAGTACTTAACCGAGTGCTGGGCGGAAGCGTGTCGCAAATTCTTGGTACCCTAGAATCAAACGGTAAAGTATTTATCGTTAACCCAGCAGGGATTGTTTTTGGGGAAAACTCAGTTGTAAACGTACAGTCTTTAGTTGCCTCAACTCTTGATATTAGCAACGAAGATTTTATTAAAGGCAACTACGTATTTAACCAAGAAAAAGATCAGGCTATTGCAAGCGTTATCAACCAGGGTTTAATTAAAGTAAACGATGACGGTACTCTAGCTTTAGTGGGTGGTAAAGTAGTAAACACTGGTGTCCTGGAAGCAAAAAATGGTACAGTTTACTTACTTGCAGGTCAGTCAATTACCATTCAAGATTTAGATAATCCATTAATTTCTTACAAAGTTACTGCAGACAATAAAGCAGTGAACCTTGGAGAAATTGTATCTAAACGTGCTTACCTATTAGCAAATAAAGTAGCAAATGGTTACACTTCAGCAGAACAATTTGCTGATGTAATTTCAGCATCTGATTCAGCACGTAAAGCAACAATTAGCGCTAATGGTGAAGTTTTACTTTACGGTGCTTCTGAGTCAGATTTAGTACAACAAACTAATTACAATGATGCTCAATTAGCAGCAAACATCTCTTGTCGCTCTGGTTTAGTGGTAGTTAATGGTACCGTGAACGCTTCTAATCTTACTGGCACTGCTGGTGAGGTTAAAGTACTTGGCGATGTTGTTGTTTTAGAAAATAATACCCTTATTAACGCCTCTGGACAACAGGGTGGAAAAGTGTATCTTGGGGGTGACTTAAAAGGTACAGGTGACTTAAAACTGGCGAATAAAACAACAGTTTTTAGTGGTGCTGTAGTTAATGTTTCTGGGACTTCAGGTGATGCAGGGCAAACTATTGCATGGGGTAACACCGGTAACTATGATGGTACTTTCTTAGCAACCTCAGTAAATGGTAACGGTGGTTTTGTTGAGACTTCAGGTAAGACTCTTAATCTAGGTGACAATGTTTCTGCCGATACTAGATCTGTATATGGTAATCTTGGTACTTGGTTACTCGACCCAACTTCGGTATTAGTTATTAACTCTACTCCGAACTGGTCAATGATTAATGCGAGAACTAGAGCAGGTTATTCTAACGCTGATATAGTACCTATGACGAGCAATGTTTATCGTGATTCTGACGGTAATGCCGCTCACCCATATAGTACCTATTCAATAGTTACGGATGCAATGATAAATAATTACCTATCAAAATCTTCGGTAACTATTATTGCTACTACCCAGCTTCAATTCTACTACGCGAATGTTACTTCGACTAATACTAGCTCTAACCTTTATCTGCAAGCGAGAGTTAATATTCTTTGGTATTCGACGATTAATATTGCAGCAGACGTAAGCTTTAATAACACTGCCGTAGCTACTTCTTCGCTTGGGATGACTAACTCAAGTATTATTGCTCGTTCGGTTACATGGCAAAACCAAACCGGTGGCAAGCTTGAGATTTTTAACTCTTCGATAAATGTAACTAATAGTATTAACTTTAATACTTCTTCATTTATTACCTTAGAAAATAGTACATTTAATGCAGGGCAAAATATTTACCTCAGTGCTCAAGGAACTATTGGTAATTTAACTTCACTTAACTCGAGCTTAAGTGCTGGTGAAACCTTATCTTTACACGGTAAGGACTTTGTTAACTTAACTTGCGCGACTGCAAATAGCAACAGATATTCTGGTAAAACCATTAGTATTACCAGTGATGCATGTATTTCTATAGACGGAGCAACCTTAAACTCTTCTGGTAATACAAGTATTGTTGCTAATAACACTAGCGGGGTAATTAGTATTACTAATACTAATAGTACCCGTGCTGGCAATCTTAGCGTTAGTGGTTCTCAGGTTAACCTAAATAATTACAGCGTAAATAATGTAAGTGGTATTGCTTGCATTACGGTAACAACTAACCGTAATACTACAGTTACCGATCTTAAATTTAACAATGTTACTAATGCTAATTTAGGTATTACAGGTGGTTCTTTAATCCTTGAAAATGCGAGCTTAAATGGTAATTCTACTTCTTGTGGTACTTTAGTCTTAAGAAATCTCGCTACAGGAACTGATGCCTCTAACTTTACTTTAAATAATTCAACAGTAAGTAACTTTAGTGTAGGTACAAATCGCACAGGTACAGGCACCTATAACTTAAATCTCAACAACACTACTTTTAGTAATGCTGTAGATGTTAACTTCTCGGTAAACAGTGCAAGTAGTATAAATGCAACTAACTTTAACGTTACTGCTTCTGGTAACTACAGCGATGCTTTTGTAGAGAAAAACTACCAAGGGGTAAATGTTAGTGCAGCAAATATTACCCTAAATACAAGTAAGAGCAGTAAGCAAAACTTTAATAATGTTACATTTAAAGCAAGCAATAACTTTACTGCCTGTGCAACTTGTTCAACTCTAGCTACAGATGTTACCAACTTTACCAATGTAAATATTAGTGCAGGTGATCAAGCTACTCTTAACTGGACTAATACGCCAATTAACCTGACTAATGTAAGCATTAAAGCATCTAATAATGCTACAGCTAATGTTACAGTACCTGCTGCTTCAACAGACAATGCTGAAAGTGCAACTGTAATCAATGGCTTTAACTTAACTTCAGATAATAAACACGCTTACTTTACTCTCGAAGGTACAAGTGAAACAGGTCCAGCAACTAACTTAACTTTAAATCAAGTTAACCTTAAAGCAGGACAAGTAGCTCATATAGCTGCGACACGTTCTTCTTCTGGAGCTGATGTTACAATTATTCTCAACAATTCGAGTGTTACAGCTGGAGGCAATGCGAATATTTACAATAACCTCAATGGGGCACTTATTGTAAACGCAAGTAAAGTTAATGCAGAACGTATTGTTACTCGTACCCAAAATGGACAAAACATTACGCTAAATAGCTCGAATTTTGTTTCGACTTTAGCAGCAGGGCAAGATGGTGAAATACCAGCAGTGCTCTTTGCTACTGACGGTACATTAAATGTAGTTAACTCTAGTGTAGTAGCTAATGCCAATATTAAGTTAGGTGGAGATGGTGCATTCAAAGCTGTAAACGTAGTTAACGGCTCGAACATAGCTTCTACAGGTGCCAATGTTACCTTAACAACCGTTTGTGCAACTGAGGCAGGAACTACTAGTATTAATTTAACCAACTCAACCTTATTTGCGGCAAATCATGTAACTCTTTATCAAAACACCGAAGAGTTAAATGTTTCAGGGTCGAACCTAACAGCAACGCAAGGTAATGTAGTTGTTGAAGCTCATACAGGTAATATTGCTTTAAATGCGACAAATATTTCTGCTGGACAAGCATTAACTATAAGCTCTGGAGCTGCCACTGGTGGTTTACTAAATGTAAGTAATAGTAATATTGCTTCAGGTTCAGGTGATGTGAATCTGCAAATTGGTAATACTAGCACGATTAATTTCACTGACTCTAATGTAGCTGCAGGAGCTAAACTAAATGTTTCTTCTGCTTACGTTAATGTAGATAAAGCGAATCTAACTGCCAAGACAGACCTAAACTTAGGTAATGCTTCTACGGTTAATACCAGCATAGTAGCAAGTAATCTTACAGCTACTTCAGGTAATGTAAGCGTTGGGGTACAAGACAATCTAAGTATAGCTAGTACTAACTTTACTTCTGGCTTAGACTTAAACTTAACTTCAGCTCAAGGTAATGTAACTATTTCTGGCAATAAGCTTAGCTTTACTGTAGGCCGTGATATTAATATTACCGCAAGCAATGTTGTGCTAGAAAATGCAACTCTTCATGCACAAGGTAATGCAACTATTAATAGTTCGCAAAATGCAACTCTAGAGAACTCTAGTTTCACGGCAACGCAAAACACGACAGTTAAAGCAAAAACTCTAGCTAATATTAGTAACACTACTTTATCTGGAGCAAGTGTAATTGCACGTGCTGCAACAATTAATGTAACTAAAGGAGCTATCTCAGCGACTACAACAGAGATCTCTTTAGGTGATGCAGAGACAAGTAATGTAAATCTTAACTCAACGAGTTTAACTACTACAGGTACGAATACAGATATTAATGTACGTGGTAATGCTAATGTTAATTTAACTAACACTAGCGTACATTCTTCGCGTGATCTAAACTTATCTTCGCCTCAAGGTAATGTGGCTGTAAGTAATGGTTCATTACAAGCTGATCGTTCAATTAACATTACTGCTCCTAACCTAAGTTTAGCTGACAATGCTACAGTAGCTGCTCCGAATCTAAGCTTCACTACAACCAACTTTAATGTAACTGACGGAGCTACTTTAACTGCAAAAAACAATGCGAGCATTAGTGCAACAGAAATTAATGCGACTAACTTAAAAGTTACTGCAGACAATGCAAGCTTAAGTGCAACTAATGTTACTTTAGCAGGCGGTTCTGTAAGTGCTACAAGTGGTGTAAGTGTAACGGCAAGTAACAATTTAAGCTCAAGCTCTTCTTTAGTTTCAGAAAATGGTGACACTAAAGTAGCTGGTAACAATGTAACTCTGACTGGTGGTGAGCTAAAAGGTGCAAATGTTAACGTTGTTGCGGAAAATAATACGAGCATTACTGGCGTAAACCTAACTTCAACTGCAACTCAAGATGGTCAAGTAGTTGTTAAAGGTAAGTCAACGAGCATTAACAACAGCAATATTACAGCTACGGGTAGCAATAGCTCAGTAGACGTAATTGCGACCTCAGGTAATGTAACTGTAGTTAACGCAAATACTACGCAAGCTTCACACCTCAATGTTACAGGGGCAAGTGTAAGCTTAACTAATTCTACCTTAAAAGGTGATGATACAGGTAGAGCGGTAATCAACGCTACTAGCGGTGATGTTACTTTAAATGCAACCAATGTTACTAACTATGCTCCAACTACAATTAGTGCAGCAAAAGGTAACATCACTTTAGAAAACAACTCTAAAGTAGAATCTAACTCAGATCTAACTTTAAGTTCTGGTGATAAAGTTACAGTTGCAAACTCTACAGTTACTTCAACAGCTAAAACTGGTAATGTAAGTATCTCAAGTCCAAATGCTACAACTTTAACTAATGCTACAGTTTCTGCAAATGGTAATGTAAGTGTAGATACAACAAATGGTAATACTACCGTAACTGGTACTAAGATCAATGCTACAAATGTATCTGTAACTGCATCAAATAATGTAAGTGTTACTGGTTCTAACCTAACTGCAACAGCTAGCAAAGACGGTCAAGTTGTTGTTAAAGGTAAAGAAACTAGCCTAGATAACACCAACATTTCTGCAACTTCAGGTACAAATGCCTCAGTAAGCTTAATCGCGGAAAATGGTAATGTAAGTGTTGCTAACTCAAGTACAACAGGTGCATCTAACTTAAATGTTACTGGTACTAACGTAACTTTAACTAACTCAACCTTCAAAGGTGACGACAATGGCACTGCTGTAATTAACGCTACTAATGGTGATGCAACTCTAAACGGTACAAGTGTAACTAACTATGCACCAACAACTATTAGTGCAGCAAATGGTAGCATCACTTTAGAAAACAACTCTAAAGTTGAATCTAAATCAGATCTAACTTTAAGTTCAGGTGATAAAGTTACAGTTGCTAACTCAACAGTTGCTTCAACAGCGAAAACTGGTAATGTAAGTATCTCAAGTCCAAATGCAACAACTTTAACTAATGCTACAGTTTCTGCAAATGGTAATGTAAGTGTTGATACAACAAATGGAAACACCACCGTAACAGGTACTAAGATCAATGCTACAAATGTATCTGTAACTGCTGCAAATAATGTAAGTGTTACAGGTTCTAACCTGACAGTAACAGCAGGCAAAGACGGTCAAGTTGTTGTTAAAGGTAAAGAAACAAGCTTAGATAACACTAACATTTCTGCAACAGAAAATACAAATGCAAGTGTTAGTCTCATTGCAACAGAGGGTAATGTAAGCGTTGCTAACTCAAGTACAACTGGTGCATCTAACTTAAATGTAACTGGTTCTAACGTAACCTTAACTAACTCAACCTTCAAAGGTGATGACAAGGGTACTGCTGTAATTAACGCTACTAGCGGTGACGTTACTTTAAATGCAACAAATGTTACGAATTACGCACCAACGACAATTAGTGCAACAAATGGTAACATCACTTTAGAAAACAACTCTAAAGTTGAATCTAAATCAGATCTAACTTTAAGTTCTGGTGATAAAGTTACTGTTGCAAACTCTACAGTTACTTCAACAGCTAAAACTGGTAATGTAAGTATCTCAAGTCCAAATGCTACAACTTTAACTAATGCTACAGTTAAAGCAAATGGCAGTGTATCAGTTAACACAACAAACGGTAACACCACGGTTACAGGTTCGAACTTAACTTCGAATAACAGTAATGTATCTGTATCTGGTGGAAACGTTTCTGTAACTGGTACTAAAGTTAATGCAACAAATGTGTCTGTTACTGCAGACAATAATGTAAGTGTTGCAGGTTCTAACCTAACTGCAACAGCTAGCAAAGATGGTCAAGTTGTTGTTAAAGGTAAAGAAACTAGCCTAGATAACACTAACATTTCTGCAACTGCAGGCACAAATGCAACTGTTAGCCTCATTGCAACGGAAGGTAATGTAAGTGTTGCTAACTCAAGTACAACAGGTGCTTCTAACTTAAATGTAACAGGTACTAACGTAACTTTAACTAGCTCAACCTTCAAAGGTGATGACCAAGGTACTGCTGTAATCAACGCTACTAGCGGTGATGCAACTCTAAATGGTACAAGTGTAACTAACTATGCACCAACTACAATTAGTGCTGCAAATGGTAACATCACTTTAGAAAACAACTCTAAAGTAGAATCTAACTCAGATCTAACTTTAAGTTCTGGTGATAAAGTTACAGTTGCAAACTCTACAGTTACTTCAACAGCTAAAACTGGTAATGTAAGTATCTCAAGTCCAAATGCTACAACTTTAACTAATGCTACAGTTTCTGCAAATGGTAATGTAAGTGTAGATACAACAAATGGTAATACTAGCGTAACGGGTTCTAAGATCAATGCTACAAATGTATCTGTAACTGCATCAAATAATGTAAGTGTTACAGGTTCGAACCTGACAGTAACAGCTGGCAAAGATGGTCAAGTTGTTGTTAAAGGTAAAGAAACAAGCTTAGATAACACCAACATTTCTGCAACTTCAGGCACAAATGCCTCAGTAAGCTTAATCGCTGAAAATGGTAATGTAAGTGTTGCTAACTCAAGTACAACAGGTGCATCTAACTTAAATGTAACTGGTACTAACGTAACCTTAACGAATTCAACCTTCAAAGGTGATGACAAGGGTACTGATGTAATTAACGCTACAGACGGTGACGCAACCTTAAACGGTACAAGTGTAACTAACTATGCACCAACTACAATTAGTGCTGCTAAAGGTAATATCACTTTAGAAAACAACTCTAAAGTTGAATCTAACTCAGATCTGACTTTAAGTTCTGGTGATAAAGTTACAGTTGCAAACTCAACAGTTGCTTCAACATCTGCAACTGGTAATGTAAGTATCTCAAGTCCAAATGCTACAACTTTAACTAATGCTACAGTTCAAGCAAATGGCAGTGTATCAGTTAACACAACAAACGGTAACACCACTGTTACAGATTCGAATTTAACTTCGAACAACAGCAATGTATCTGTATCTGGTGGAAATGTTTCTGTAACTGGTACTAAAGTTAATGCAAGCAATATTTCTGTTACTGCTGACAATGATGTAAGTGTTGCTGGTTCTAACCTAACTACAACTGCAGACAAAGATGGTCAAGTTGTTGTTAAAGGTAAAGAAACAAGCTTAGATAACACCAACATTTCTGCTAAAGAAGGCACAAATGCAACTGTTAGCCTCATTGCAACAGAGGGCAATGTAAGCGTTGCTAACTCAAGTACAACTGGTGCATCTAACTTAAATGTAACTGGTACTAATGTAACCTTAACTAACTCAACCTTCAAAGGTGATGACAAGGGTACTGCAGTAATTAATGCTACAGATGGTGATGCAACTCTAAACGGTACAAGTGTAACTAACTACGCACCAACTACAATTAGTGCTGCAAATGGTAACATTACTTTAGAGAACAACTCTAAAGTTGAATCTAACTCAGATTTAACTTTAAGTTCAGGTGATAAAGTTACAGTTGCTAACTCTACAGTTGCTTCAACAGCGACAACAGGTAATGTAAGTATCTCAAGTCCAAATGCAACGACTTTAACTAATGCTACAGTTTCTGCAAATGGCAGTGTATCAGTTAACACAACAAACGGTAACACCACAGTTACAGATTCGAACTTAACTTCGAACAACAGCAATGTATCTGTGTCAGGTGATAATGTTTCTGTAACTGGTACTAAAGTAAATGCAAGCAATATTTCTGTTACTGCTGACAATGATTTAAGTGTTGCTGGTTCTAACCTAACTACAACTGCAGACAAAGATGGTCAAGTTGTTGTTAAAGGTAAAGAAACAAGCTTAGATAACACCAACATTTCTGCTAAAGAAGGTACAAACGCAACTGTTAGCCTCATTGCAACAGAGGGTAATGTAAGCGTTGCTAATTCAAGTACAACTGGTGCATCTAACTTAAATGTTACAGGTACTAACGTAACCTTAACTAACTCAACCTTCAAAGGTGACGACAATGGCACTGCTGTAATTAACGCTACTAATGGTGATGCAACTCTAAACGGTACAAGTGTAACTAACTATGCACCAACAACTATTAGTGCTGCAAAAGGTAACATCACTTTAGAAAACAACTCTAAAGTAGAATCTAACTCAGATCTAACTTTAAGTTCTGGTGATAAAGTTACAGTTGCAAACTCAACTGTTGCTTCTACATCGCCAACTGGTAATGTAAGCATTTCAAGTCCAAATGCAACAACTTTAACTAACGCTACAGTTGAAGCAAATGGTTCAGTAAGTGTAGATACTACAAACGGTAATACTACGGTTACAGATTCTAACTTAACTTCGAACAACAGTAATGTATCTGTATCAGGTGATAATGTTTCTGTTACTGGTACTAAAGTAAATGCAAACAATATATCTGTTACAGCAGAAAACAGTACAAATGTTGATGGTTCGAACTTTACTGCAACAGCAGGTGAAAAAGCTCAAGTAGTAGTTAAAGGTAAAGATACTACTGTTAATAACACTAACTTAACAGCTACTCCAGAAACTAATGCAACTGTAAGCATAATTGCAAATGGAGGCAATGTAAGTGTTGCTAACTCAAGCACAACAGGTGCTTCTAACTTAAATGTTACGGGTAGTAATGTAACCTTAACTAACTCATCATTTACAGGTGACAACACAGGTACTGCAGTAATCAATGCTACTGAAGGTGATACAACCTTAGATGGTACAAGCGTAACTAACTATTCGCCAACATACATTAATGCTGACAAGGGCAACATTAGTATTGTTAATGGCTCAAATGTTACAACTGACTCTGACCTAGTACTTAACTCAGGTAACCGTGTAACTATTGAAGACTCAGTAGTTAACTCAACTGGTAAAGCAAGTGATAGTGACGGTAACTTAACTATTTCAAGTCCAAATGGTACAACCATTATTAACTCAACTACAGTTGGTAATGGTACAGTGAGCATTAATACAACTAACGGTACAACTACGATTAACAACTCTACGGTAACCTCAAATACAAGCAATGTAACTATTGCTGGTGACCAAGGTGTTAATATTGGTAATGGTACTAATGTAACCTCAGCTGATGGCTCTAACATAAGCATTGCTTCAGCAAATGGTTCAATTAGTGTAACTGGCTCAAATGTAACCGCAGTTAACGCTACAGTTAACATTACGGCTGCAGAAAACACTACTATTGAGAATTCGAACATTACAGGTAGCAAAGGTGTTACTATTAATGCAACTAATGGTACAGCTACAGTTAATGCTACAAATGTAAGTGTTGACAATGGTTCGGCTACTATTACAGGTAACCAAGGTGTTTACATTGGTAATGGTACAAATGTTACAGCTGCTAACAACGTAACTGTTACTACACCAAACGGTTCAATTTCAGTTATCGGTTCTAACGTAACAGCGAACAATGGTACAGTTAACATTACGGCTAAAGAGAATACAACTATCGAAAATAGTAATATCTCTGGTAAACATGGTGTAACCATTGATGCTGAAAACGGTACAACTAACGTTAACGCTACAAACGTTACAGCTACTGATGAAAATGCTTCAATTAGCATTACTGGTAACCAAGGTGCAAACCTAGGTAACGGTACTAACGTTACATCTCCACAAAACGTTACTATTGATTCAGCAAATGGTTCTGTTTCTGTTATCGGTTCTAACGTAACGGCGAACAATGGTACAGTTAACATCACTGCTAAAGAAAATACTACAATTGAAAATAGTAATATCTCTGGTAAACAAGGTGTAACCATTGACGCTGAAAACGGTACAACTAACGTTAATGCTACAAACGTTACTGCTACTGATGAAAACGCTTCAATCAGTATTACAGGTAACCAAGGTGCTAACTTAGGTAACGGTACTAACGTTACATCTCCACAAAACGTTACTATTGACTCTGCAAATGGTTCTGTTTCTGTTATCGGTTCTAACGTAACGGCGAACAATGGTACAGTTAACATTACTGCTAAAGAAAATACTACAATTGAAAATAGTAATATCTCAGGCAAACAAGGTGTAACCATTGATGCAGAAAACGGTACAACTAACGTTAACGCTACAAACGTTACAGCTACTGATGAAAACTCTTCAATCAGTATTACAGGTAACCAAGGTGCTAACCTAGGTAACGGTACTAACGTTACATCTCCAACTAACGTTACTATTGACTCAGCAAATGGTTCTGTAACTGTTCTTGGCTCAAATGTAACTGCAGCTAATGGTACAGTTAACATCACTGCTAAAGAGAACACAACTATCGAAAATAGTAATATCTCTGGTAAACAAGGTGTTAACATTTACGCTGAAAACGGTACAACTAACGTTAACGCAACTAACGTAACAGCAACTGATGCTAATGCTTCGATTAACATTACAGGTAACCAAGGAGCAAACCTATGTAACTGTACTATCGTTACATCTACACAAAACGGTAATCTATTCTCTTTA
>NZ_NRJH01000006.1 GCF_003585925.1 Psittacicella melopsittaci
GATTACAGATACAGAACCATTTTGAGTTGTTACAGTTACGTTGTCTTCAGCTTTTACATTAGTACCATTACCCATGTAAACACCTTGGTTACCAGTTACATTTACAGATCCGTTTTCACTTGTAACGTTAGTTGCGTTAATAGTTGTAGTGCCGTTTTTTGCATCTACATTAACTACTTGTTTACCAGAGATATTACTATTTTCGATAGTAGTGTTCTCTTTAGCAGTAATGTTAACTGAACCATTGTTCGCTGTTACGTTAGAACCGATAACTGAAATTGAACCGTTTGGTGTAGTAACAGTTACGTTCTCTGAAGCTGTAACATTAGTACCATTACCAATGTAAACACCTTGGTTACCTGTAATAGTAGCTGAACCATTGTCAACACTTACATTAGTAGCATTAACTGTCGCTGTACCATTAGTTGCATTAATAGTAACGCCTTTGCTACCTGTAATGTTCGAGTTCTCAATAGTAGTGTTTTCTGCAGCCGTAATGTTAACTGTAGCGTTAACTGCTGTTACATTTGAGCCAGTTACACTAATTGAACCATTTGCTGAAGTAATGCTTATGTTAGAGCCATCAGCTGAGGTTACATTAGTACCATTACCAATATTAACACCTTGGTCACCTGCAATAGTTACATTGCTTGTATTTTAGGTTACCGTAGAGTTGTTAATAGTAGTTGTACCATTAGTTGTATTAATGTTCACTGTACCATTACCAACTGTAGTTGAGTTAATAATGGTTGTACCATTTGGACTTGAAATAGTTAGGTTACCGTCACTACCACTTGCTTTACCAGTTGAGTTAACTACTGAGTCTTCAATAGTTACACGGTTACCTGAGTTAAGTACTAGGTCAGAGTCAGTTGTAACATTTGAGCCATTAACAATACTAATGTTGCCCTTGTCAGCATTAATGTATGTTGGCGAATAGTTAGTTACACTTGTACCATCTAAGGTTGTATCACCTTCAGTTGCATTGATTACTGCAGTACCTGTGTTGTCACCTGTGAATGATGAGTTAGTTAAAGTAACATTAGTACCAGTTAGATTTAGGTTCGAAGAACCAGTTGCAGTTGTGTTGCTTACACTTAGGTTACCTTCGCTTGCAACTACGCTGATATTCGCATTAGTTGATTCTGGAACCGCAATGCTTGCATTGTTCACAGTTGCAGTTTTACCTGAAATTACAACTTGAGCATTATTTTCAGCGGTAGCTGTAATTGCAATGTTACCTACATTAACGTCATCTTTAGCTGTAATTGTTACATTAGTACCCTTAGCTTGACTACCATTGAAGGTTACGTCATTACCAGAAACGCTGAGGTTGCCTTTGTTAGCTACGAGAGCTGAGTTAGTAATAACTGTATCACCTTGAGTAGTAGATACATTCACGCTACCATTTGCACTAATAGTTGCATTAGTGATAGTGGTTGCATTTGGACTAGATACACTAATGTTGCCTGTTTCTGAAGTAGAGTTAACTGTTGAGTCTGCAATAGTTACGCGGTCACCTGAGTGGATTTCTAGATCACCGTCTGTTTCTACTTTAGAGCCGTTAACAATACTAATGTTGCCGTTATCTGCACTAATTGTTGTTGGCGTGTAGTTAGTTACACTTGTAGCATTAAGAACTAGATCACCCTTAGTTGCGTTAATTACCGCTTCGCCTGAGTCATCACCAGTGAATGATGAGTTAGTTAAGCTTACATTGCTACCTGTTACATTTAAGTGAGCTGCTCCAGTTGAACTTGAGTTGCTTACACTTACATCACCTTGGTTAGCAGTAATGCTTACTGAAGCATTAGTACCTGTAGGTGCGGTAATAGTAACATTTTCTACACTTGTAGCGTTACCTTTAATTACAACTTGAGCATCTTTGCCTGCTGTTGCGCTTATTGGGCTATTAGCTACACTTATAGTTTCATTTGCGGTAATGCTTACATTAGTACCACCGATAGTACCACCGTCTACAGATACATTGTTACCTGCAAGAGTAGTATTACCTTTTTCTGATACTAGGCTAGTACCATTGGTGCTGAGGTTGTTAGTTGCAGTTACATTAACTACATCTGTACCGTTAATCGCACCACCTGTGAGGCTAATGTTATTTGCACTTAAAGTTACATTAGGCGTATTAATGCTGAGGTTAGTTGCATCTATTTCCTTAGCACTTACGCTTAAGTTTGAACTTGCATTTAAAGTAGTGCCATTAGTCACACTAAAGTTAGTCGTAGTTAAACTAATATTAGGTGCAGTTACATTTACATTATCCGCAAAACTTAAGTTAGTTGGAGCGGTAATGTTAATAGATCTTACTGCAGTCAAGCTACCGTTGCTTACCGCTACGCTACCATTTGGAGCAGCAAGGTTAAGGTCACGACCTGCGTGGTAACTTGAGTTAGTTGAAGTTAAGTTTACATCACCTGTAACACTTAAGTCACCTGTACCAGAGCTAAAGTTAGAGTCGCTAATTGTTGTATTTAGCGTACTTAGGTTACCTAAAGAAATAGTATCAGTCGAAGTTACGCTAGTGTTACTAATGCTTAGGTTAGACGCTCTAACTGTAGTGTTACCTTTGATATCAGCTGTAACATTATCAATAGTTACATTATTAGTTGCACAAATAGTTAGGTTAGTACCTGAAGCCGTAGTGTGGTCAACATTTACTGAACCATTATCAGCACTAATAGTTAGATTGTTGTTACCATTAAGGGTAGATACATTACTTACATTAACGTTACCAGCATAACCGTTATCTTTAGTTGTAGCTTGTAGAGTAACATCTCCACCTTTTGCGTTTAAGGTAGTATTGTCAACAATTAATACATCTACTTCATCAGTACTTGCACGTCCACTTGCTGAAGTTGCAGTTACCGTGATATTACCTGAAGTCGAAGTAAAGTTCGAACCATTAGTAATACTTACATAAGATGCACCTATATTAATGTCATCTTTAGTCGATATATTAGTGTTATCTGCATAGAATGCAGGTGTAGTTAGGCTCAGTGCTCCTTGGTTTGCCGTTACATTAGCATTTTGTAGACTTACTGCCCCTCCAAAGGTATAGAAGCTTACATTAGCTGTGTTCGATTGGTAAGTACCATTAGTTGCATTAATGTAAAGGCTAGCTACTACATCAACGGTACCATTAGCAATTAAGCTTGCTTGCGTTAATTCTGCTTCCCCACCAAACGCATACACGCTTACATTACCATGTTGTGCAGTTAAGGTTGCATTCGGGAAGGTTACCTCACCTGCATATGCAATAACTGAAATATTGTTGTAAGCGTTAATTACTGAACCCTTACCACTAATAATTTCCCCGTCGATGTTGCTCTCAGAGAAGATAGTTACAGAACCGCATGAGCTATTAATTGGTGAACCTGTGAAAGTAATACCTGTATCACCGTAAATATCTACGTTATTTTTCGCATCAACACTTGCCGCATTTAAGGTTACGCTACCATTGAAGCTCGTAATATTTACAGCACCTTCTTGGCTCGTAATTGAGTTGTTAAGTACACTTAATGTGTTATTCGCAATAAAGTCAACGTTCGCGGTAGTATTTAAAGTACCGTTAGCCACAGTTAAATTATTAGTTGCATTTAACTGGATCGAACTTGAAGTATCGCTTGTAGTTAAGTTCGAAGATTCTACAGTAATGTCAGTTGCATTTACTACTAATGAATCTTTCGAGTGTACCGATGAGTTAGTAAAGTTAACATTTTCACCTACGTTAATGTTAATACCAGCCTTATCAGCACTAATAGTTGCGTTATTCGCAATTAAGCTTCCTTGAGAAGCATTAAAGTTAACGTAACTAGTTGTTGAGTTATAAGTACCGCAAGATACTTGGATATCACCTGCAGCAGTAGTTACAGTTACGTTATTTTTAGCTTTTAAGCTTGTGTATTCAAGGTCAATACCTGTTTTTGCCGTAATTAATGCGGTATTAGAAGCATTAATATCAGCATTAGGTAAGCTAATTGAACCTTTTTGTGCCGTTACAGTTACGTTTTGGGCATTAATAATTGAACCTTGACCTTCTGTTACTACCCCAGTAATAGAGTCAGCAGAATTAATGATTACATCACCTTGATTTGAAGTAATCGGTGATTTAGTAAAGGTTATATTATTTGCCGTTGAGCAAACAGTAACTGATTTTTCTGCAACAATTGCAGCTTGATTTAATACAACATCACCACCAGTAATGGTTACACAACCTGCTTCTGTAGTAATACTATTGTTATTAACGGTCAGGTTGTTAGTTGCAGTAAAGTTAACCCCTGCTTTAGTACTTAGAGTACCGTTAGCTACAGTTAAGTTATTAGATGCATTTAACTGAATCTGACTAGAAGTATTACTTGTAGTTAAGTTGCTTGATTCAACAACAATGTCTTTAGCGTTTACTACTAGTGAGTTTTGTGAATGCACTGCAGAGTTAGTAAAGTTAACGTCATTACTTACGTTAATGTTTATACCCGCTTTAGCTGCACTAATAGTTGCGTTATTCGCAATTACGCTACCACTAGAAGCATTAAAGTTAACGTATTTAGATGTTGAGTTATAAGTACCGCAAGATACTTGGATATCACCTTTAGCTGTAGTTACAGTTACGTTATTTGCTGCTTGTAAGCTTGTTGATTCTAAGTTAACCCCAGTTTGCGCCGTAATTACTGCAGTATTAGCTGCGGTAACGTTAGCATTAGGTAAGTTAACCGAACCTTTTTGTGCCGTAACAGTTAGGTTTTGGGCTTTAATGATTGAACCTTGACCTTCAGTTACTACCCCAGTTACTGAGTTAGCAGCATTGATGGTCACATCACCTTGATTTGAAGTAATCGGTGATTTAGTGAAGGTTATATTATTTGCCGTTGAACAAACAGTAACTGATTTATCTGCAACAATTGCAGCCTGATTTAATACAACATCACCACCAGTAATGGTTACACAACCTGCTTCTGTAGTAATACTATTGTTATTAACGGTTAGGTTGTTAGTTGCAGTAAAGTTAACCCCTGCTTTAGTACTTAGAGTACCATTAGCTACGGTTAGGTTATTAGTTGCATTTAACTGAATTTGACTGTTAGTATCACTTGTAGTTAAGTTGCTTGATTCAACAACAATGTCTTTAGCGTTTACTACTAGTGATTCTTTAGAATGCACTGCAGAGTTAGTAAAGTTAACGTCTGCTGCAACGTTAATGTTTACACCCGCTTGAGCCGCACTAATAGTTGCGTTATTCGCAATTACGCTACCTTGCGAAGCATTAAAGTTAACGTATTTAGTTGTTGAGTTATAAGTACCGCAAGATACTTGGATATCACCTGTAGCTGTAGATACAGTTACGTTATTTTCTGCTTTTAAGCTTGTTGACTCTAGGTTAACCCCTGTTTGTGCGTTAATAACAGCCGTATTAGTTGCCGTAACATTAGCATTAGGTAAGTTAACCGAACCAGTTTGTGCGGTTACTGTTACATTTTTCGCATTAATTACTGAACCTACATCGTCAGTTACTACCCCTGTTACAGAGTCAGCTGCGTTAATGGTCACATCACCTTGGTTCGAAGTAATAGGTGATTCAGTAATAGTTACATTGTTTGCTGTTGAGCATACTACTACCGAGCCATTAGAGATAATTTCTGCAGAATTTAACTCAACTTGACCACCTTGAATAGATACTGCACCTTTTTCAGTAGTAATACTATTATTGTAAACGCTAAGGTCGTTGCCTGCAGTAAAGTCAACGTTTGCTTTAGTACTTAGAGTACCATTAGCTACGCTGAGGTTATTAGTTGCAGCTAGGGTAATTGCACTACCTTCGTTAGAAGTCGTGAGGTTCGAAGCTTCTACGCTAATGTTATTTGCATTTACTTTTAGACTCTCATTAGAGCTAATATTGGTGTTATTGAAGGCAATGTTATTTGCCGCTTTAATACCAATAGAAGTTGCATTAATGTTCGAGCCATTAGTAGTAAAGTTAGCGTCATCAGCTGTAGTAGTGAAGTTAATGGTTCCGTTAATTGCGTAAGCATTTGAGTTATCAAATGATACTGAACCATTAGAAGTCATTGCTACATTACCGTTAGTAGCGTTATAGTTACCACCTGCAGCAGAAATTGAACCATTAGTTGCAGTTACATTAACGTTTTGTTGCGCTGATACCCCTGATGCATTTAAGTCTACATTGTTACCAGCAGTTACAGTTGCATTGTTACCTGCAAGAATACCTGCGTTAGGTAAAGAAACATTACCTTTAGCAGTAATAGTTACATTACCTTGTCTGCTTTCAACTAATACTTGTGGGTAGTTCTCTTGGTAAATACCTACAATATCATTACCAGCGTTGAGGGTAATGTTACCTGTATTTGCTGAAATCGGCGTAATAGAGAAGGTTAAGTTATTTGTAGCTGTAACATTTACGTTTTTCTCTGCAGTTAAGCGAGCTTCTACTAATGAAACATTAGCTGCACTTAGGC
The DNA here is from genome assembly GCF_003585925.1 of Psittacicella melopsittaci. Lineage (GTDB taxonomy): Bacteria > Pseudomonadota > Gammaproteobacteria > Enterobacterales > Psittacicellaceae > Psittacicella > Psittacicella melopsittaci. Next base: position 6,489 of record NZ_NRJH01000006.1, read on the forward strand.
TAGCATTACCTGTAGCACAGATTTCACTTCTATTTGTTACGCTTAGGTTTTGCGTTGCATTTAAGCGAACGTTAGAGTCAGTACCTGTAACTTGGACTTTTGAGTTATTTAAGTTAATGTTGTTCGCTTTAATTTCTAAAGTTTCTTTAGAAACAATGTTTGAACTTTGGTCATTAACATCATTACCTACAGTAATGTTAATACTACCGTCAGCAGCTGTTACGTTAGAGTTAGTTGCATTAAAGTTACCTGCAGTTGCAGTGATATTAACTTCTGCATCAGAACTATTAGCTACTACTGTAGCATTAGTTAATTCAACGTTTTGTCCTGCAGTTAAGCCTACATTACCATTAGTTGCCGTTACCGTTGCATTAGCTAAGCTTAGGTTAGTAGTTGCATTAAGGTTAGCATGGTTACCAGCTAATACTTGAGCTCCATTCGAGCTAATATTACCACCCGTTAAGCTTGCATTACCTGTAGCATAAACTTGGCTACCATTGCTGAGGCTTAAGTTATTTGTAGCTTCAAGCGTTACATTAGCATTAGTACCTGTAGCATTTACGCTTGAATTAATAAGGTTAAGGTCATTCGCCTTAACATAAGCGTGGTTTGCTAAAGAGGTAATATTTAATGCTGTTGCCGTTAAGGTACCGTTTACTTTAACTTCAACTGATTCTTTTGCTACTAAAGTAGCATTATCTGTATTTGCGGTTTGGTTAACAATTACACCAATAGTTGTAGCTGCATTTAATACCGATGCACCAGATAAGCCTACGTTTTGTGCAGTTACGTTAATAGAACGATCAGCACGGATATTACTTGCATTAGAGATATTAACTGTGCCATTTGGTGCACTTAAGTTAACATCTAAACCAGCTTGTAATTTAGCTCCACTTAGATTTACAAAATCTGTACCTGTTGCGCTTACATTACCAGCTTTAGCGGTTAAGGTTGCACCAGCAATATCAACAGTTTGTGTTGTCTCATTACCTACAGATACATCACCTTTAGTAGCTTCTAATGTACCGTTAGTAATATCAATAGTGCTACCACGCACAAAAGTATGGTTAGCAGCTGTAGCTGTAGCATTTGTTAGGTTAACCGCCGTAGCACAAATAGTAATATTTTCTCCAGTAGCAGTAATGCATGCGTTATTTACGTTTACATTCTTACCAGTTAATACTGTGCTATTACCTACAAGTTTAGCTGCATTGCTTACATTGAGGCTTTCATTAGCGTTAACCGTTAAAGTACCACAAGTAGCTTCAACTGTACTATTGCTTACATTAACATTACCTGCACTTAAAGATAGAGTATCGTTAGCTACAAGGCTAGTGTTAATTAAGTTAAGATCATTACCTAAGTTAACTTCAATTGAGTTAGCTGAGATATTAGTGTTGTCTGGAGTGTAACTACCTTGCGGAGCATTAAGTACTACTTTACCAGAAGTCCCTGTTGCAGTGATATTAGTACCAGTAGTATTAAGGTCACCCGTAGTTGCGGTTACATTAGCTACATTTACTGCAACTATCTTAGTACCGTTATTAGTAGTTACGGTCGTACCTACAACTGTTGCATTGTTACCTGTAACGCTTGAGTTAGCTACATTAGCTGCTCCATTAGTTGCACAAACTAGAGCTGTACCTTGAGATGCACTAATAGTTGAGTTAGCAACATTAGCTGTGCCAGTGCTTGCTACAACTTGTGCATCACCTGTAGATGAAGCTACAGTAGTGTTTTCAAGACTTACATTAGCACCTTGAACTAAAGTAGAGTTTTGTGCCGAAGTAATGTTAGTTGAGTTTAAGGTTGCATTACCTGCAGCTTTAACTTGGATTGAACCATTACCCACTAAAGAAACATTATCTGTAGTTACATTAGCTGAAGCATCAACACCAATTGAGGTTGAAGCGTTAAAGGTAGAGGCATTGCTGAGGTTAACATTAGTTGCAGTAATGTTAATTGAGCGTACTGCTTGTACCTTAGAGCTGTTTGTAATGTTTACTGTACCAGATGGAGAAGATAGGTTAACATCACGTGCTGAGTTAATTGTTGTATTGCTTACATTAACATTGCTATTACCACGTACATTAACATCTGCACTTGAACCTGAAGTTGTAAGGTTAGTGCCATTTAGGTTTACGTTTGCAGTGCTTGCGTTACCTAAAGAGATTTCCCCTGTGCTTGCGTTTAAGGTACCGTTAGTAACATTAATTGTAGTAGCACGAGCGATAACACTTCCACCTGCTACATTAGCATTTGCTAGATTTACAAGGTCTTTCGCTTCTAAGCTTACATTACCTGTAGCAGTTAAGTTACTGTTAGTAGCAGTTACTGAACTCGCTGAAGAGTTAACTAAAACACTACCACCAGCTACTTGCGTACCATTTTCTAAGCTAATGTTGTTAGATGAAGTAATGTTAGTTGTACCTCTAGCTGTACTTGAACCTATGTTCGCACTGTTAATAGTTAAGTTAGTACCGTTTACCGTAGTGTTAACTGTACCTGCAACTGTAGCACCTTGGTTAATTACAACGTTAGCACCGTTAACTGTAGCATTATCACCTGTAACCTTAGCTTGTGAGCCTTTAACTGTTACATTAGTACCGTTAACTGTAGTGTTTTTCGATACAGTACCTACAGTAACATTGTCAACTGTAACATTAGTACCGTTTACGTTAGTGCTTGTAATACCTGTAACATTAGCATTGCTGTTAATTGTTACATTGTTACCGCTGAGATTAACGTTATTACCAATTAACTTAGTTGAGTTAGTTACAGCTACGTTCGAACCATTAACGTTAGCATTAGTTTTACCAGAGATGTTAGCTTGATCTAAAGTAACATTTACAGCGTTGATACTAACATTAGTACCACCAACACGGCTCTCTGAGTAAACATTAATATTTGTTGCATTTAAGCTTGTGTCAGTACCATTTACTAAAGCATCGTTAGTTAGGTTAATGGTATTCGCTTGAATGCTAGTATTTAGACTACTATTTAAAGTAGCATTATCGAGGCTTACATTTTGTGTAGCCACAACAGCCGCATTACCTTGAGCATATAGAGTTTGGTTTGCTAGAGATACATTTACTGCGGTAATGTTCAGGTCACGACCTACAGTAAAGCTACTGCTGCCTTGACTAATAGTTACATCACCTTTAGCTGAAGTTAAGTTTAAGTCTAAGCCAGAAGTAAAGTTAGAGTTACTAATGGTTAGATTATTTTGTACGCCAACACTTACATTACCATTAGTAGCTGTTAGGTTAGATGCATTAATACTTGTGTTAGTAGTATTAGCATTACCTAGGTTAAGGTCTTTGTTTGCGGTAATGTTACTTTCTTGAACATTTAAGTAAGTTGCACCTACATTAATATTAGCTCCTGAAGAGGTAATATTTGAGTTAGATACATTTAAAGTACTAGTGTTAGAAATTAATAGATTAACGTCACCTGTACCTGAAGCAATGTTAGAGTTAGCTACATTGAGCAGACCACCAGTAGATGCACCTGAGTTAATAGTAACTGCTTGTGCTGCTGATACATTTGAGCTATTGAAGCTTAGGTTACCAGAATTAGAATTAATAACTACGTTTTGTTGTGTCGAAGTTAAATTCGAACCAGAAATGCTTAATTCCCCTGAGTTTTGGTAAAGGGTTACATTATTTTGTGCATATAACGTAGAGTCGCTGAGGTTAATAGTGTTGAAACCGTTAGAACCTGTAGTTAGAGTTACATTAGCCCCAGTTGAAGCAATGTTCGAGCCATTAACTACATTAACAGCCGTAACTGAGTTATCACCACCAAGTTGAATATTGGCATTAGCAACAACACTTGAGTTAATTACATTCAGTGTACCACTTGTATTAAATACTACTGCTGGAGAAGCTGTATCACTACCTGCCGCTAAAGTCGAAACAAACTTAGAGTTGTTTAAAGTAATATTCGACGAATCTTGCGTATGAGTAAGGATTCTTTCCCCTGTAGCATTTGTGTTGATAAAGAAAAGTGAACCATTGTCTGTGTTGTACACGCTCAGGTTACTACCTGCAGTAAAGCTACTGTTGTTAACGAGGAAGTTAACTCGGCTACCTGTAGAGCTATCGGTACGGGTAGTGCAAAGGTTAACGTCAGTTTTAGCGGTAAGGTTTGTATTATTAATGCTTAGGTTAGTAATTGTGCTATCTGTACCTACGGCAATAAATGACACATTAACGCTTTTATTTGCTGAGCTTACATTAAAGCCATCTACGCGTGTCGCACTCGTAGTGCAAATGTCGTTACCTGGTAAAAGAGTAAAACAAGCTACAGCTTCATTAGTTGAGCTAATATTAACATTCTCAATTTTAACCCCAGAGTTAACCCAAGTAAGATTTGCTTGGTTACCTGCTTTAACAGTTACATTAGTAAAGCTAGCAACATAACTAGATAATGAACTTGTATTACCAAAAGCAGTAAAGTTATTAGTTGCATTGAAAGTTACATTATTTAAGCTCGTATTGTAACTGCGGTTACTTACTATGCTAATATTGCCTGCTGCAATATTTGCATCTGTGTAGTTATTACCTAAGAAAGCAGTTGTATAGTTACCTGAAGCACTTACATTGAAGTTAGTTGCACTAAAGTAACCTTGACTCGCATTAATGCTGAGGTTCACATCAGTTGCATTAGCAAAGGTAACATTATTTACGGTTAGGTTATATGTACTTGCTGCTGCTTGCGAAGCACTAATGTTGTAGTAGCTAAGGTTAGTATTATTTAAGCTAACATTTAAAGGAGTACTGGTCGAAGTTGCGGTATTTCTTAAGGTGAAAGTACCCACATTTGCCGTATTACCAGTAAAGTTAGCTTGGTTAATCGTTAAGTTACCACCTGCAATGGCAAAGTTAATATTTGAAACATTGTTAAAGGTTGAGTTATTAACTATACTCGCAGCATTAGTGGTAGTAACAAAGGTACTATTACCTGTAATATTTGTAAAATTAAAGTTAGTAATGTTTAGTTTAGCCCCACGAGCTGAAAGACTTGAGGCTTGGTTAACCGTAGCATTAACAAAGAATACTGTACCATTAGTACTTGTACTGTTTAAACTAATGCTATTTGCCGCACTAACATTTGAGTTACTTGCGATAAAAATATCACCAGTGGTAGTAATGCTTAAACTGTTATTAGCTCTAACATTTGAAAGACCAATCGAAACTGTTGCAGCGCTATTGCTTGAGTTTAGATGATAGGTAATGTTATTTGCTGAAACGGTTGAGTTATAAACGAATAAATAAGTACCACAAGAAATATTTAAGTTTCCTGAGATATTAATAATTGCATTCTGAATAACGTTACGCGGTGCGTAAACGTTAAGTGTTGTTGACGTATTAGTTGAAGTAATATTGGTAAACCAGAATCTTACTTCATTAGAAGCATAGATACTTACGTTGGTTGTTAGTAAGTAATTTCTAATATAAGAATCGTAAACAATAGTATAGGTATTACCTGGGTGAGCAGCCTGACTATCGGTATCTCTAATAGTTGCACTTGTTGGCGTTGTTACGTCAGAAGAACAGTAATCAGTAGATAAGTTCCTATTAATTAGCGTCCAGTTAGGCGAAGTATTAATCACCAGTACTGAGTTAGGGTCTAGTAACCAAGTACCTACAGTTCCATGCTCTGATCTTGTATCTACAAATACTTGCTCAGCAAGATTTAAAACCTGCCCTGAAGTTTCCACAAAACCACCATCACCATAAACCGATGTAGCTAAGAAAGTACCACCGTAGTAACCATGGTTACCCCAAGCAATAACTTGGCCTGCATCACCTTCGGTACCTGAAACATTAATTACTGCTCCAGCGTCAATTGTAGTTTTGTCAGATAATTTTTTCTCACCTTGACCTTTTAAGTCACCACCAAGATAAACTTGTCCACCTTGTTTACCTGAAGCGTTAATTACGCCTTGGTCTGCCACATATACTACATCACCAAGTACGTTAACTGTGCCTCCAGTGCTAGTTGCATTAGAAGCATTGATCGTACCATTAATTACCACTAAGCCAGATTGATTGCTAATGTTAGCAGCTAATTGAGCATCAGTGAAATTAGTTTGTTGTACTAAGTCTGACTCAGAAGCACCGTAAAGTAAAACTTCACCGTTAGCGGTAATTGATGCTTTACGAGCTGAATCAGAAGCAGAAATTACATCAGCAAACTGTTCTGCTGAAGTGTAACCATTTGCTACTTTATTTGCTAATAAGTAAGCACGTTTAGATACAATTTCCCCAAGGTTCACTGCTTTGTTGTCGGCAGTAACTTTATAAGAAATTAATGGATTATCTAAATCTTGAATGGTAATTGACTGACCTGCAAGTAAGTAAACTGTACCATTTTTAGCTTCAAGGACACCAGTGTTTACTACTTGACCACCCACTAAAGCTAGAGTACCGTTATCGTTTACTTTAATCACCCCTTGGTTAAGGATGCTTGCTAAAGCCTTGTCTTTTTCTTGATTGAATACATAGTTGCCATTAACAAAATCTTCGTTGCTAATATCAAGCGTAGAAGCAACTAAAGATTGTACGTTAACAACTGAGTTTGCCCCAAATACAATACCTGCAGGGTTCACGATAAATACTTTACCGTTTGACTCTAAGGTACCAAGAATTTGAGACACGCTTCCGCCCAGCACTCGGTTAAGTACTGCAGAGTTTGAGCTTTCTTGGATGAATTTAACTAACTCATTAGTGTTAATGTTAAATTTATCCCACTCGATAATTGCTCCATTACTGTTAGTAATAGTAGTTACTAAGTCTTTAGTAACAATTTCCACTTTACCGTTAATTACGGTCGCACCTGATAAGGAATTAGCATAAGCTGTTCCCACCCCTGCCAGGGTCACAGGTAGTAACACTCCACCTAGCCAACGGTTTAAGCGATTAAAGCTAAACTGTTTAGCTGAGGTAGACGACTCGATCCCGTCATTTGCCGAACCTGCAATGCTATTAGTAGCAATTTCAGATACAGCATCTAAAGAGAGAGTATTTCTATTAAATTTAAGTTTATAGATCTTATTCATTCTATATTTGTAAGCTAACTTATATTAAATAAAGATAAACTTTACTATTAAATCTTTAATCAATTAAACAAAATAAGGGGAAAAATAAGAAGAGAGGAAAGAGGGGATAAGAAAGACTTTTTTTCAAGGATATTACTAATAATTAACCAAGAAAAAGTTTAGATCTTGCCAAATAAAGCTTGTCTTGCCAAATTATTTTTTCTTAGAAAGAAAAAGTAACTCTGCTGCCATGCTAGGTTACTCAACTTATAATCGCCAAATTAAGTTGTATTCTTTTTAGGCTGCCTTGCCCAAGCCATGCCTAAAAAAGATTAAAATTCTAATAGCTGCCAATTTTAGGTCTCAAAAAAATTGAGACAAATGATACCTCAAAAAAACAAGGCTCACATAATACAGATTATACTTTATTTTAATTCCTAAATATAGCTCTTTTTGCAACAAATTTTTCTAAATTTACTAAAAAGATTCTTAATTTTCCCTAAAATAGGCAATAGATGTTGCTTTTTAATAATTTCTAAAAAATGAATAATTTTGTTAATTCATAGAATGTTTAGTCAGGTATAGTCAAGGCAAAAAAATAGCGTACCTAAAAGGGGAAAGAAAAAGGCAGAATAAAGAAAATAAATTAGCAAAACTAGGGAAAAAGAGTTGATAAGATGAGGGCAAAAAGATGATTAAAAAGAGAACAAAAATTGATAAGCGAGGAACAAAAGTGACGCAAATGTGACAAATGAAGAAACAAGAAAGTAACAAAAGGAAATCTAAGAAAGTTACAAAAGAAAAACTAGAAAGTGACAAAAGAAAAAACCAAGAAATGACAAAAAACGAAAAAAACAAAGACAAATAATTACCCCCTGCGTAAACCTACGCAGGGGGTAATTTAAGCACAAAGCTCCTCAACTAAAGCTAGATGAGCTAAGCTAAGACCAAAGCTTCTCAACTATAACTACAGGAATTAAGCTAAGGTATAAAACATTTGCTCCGCAATTTCTTGTGCTTTTTCTTTACCTAAAAGAATTTCAACAATTTTAAAACCAAAGTCATAAGCACTACCAGGAGCTTGGCTGGTTAAGATTTTTTCTTCTTCAAGGTAAACTACTTTTTCATTAGTATATTTAGCTCCATGCTCTTCAAGAACACTAGCTAAGGTTGGATAACAAGTTACAGTTTTGCCTTGTAACAGGCCCATTCGTGCCACAACCGTTGGTGCCATACAAATGGCAGCTAAAAGTTTTTCAGCATGATGCGCATAGAAGGCTACATCTTTTTCAAGATCTAAGTATTTTTGTGCATCAAGAGCACCACCTGGAAGTACTAGCGCATCAAAATTAGTCATATCAGTTTCTGCGTAAAGTTTATCCGCAGTAACAGGTACATGTTGAGCTGAGTTAACTAAGTGGTGTTCATCAAGAGAGATAGTCGTAACATGAAGTCCAGCACGACGTAGTATATCTACAGGGGCTAAAGCTTCAACTGTTTCAAATCTACTAGTTAAGACGATTGCTACATGTTTTGTCATAATCACGTCCTTTAAAAAAAATGAAAATAAAGAGAGAGCAAAGGCATGCTCTCTCTTTATTATACGCTAAAACTAAATTACATTTTCTTTAAGTTGCTCAACGTATTGTTCGATACGTTTGCTCGAAACTGGAATACGCGAACCTATGGTTTGAGCAAAAAGACTCACCCTAAACTCTTGGATCATAAAAAAGAGATCGGTAAGAGCTTGAGGATCGCGATATACAGGCCAGTTTTGGGCTAGTTGCTGATAAACTTGCTCCCAGTGATTAACTTCCTCTTGACGTTTTTGGTCGAGGGCAGGATTTTGTCCCATACGTTCGAGGCGATATAGAATTGCCTCGAGGTATCTAGGTACCTGGCTCAGTTGCTCAAGAGAGTGTTCAGCCACAAAGTCTGGACGCGTTAAGGTCGCTAATTGTTGTTTAATGTCATTAGCACCAAGCATTACTTCAAGATCTTTTGGTTTTTTCAGTTCTTTATTAATGCTATTGGCAAGAACCAGAATTTGTTCTACCAGCTGGGCAACTTTATAAGTATCGGCATTTATCTCACTACGCATTTTATCCAGCATAAAGAGATAATAGCTTTTATCCCAAATAAATGGCTCACTCTTATTGCCTTGTTTGCGCGAGAGCTCTTGGGCTTGAGCTTCATAAGTGCGCATAATGTGATCGGCTGCACTACGAATACATTCGGCAATAATTTTACTTACATTACCGCTAAAGTACATAGCTAATTTAGCTTTGTTTGGCAGTTTTTCTTGTAAGAATTTAATTGGGTTTTGGCTATTGAGTAAAAGTAGATCACGTAAACCTGCGTGCATTACTCGGGCTTGCTCACTGGCTGTAGCTAGGTTTTGGATAATAACTCCAGCAGCTATATGATTTTGCACTAGATCGCTATTACCCAGTTCTTCTTGCACCGCTTGCATTTGTCGTGCCAGAGCTTTTTGTTTTTCGGGCTCGAGGCTAAGTACAGGAACTAAAGCTGGATAGCTATCTAGAAGTACGCCACCTTTTTTGAGTTGTTGCATTTGCCCAAAGTTGGTAAACTCAAAATCAGTATAAACCTTAGCTCGTGAGAGATCTTGCTTGCTTTTACTATTTACAAGTTCTTGCGACGTGTGTTGCAGATCTTGTTGTAATTGGGCTAGATCATTACTTTGTGCCATTACTTGTCCTTCTAAGTCAAGAACGGTAAAGTGCACTTGTAAGTGAGCAGGAAGGTTATTGGCAGCTTCTTGCCAAATACTTGCCTCGATATAACTCCCGTTAATTTGCTTGAAGGTTTGAGCAAGAACCTGGTAAAAACTCAGCACTTTACCTTTTTCTTGTAGCACATGATCAATGCGTTCACAGAAAACACGAGCGTAATCTGGAGCAGGAATTAATTGCTTACGTAAGTTTTTTGGCAAATTACGAATTAAAGTTTCTACCAGTTCTTCACGGTAGTTGGCGATGTGCCATTGATAGAGGCGATAATCCAAGCCTTGTAAAAACTGAATAGGGATAAGGACGTTAACTCCATCCCATGGCGACTCTGGCTCAAAGAGGTAATTAAGTTTTAGTTTCCAGTTTTGATCCTGAATATACTCAGGGAATCTAGTTAAAGCTTGTTCTGGATTAAGAATTTGCTCTAAATCTATATCGAGATAGTGCGGATCTTTTTTGCTTTGTTTTTCCCACCAACGTGTAAAGCTCACATTATTATTGACATGAGCAGGAATACGAGCGGCATACCAAGCGTAAAGATCTTCTTCGGAAATAATTAAGCCACGTTTGCGCTGTTGCTCTTCAACTTTTAGTGCCTGAGCTAAAAGGGTGTTATTGTGCAGATAAAACTCAAAATCTTGATCCCAGTTTTGTTCAACTAGAGCTTGACGAATAAAAATTTGGCGGCTAGTTTCAGGATCAATTTTGCCGTAACTCACCAGACGCTTATCAACAATAGTTAACCCAAAGAGATTTGCACTCATATAAGCACAAACTTCACCACGACGTTTTGACCAATGCGGTTGTTGATAAGCATATTTGAGTAAGTGACGGGCATAAGGTTCAACCCAACTTGGCTCAATACTTGCCCCTAACATCGCATAGGTTTGGTTGAGGTGGAGCATTTCGCTTACCATTACCCAAGACTTGCGTTGTTTATATAACACCGAGGTATTAAAAAATCTAAACGCCTTGCCACGCGCACCACGATATTGCATCTTATCAGCTGAGTCAATTTGGGCTATATGGTCGAGCAGACCAGGAAGCATAGCCCGGTGAATTTCAGGATAATTGGCTGGGAGTTGATTCATTTTGAGCTTGAGCTGTAAAGCTACGAGCTTAAGCTGACTATAGAGATCTTGCCATTCGCGTACACGTAAGTAGTTAATGTAACGACGTTTACAGAACTTTCTAAATTGCGTATTTGACATTTTCTCCGCAAAAAGGAAATGCCAGAGATTTAGTAAAGTCATGTAATCCGAGTTTTTATCCTTGTACTCAGCATGGAGTTGTTGAGCATGCTCAGTTTTGCCTTGCGGTCTTTCGCGGACATCAACCACAGTCATCCCCGCAGCAAGGATTAACATTTCATTGAGTGAACCAAGATGTGAAGCTTCAAGGATCATACGTCCTAAACGTGGGTCTACAGGTAACTCGGCAAGTTGTTTGCCCAGTTTGTTAATCGCATAACCATTTGGAGTAACATAAATTGCTTGCAGTTGTTCAAGCAGACGCAGACCACTACGAATAAACGAGCGTTCTGGAGCATCTAAAAACGGAAAATCTTCGATATGCGGAAGATTTAAGCTCAACATTTTAAGAATTACTGCCGAAAGATTAGTACGTTTAATTTCAGGATCGGTAAACTCAGGACGCGAGTAAAAGTCTGCTTCACTATAGAGACGAATACAAATACCTGGGCTTGTACGTCCACAACGTCCTTTACGTTGGTTTGCCGAAGCTTGAGAAATAGCTTCAATTGGTAAACCTTGTACTTGCGTTTTATAGTTGTATCGTGAAATTCTTGCCGTACCTGCGTCGATTACATATTTAATTCCAGGTACAGTTAGAGAAGTTTCAGCAATGTTAGTGGCAAGAATAATGCGTAAATTACCGTCTGGTTTAAAGATTAACTGTTGCTCTGTCGAAGAGAGGCGACTATATAAAGGTAATACTTTTAAGCCTGGGTAACGGCGATTAACATGTGTAAAGTGTTGGCTCAGTTCATTTGCCACATCACGGATTTCGCGTTCACCAGAAAGGAAGACGAGAATATCCCCATGCCCTTCTTGTAAAAGCTCTTCAGAGGCTGCAATTACCCCTTGGCTTAGTTCGAGTGAAGAATCTTCATCATCGGCATATTTACGGTAAGCTTTAAAGGCTTTAGCGTCCTTGTCGCTAGTACCAAAACCATGGCGAGCTTGGTATTGCGGATAAGCAAAACCACTCGCTTGCTCTTGAGATGCAGAAAATTCTTGCTCTGCAAGATTTGGTTGCGAAGAAGCTTGCTTTAATTTTTCTTCTGCTTCAGCTTGGCTTGACCTTAAGCTCGCTTCTTGACTTTGTTTAGCTGCTAGTTCTTCTGGTTTTGGTGACTTGTCACTGTAAATACGACGCGAAAATGCCGAGTGAGAGTCATTGTCGCTGGCATAAGGGTTTACCGTACTTAAACCAAAAGTCTCATCGGCCGCTAGGTTGCTGTGACGACGAGATCTACCTATGCTAGTGCCACGCGGAGGCAAGTTAGCAGGTTGTCCGAGAGCTGAACTTGCAGGAGTTGCTTCAGGAGTTGCACTGGCGTGAGCAGTTTCTTCTGCTCTTTCCTGGCTAGTTACGGCAGTACTTGAGTTTGCAATTTCTGCTCCACTTGCATTAGTGGTTCCAGAGGCATTTGCATTAGTACTTGTCTCTTCATTTACTTTTGTAGAAGAACTCGCTTCTTTAAAAGCAGAAGCAAAACTATTTTCCACCTCACCAAAGCTATAAGTACGACTTTGAGCTGAATAGCTTGAATCTTCTTCAGCAAAAGCACTTGAGTCAGAAACAAACTCATCCAAAGTAAGAGGACGATATCTTACTTCTACTGGGTAAGTGCGTCCTGCCACTTCCACTATTGGGCAATTATTAAAGTGACGCGAAAAACGATGTACATCAATAGTTGCCGAGGTAATAATTACTTTTAAGTCAGGACGGCGAGCAAGAATAAGTTTTAAATAACCTAAGATAAAGTCATTGTTTAGTGAACGTTCATGTGCCTCGTCAATAATTAAACAAGAGTATTGTTTAAGGAGAGGATCATTTTGCATTTCTGCCAGTAAGATACCATCGGTCATGAGCTTAATATGGGTATTAGGCGAAACCTGCTCATTGAATCTTACTTTATAGCCTACTAAATCGCCCAGTTGCGTTTCGAGTTCATCGGCAATACGCTTAGCTACTGATGATGCGGCAATACGACGTGGTTGCGTATGACCAATATAACCATGCTTACTAAAACCTAACTCTAAACAGAGTTTAGGAATTTGCGTAGTTTTCCCTGAACCTGTATCCCCTGCCACCACAATAACCTGGTTGTGACGTAAGAGTTTACGAATCAAATCAATTTGATTTGACACAGGTAAGTCAGGAGTATAGGAAATAACATTAGGCACACTTGCTTGGCGTTGGAAGTAGCTTTTAAAGCCTTCTAAAGTCAGCTGCACCAGTTTTTCGAGTAGTTGCTTTTGTCCTTGGCTCGCATTTAAGCTAGTAATGGCTTGGCTAACTTTAGCGTTTTTCTCTTCTTGTCCTAGCCAGGTTGGGAAAAAGTCTTGCAGTTGACTAACGCCCAGAGCTTGCAGAAAAGCAGTTATATGCTGAGGTTGTAACTGCTCTTGTTGTTTTTGTCCCGCAAGGCGCAGTTGACGTAAAATGTACTCTTCTTGACTAAGAGTAAGATTACTTTTAGCTAAGAGCTCTAAACAAATTTTATTAGCTTGTAGATTTACCTTAAAGTTAGGTGCTCTAGAGACTGAGTTTTTGGTTTTTACGTTTTGTTTTGTGCTTGCTGTCTCTAGTTCTTGCTCTTGCTCTAGCTCTTGCTCCAACTCTTGCTGCTGCTCTTTATGAGCTTGCACCTTACGCTTTTTCGCAGCTAGGGCATCGAGTTGACGTAAAACGGCACTTTCTTCTTCGTTGCTTTCGGCAAATTGCGGATCAGCAACGCGCGTAGCCTGAGCTTGAGAGGCGTTTTTAGGTGCCGACATGCCCACATAAGTTGAGCTTTCAGGGCTCTTGGTTACCAGAGCTTGGAGCTTATGAGCTATAGGGTTATCAGTAATCTTGCGCGGGTTAGCTTGGGATACAGCCTGCTTAATTGCCCCTACGGTTGCTACTGGAGCTGAGTTAGCTGCTTTTTCTTTTGGGGTTGCAGGGCGCGGAGACTTCTCCTCCGCTGAGCTAGGAGCAGTTGAGCTCGGCTCGGTCGCTTTTTTCTTGCTCCCAAGCTTATAGCCCCCAAAACCTGCTTGGCGAATTGGTGCCGAGTTTTCTTTTTCACTTTGGGCTAAATTCGCACGGAGTTGAGCAAGAGCTGAGAGGTCATTACCCAGAGCTTGCCCTTTACCTTTTTTCTGGCTCGAGGTTTTATTCTCGCCACTTGGAGTGGCTTTTTTTGTTCCTGGAGCAAAGAATTTTTGTTGTTTTTTGGCAGGTGCAGACTCAGGCTCGGGAGCCTGGTCTTGCACTAGTCCTTTGAGTTTGGCTTTGAGCTCGTCATCAAGAGCTATTTTTGCCGAAACTTTATTTTTCTTGCCTAAATTAGCTAGCGTCGAACGCCAATCATTAGTAGACATAAAATTCCTTATTATTTGCGCCGACGACGGGCGGTGAAAATATTAAATTTAGTTTCACTAAGGTCAGTACCAACTTCTTGTGCCTCTTTGCGCATTTGCTCATACTCTGGGGAGCCAGGCAGAGGAATACCACGTTTTTTAGGAGTATGCTCTTCAGGTTGGGGACGGAGACCTTGCTCGATTTCTTGGGCTTCAACTTGAGCTAGAGCTTCGTGGGCTGCTTTTTTACTAGCTTGGTTTAAAGCCACGCGACGGGCATTAACCATTTGTTGTTCGGCATCTACACTTGCAATTTCTTCACTAACAAAGCCTAGATCCTCAATATCCTCAAAGAGATCCTCAAAGCCTTCATCATAAGAACGGGCAATAATGTTATTGAGATATGAGTTAGCTACTGCCGTACGTGGAGTTTTATTATGGCGTTGGTTGTAATCCATTTGTAACTGGCGACGATTTTGTGTTTGCTCAATTGCTTCAGCAATTTGTTTGGTCATTTTATTGCGGTTGTTCATATAGATAACAACCTTACCTTTGGTGTTACGAGCAGCACGTCCAATTACCTGAATTAAAGAAGTTGTATCGTTTAAGAAACCACCTACATCGGCATAAACAATTAATACTTTTTCTACGCGCGGAATATCTAAACCTTCACGAATGAGGTTTACCCCAATAATTACATCAAGAGGAGCAAGATTAGGGTCGGCTGCTTGCAGTCTTTCTACGAGCTCTCGTCTTTCTGGAGCTGGCGTTTCTGCGAGCATTACTTTAGCCTTGTAACCCAGATCTTGAAGGAGTAACTCATAGTTACGAGCAATTTTACTATCTGGGCAACGTAAAAGTACAGCACCCCCATTGGCACGCGTTTGGTTAATCTGTTGGATAACATGCTGGGTATAGCTTACGCCTTCAAGTTCATCAACATATACTACCTCGATTTCTGGATCAAGTAAGTAGGTTGGACGAATAAAGAGTCTAGCTACATGCTCGGGACCCGAAAGATCTAATTCGCGTTGGTTTGGGGTTGCCGAAACGTAAATAGTTTGGAAATTGTACTCGCGTACTTCGTGCCCCTTTAGCGGACGATTAATTACACACGAAGGTAAACGAATACCGTTGGAAATTAGATCCTTTTTACGGGAAAAATCGGCTGCCGAAGCCGCTTGAATTTGCCCTAATGCTAAGTGAGATTCATCAATAAAGAATACTGTATCCTTAGCAAGGTAACTCATGAGCGTATAAGGGCGCATGTTTTCATAGTCGTCGGGAGTATACTCACGCTCCATGTTTTCGCGGTTAAAGTACCAAGCGTAGTTTTCAATCCCGTTACAGTAGCCATTAACAAGTAATTCATTAATGTCATCTTCGAGGCGTTGAACTAAGAGTTCATATTGATCAGGACGGAGGACATTGCGTTGCCCTTTAGCTTCTTTGAGCATTTTTTCGCCCATGATTTTAATTTCATCTGGAGTATAGAAGTCTTGAGCATAACGCGTTGCTGGGTAAATATGCCCAGATTTTAACCCTCTTTGCCCATCTAGGATTTCCCCTGTGTCTATATTACGCGTACGAAAATCTATGCGTTCGAGTAAACCCATATCATCAAAGCGTAGTTCCCAAACGCGCATGGTTTCTTCATAGGCATTAGAACAAATAAAGGCCTTGGATTCAGTGAGGCGATAGAGACCACGTGCGAGTTTATGTTGCGTTTGACGATAACCTGAGTGTTCGAGTTTAACAACAAGTTCGTTAATGTTAATCGGGTTCTCCAGATCTAAGTCAATAATTGACTTACGATACATTTCTGGTGCCCCAGTACCATAAACACAAGACAGACTGGTAACTATAATGGTATCACGACGCCCTGAAGAGAGAGCAGTGGTCGCATCTAGCACCATTTGTTCGAGAATTTCATTAGTTACTGATTGCTTGGTATGGAACTCACTATTTTTGACAAACTCAGGACGATATAAATCGAAGGTTGAAACATAGTAGTGTACAGCATTGTTTGGGAAAAATGCTTTAAGTTCTTCGTAGAGCTGGTAAGCTAAGATTTTATTTGGGCTATAGATAATTGCCGGGCGATTAGCCTGAGCAATAATATTAGCCATGGTAAAGGTTTTCCCTGAACCTGTTACCCCATGGATGGTCATATCCCTTACTCCCTCATCAAGCCATTGGCTCACTTGGGAAATGGCACTAACCTGATCCCCTGCGGGTTGATAGTTAGAGACAAGATCAAATAGTTTTTCTGTTGTTTGCATTTTTTCCTTCTTAATTTTTTTGCTTCATGTTTTGTTTTAAGAGATGAAGTTGTTTTTCCGTTAGGCGAACTAAATCGAGGGGATTGTCCGGAGCTAATGGAAACTGATTAAACGGACTTGTTTGTTGTGCCTCTTGCTCATATGGCGTAGTTACCGTTTCTTGCACTACACCTTGGTGCACTGCTACTTTAGCACTCGCCAGAGCTGCTTTAAGAGTTGGTAAGCCCGTATGTGAGTATTGAGCAAAATAATCCGCATAGTTAAACTGCTCGGCGTCAGTAGGTTGGGTTGCCGTTTGCTCTAAAGCTATTGCCGGATTAACAAAAATTGGTACTGCTTGTGGCAATGTATTTTGCTCAAAAGACCAAATTTCAGGAGCTGGTTCGGGCTCGCTTACTACCTGACTGACATTGGTTACTGCTTGACTTACATTGGTTATAGCCTGACTCACATTAGTTGGTAAATGTAATTGCTCTTTAGCTTGTTCTTGCTCAAAAGTAACAACCGTAAGTTCATCTTCGCATTCTTTAGGAAGTTGAATTCTTTCGCGTTGCTCTTTTTCGATTTGTTCTTTTTGTAAGCCAACATGTTGGGAAACTAAAGACGGATCGGGAGCAAAAACTAGGTTAGCAGCATCTGTAGCTATATGCGGAATTTCTTGTTCTGCCTCTGTGAGAGCACAATTTACTTGGGGCATGCTCAGAGCTAGAGCTGCTTGTTCTTGCAGAGCTAAATCCTCTTCTTGTAAAGAGATAAATTCATGCACACGTTCAACCAGTTTAGCATGGCGTAGCGGCACTAAACTTGGCAGGCATTGATCGTGCACTAGGCGATCAGCAAAAAGATCGGCTTGACTTTGGGCTTGCCCTTGATCAATTACTGGTTCTTGTAAGCTTGCCGTTTGCAACGCTAGTTCTTGAGCAGCTTGCTTTTCTTCTCCTTGTTGCATGAGCACCGGACGACTTTGGCTAATGCTCACTCCCTTCTCAACGGCAGTATGTGCTATATCCTGGGCAAGTTGAGCAAGTTGAGCACTTGGTTCAAGGTCAGCTGTTAGTTTTTGGTAATTATGTTCAACTTGGGTTTGCGGGTCAACTATTTCTGGGTGTTGCGGTTCGAGCTCAACATTTACCCCAGTGTGACTGGCAACAAGTTGTTCTACATTATCTACGCCTTGAGCCGTGAGTTTTTCTTTTAAGCGCTGGGCTGTAGCCTGGGCTATAGCGCGGTCAACTTGCGCTTGTTGTTGATGAGCAAGTTCTTGGTTATAAGCCTCTTGCCATACTAAGGCTTGCTCGCGGTTTAGAGGATGGAGGTTGCTCAGATCCTTGCAAGCAGCACTGCTAAAGTAAAGACTATTGTGTCCGGTTAAGCGAATCAGTAAATAGTCGAGAATATTTAAGGCAAATTCCTGTTTTAAAACCTTATCGTAAGCAAAAAAGCCTGGGTTGGCGTTAGCTTCTAAAAACTGCCATTGTTGGTAATCGGGATTATAGATAAAATCTAAACCACAAAGATCAAGTTCGAGTCTTTGAGCTATAGCCAAAGCTTGTTCTTCGAGAGCCGGAGTAATTTGGTAAGGTACGCCATATCCCCCTTGGGCAATATTAGCTGCAATTTGCTCTTCTTGGGCTACACGTAAAAAAGCTCCTGTTACTTGTCCATTGAGTACCATTATCCGCAGGTCATAGTTACGCAGATCGTAACTTTGGATATACTCTTGGGCAAGAGTAAAGTCATGGTTGGACATATGCAGTGACTGCTGTGCCAGTTGTTGTTGGTTATAGGCAAGATTAAGCCCTTGTCCGCCCATGCTTTGGCTATTAGGTTTAGTAATTTGCGGATAGACTAAATAGGCATCACTGAGATTACGATAGGCATCCCAACGCATAAAGCTGGAGTTAACTACAGGAACTATATCAAGAAGTTGGAGATAGCTATGCCATTTGTCCCGACAATTACGCAAGCCCTTAATGCTATTGCTCACTTGCACCCCAAGTTGAGTAAAAGCTTGCCCTAAAGCAAAGCCATTGTGATTAAAAGTTGGTCCAAAGCGTGTAAGCACCAGATCCACATTGCTTGCATCAAAATAAATAAGCTCACTATTATCTTGAGCTTGGTCGAGTTCGGCATGATATTGCGAGCCATAATAGTCTTCGGGATGACTATAGTATTTGCGTGCCAGAGTTTTTTCTGAATAGGCAATTTTAAGGCAATTGTTGTGGATAAGCAACATAAATTTATCTATATCATAGTGAGCAAAATCGAGATAGATATGATTTTGACTCAGATTAAAATTTACAATAGCTTGTTCCAGAGCCTGATTAGTGTAAAGTTCGGCTTTTTTTACCAGGTTAAGAATACGATAGGTTTTTTTCATAGCTATAAACGCAGACAAGACCAACTTCTCGAGCTGGTCTCTGAGGAGATTGGTCTTGTGAAAAAAGGAAGTTGCACAGATTTACATTATAGCAAAATTTGCCTTAAAAAAGTGATTTCCCTTATTTTTTACAAAAGCCTTTTTGGGTTAAATAGGCTA
This sequence comes from Psittacicella melopsittaci, assembly GCF_003585925.1. GTDB lineage: Bacteria > Pseudomonadota > Gammaproteobacteria > Enterobacterales > Psittacicellaceae > Psittacicella > Psittacicella melopsittaci. The sequence continues at coordinate 25,700 of NZ_NRJH01000006.1, forward strand.
AAAATTCTGGGTTGGCAGGACGATCAAACATATGTGCGGTAGAGTTAGACCATTCACCGTCTTTATGTAAGTATTTTTGGTTATAGGCATGTAATACTTGATCATAGGTAGCTAGCTGTTCGACTGTAGCGGGGGTATAAGTATCAGTATGAAGTAGTTGCTCTACGGCAAAGCGTGGACGTTGTAAAGGTTGTTCATCTGGGTAACCTAAACATAAAGCAAAAATTGGTACTACAAATTCAGGGAGATTTAGTTCTTGATCTAACCACGCGAGGTTATGGCGGATAGCGCCAATAAATAGTCCTCCTAGTCCCATGGACTCGGCTGCTAGCATCATGTTTTGCGCAAAAATGCTCGCGTCAATAGTTCCTGCTAAAAAGACTTCACTATATTGGAGTTGAGCTTGCGGATTAACTACTTTAAAGCGATTAAAGTCAACACAGATTATTAAAAACTCGGCCGCTTGGGTGATAGCTTTTTGCCGAAAGCATTTATCTTCAATACTTTGGCGAAGTTCGGGATTAGTAATCCGAATTACCGAAGTAGCTTGAATATTGGCATAGGTTGAAGCACGCGAACCTGCCTCAACTATGGCGTTGAGAATTTCAGGATTAATGCTTTTTGCCTTAAAGTGACGCACAGAAAAGTGAGAAAAGATAGTTTCTAAAGTAGGACGAGAAGCTAGATGCTCAGCAATACTCATATTTTCTCCTTGTGAAGTTAGCAAATACTAGTTATATTTTACTCCTGCAATTTTGGCTCAGAAGCAAAAAAAACAGAAAATGAGTTAATTTGCTAATAAAAGCCTCGCTAAAGGCACAATAAAAGTAAGGGAATAAGAGCTAAACTTGAGGAGAGGAAAAAAATTTTTAAGGACAAAAAACTTTATATTTAGGTACTTTAAAAAGCAATAAAGAAAAGTAAAAAAAATTCTAAAAATTCATTTTCCCCTGAAAATATCAGGGGAAAAAGAGTTAATTTTTTTGCCCGAAAGATGTTAAGAAAAAATACCAAATTCTCGGGCTTGGCACTAAGATGGGCTTTTGTTGTATAGAAGTTATTTTTTCCTATAACTAAAATAAATTTATTGATTAGCTTTTTTCAAGAGTAATTTTTTTCTTGGGGTAAATTTACAACAACAAAACTTAGATTTATTTTTGTCAGGGGGAAAAGATATTTTTTTGAAATATTTTTTTCCTTGCTATAATCGTTGCATGTTTAAATGAAAATCATTTGCATTTAAACGAACTAATTTGCTGTGGCAGACTTGGAGGCAAAGAATGTCTTTTTTGTCTTTTTCTCATTTTTTGCCAAAAAGTTTTTTGTCCCTCTAAATCACTCTATAATCTAACTCTCCTTTGTTGGCAAAAGGAGAGATTTAATTTGCAAGGCATCTCTTGCAACTAATGACTAAGTTAACTTTGCAGAGTTACTTAGACTCTAAATATTAAACTCTAATTTTAAATGTTTTTTAGCTATGAAACGTAAATTTACTCTAACTTTAGTAGCGACAGCTCTAGCGAGCGTGGCGTTAAACCATGCGTTTGCCGAGCCAGAAACTACTAAATTAAATACGATTAATGTAACGGGCGTACAGCCAGCAACAGTGCAAACGGTAACGCCAACTACGGCGACCTTAGGTAACTTAAAATCATTTTTTGGCAATGATTTAACTGTATCTATTACCAAGTCTCAACGTCAACGTGATGGGGAAGCGTCAATTAACATTCGTGGTCTCCAAGGTAACCGTTTAGCTCTGACTTTAGACGGGGTTTCTCTAGGTGAAGGTCTCGAATCTCGCTTCTGGTCAGCAAAAATTAAAGCTATTAGTTTTGGGCGTGGTGCATACATTGAAACTACAGGCTTAAAATCAGCAACAATTGACTTTGATGGTAACAATCGTGGCTCTTTAGGGGCATCGGTTGATTTCCGTACCCTTGATCCTGCCGACATTCTGAACGGACGCAGTAAAGGGGGCTATATTTATACTAAATATGACTCTACAGACTCTTCATTTACTAACTCAGCAGCCTATGCTTGGCATCTAGGAGCTTATGAGGGCTTTGTTTTAGGTACTTACCGTACGGGTCATGAAGTTAAAAACAATGCTAAAGAATTAGGTAATACTACAGGTTCTGGACGTTTAAAACCTAACCCACAAGATACAAGTCGTTATTACCTCTTAACCAAACACTTCTATCAACTTAACGACAATAATAAAGTTGGTTTAGTACTAGAGTACTTACGTGATCGTACTTATACTGACTGGTTAACTCAAGTAGGCTTCAATACTGTACGTCGTACTACTTCATATACTTCTTACGAGTATACGAACGACCGTAATACCCGTAACCGTATTAGCTTAATCCACGAGTTTACAAGCGACAATCTCTTAATTAACTCACAGTTAACCTATGCTGATCAACGTAACAAGTCTTACCGTCAATATGCAAGTGTAGCGGGAACTAGCGTAAGTACAGACTCAGAATTTACCACTACTAACTCTAATGGACGTTACAGCTTTAAAACACTATCTCTAATTTCTGATGTAGCTTACAAAATCAGTCAGAATAACACTTTACGTGCAGGGGTAAGTTTATCGCAAGACCGTTCTTCATTTGGGTATGTAACTACTTCTGGGACTACAGTAACTTACATGCGTCCAATTCCTAACTCTACAGCAACTAACTTAAGTCTCTATGTTTCTGATGAGTTACATCTAGCTGGCTTTACTATTAAGCCAACTCTGACTTTAGCACATTATCGACTTTCTCCAAAAACTAGTGACGGTTATGTCCAAGGTTATACTACCAGCACTGGTAATGCCTATGGTACTCTAGAGAAAATTAACAAAACTAAAGTCTTACCTAAGCTTTATGTAGACTATAAAGTTACAGATGCCTTTGTTCCTTATGCCCAATATAGCCAAGGCTTCCGTGCTCCGTCAGTACAACAGCTTTACGGTTACTTTGTGCGTGGTGACAACCAATACATTATTGGTAACCCAAGCTTAAAACCTGAAACTTCTCGTAACTATGAAATTGGTTTCAAAGGTCAAACTTCTGACTTTAACTACCAAGTTTCTGGTTTTGTAAGCAAATATAAAAACTTTATTAGTCGTCGTATTGACCGTACTACTGATTCTGATTATGCTTACTTCTCTTATGCTAACCAAAAAGAAGCAAAAATCTACGGCTTTGCAGCTAACGCTAAGTTAAAACTCTACAACAACTACTATGTATTCGGGGCTTTAGCTTATGCTAAAGGTAGTCAAACTGATGATTTAGGTACTTACTCAGCAGTAAACTCAACAGACCCATTCAAAACTTCTCTTGGGGTAAGTTATGAAACTCAAGTTTGGGGTGCTAAACTGGTTTGGAACTGGACAGACAAACGTGACACTAAAGACTTAACGGTTGGCTCAAGCATGTACAACCCGACTACGGCTTACTCTAAAGTTGACTTAGATCTTTACTGGAAACCAATTAAAGATTTAACTTTAGGTTTTGGCGTATCTAACCTCTTTGATGCTAAATATGTAGACTGGTCAAATATCTCTTACTACTACACCAACTTCTTTGAACAAAATGGTGGAGTATCTGGGGTAACAGCTGCTAATGCAGATTCATTTACTGAACCAGGTCGTACTTTCTATGTAACTCTACGTTACGATTTCTAGCATAAAATAAGCAAGCTAAGGTTTTTGCCTTGGCTTGCCTTTTTTATAAATAGATTTTTATGTTCGTAAGCTAAAAGAACTTTATGTTCCTTTAGCTAAATGAATTTATTAAGCTCGTTATATAAAACAGCTTTTAATATAAACCAATATTTATAGTTCTAATATAAACCTACATTTGTAGCTTCAACATTTAGAGTTGGAAATAAATTTTTGCTAAGAAAATCCTGAGCTAAATCTCCTCTCAGGACTCAAATTCTACCATATAAATGTGTAACTATTCCTTGTCTTGAGGCTTAAACTTGCTTTTGCTAGAATTTTAGTTTGGATTTAGACGTCTATTTATTTAAAATATTAAAAATAATTTCTATTTGCTTGAAATTTATTTGTTTAGTTAAATAAAAATTGAGTTATTTTGCTATCATTTGATAGCAATTTTCTTAAATTTAACTGTAAATAGACGTCTATTCTCTCAAAATTATAAAATATTTACTATTTTTTTATACTTTTCCTTTAAATAATCTTGTAATGGGCGTATAATATACGTGTAAAAAAATAAAAACAAAAAATAAAAAAGGAAGTATAAATAATTATGTCTGAACAAAAATTTACTAACAGTCTTATTAATACTTTTACGCGTGCGCAACAAATAGCTGATCAAGCTCGCCACGCTCAAGTAACTGACTTACACATGATGAAAGCCGCTTTAGAAAGCCAAGCTAACCCTTTATCTAGTTTAATTAGTACTATGGGAGTTAACTTAGCTACAGTAAGCCAAGCGGTTGAACAAGCTTTAGCAAGCTATCCGCAAGTAAGTGATAATACTGTAGCCAAAGAGGCTGATTCTATTTTAAGCGGACACTTAAATCGTGCCTTAGTTTTAACGACTCGTTTTGGGGATAAATATGCTTCATTAGAGCTATATCTCCTTGCGGTAGTCGAAGACACTAACCACAATAACGCCTTACGTAATATTTTCTTACGTTTACCACAAAAAGATGACTTCACTGCGAAAAACATTGAAGCAACAATTAAATTCTTACGTCAAGGTCGTACCGTAGATTCTACTGACGACAATGCTTTAAGTGATGAGATTAAAGCTTTCTTAACGGACTTAACCGAATTAGCGGAACAAGGTAAACTTGACCCAGTTATAGGTCGTCACGAAGAAATTGCGCGTTCTTTACAAATTCTCCAAAGAAGAAGTAAAAACAACCCTGTATTAATTGGTAAACCTGGGGTTGGTAAAACTGCAGTAGTTGAAGGTATTGCACAATTAATTGTTAAAGGTGATGTACCTGAAAGCTTAAAAAATGCTCGTATTTTAAGTCTTGACTTAGGGGCATTAATGTCAGGAACTCAATACCGTGGTCAATTTGAAGAGAAAATCAAAAAAATGTTAGATGCACTAAAAAGTTCATCAACAAATATAATTCTCTTTATTGATGAGTTACACCAAATTGTAGGTTCAGGAGCTACAGGTGATAGTGCTATGGACCTAGGTAACTTATTAAAACCAGCTCTATCACGTGGGGAAATCCACTGTATTGGGGCAACAACATTAAATGAGTACCGTCAGTATATTGAAAAAGACTCTGCTCTTGAACGTCGTTTCCAAAAAGTAATGGTAGACGAACCAAGTGTTGAAGATACAATTAACATTCTTCGTGGTTTAAAAGAAAGATATTCTTTACACCACAAAGTACAAATTACTGACTCAGCAATAGTGGCAGCTGCTGTTTTATCTAACCGTTATATTACCGACCGTACTTTACCAGATAAAGCTATCGACTTAATCGATGAAGCTGCTTCAAAAATTAGTATGGAAATTTCTTCAGAACCTACGCAAATGGTACGTTTACGTAATGCCATTGATGAGTTAAAAATCTCCCAATTTGCATTAAGTAAAGAAGAAGATGAAGAAAGTAAAAAACGTTTAGCAAAAATTGAAGCTGAAATCCAAACTAAAGAGCAAGAATACGACTCTTTAAAAGAAGTATTAAATTCAGAAAAATCTCGTCTTAACGCAGATCAGGATTTAAAACTTAAATTAGAAAAATTAAAACTTGAAGCTGAACGTGCCCAACAAAACGGCGAATATGAAACAGCATCACGTTTACGTTACCAAGATATTCCAGAAATTGAAAAACAATTAGAACAACTTGGTAATGAAGACTTTGATTATCAACTAATTCGTACGCGTGTTTCAGAAAAAGAAATTGCGGAAATTATTAGCCAACAAACTGGTATTCCATTAAGCAAATTACAACAATCTGAAAAAGAAAAACTTCTTAACCTCGAAAACGTATTAGGTCAATACGTAATCGGTCAACCAGAAGCTATTCGCGTAGTATCAGATGCAGTACGTCGTTCTCGTGCTCATATTCAAGATGACAAAAAACCTCTAGGTAGCTTCCTCTTCTTAGGGACAACTGGGGTAGGTAAAACTGAGTTAGCTAAAGCTTTAGCTTTCCAATTATTTGATAATGATGAAAACATTGTGCGTATTGACATGTCTGAGTATATGGAAAAACACACAGTATCTCGTTTAATTGGGGCAGCTCCAGGTTATGTAGGTTACGAAGAAGGTGGTCAATTAACCGAAGCAGTTCGTCGTAATCCTTACTCAATTGTTTTATTCGACGAAGTTGAAAAAGCTCACCCAGATGTATTTAACGTTTTCTTACAAATTCTTGATAATGGTCAATTAACCGATGGTCAAGGTAGAGTGGTTAATTTCCGTAACACGGTAATTATCATGACTTCGAACATAGGTTCACGTGAAATTATGGAAAACTCTGAGTTACCATATGAACAATTACGTGATATGGAATTAGGTATTTTAAAACAATACTTAAAACCAGAAATCCTTAACCGTATTGACGATATCGTAGTGTTCCACCCACTAGCAAAAGAAGACATGAAACGTATTGCGCAAATCCAATTAAATCGTTTAAACGATCGCTTACGTTTCCAAGAACTTCTTCTTAAAGTGGAAGACGGTGCTCTTGATTATCTCTGTGATATAGGTTATGACCGTGAATTTGGGGCACGTCCATTAAAACGTGTAATTACTAACTATGTAGAAAACCCACTTTCTCGCTTAATTATTAGTGGTCAAGCGGGTGAACACTCTTATATAGTTGTAAGTAAAAACCCAGCTTATGTAGACGAAGATACAACTCCAGATGTAGAGCCATTATTATTCAAAGTTGAAGCGGCTCCTGCTTCTGAAGTGTTCTACTAAGAGCTAGTTTAAGTTTGTAAGTTAACTTAAAGTAAATCAAATAAGTTAAGCTCTAGTTAATTAACTTAAGTTCAAGCTAACTAAAGTAAAATAAAAACCCTCGGCAAACGCCGAGGGCTTTTTTTTGTAACAAAAAAACCCTAGGCACAAGCCTAGGGTTCATAGAGATGACAATATCTAGATTAGATTATTCAACTTCTAAAGGAACAAATTTGAATTGCGTAACATCAAATAGTCCATTACAAGTTAGTTTTAGTTTTGGAATAACTGGTAGAGGTAAGAAAGATAATTGCATGAATGGGTCGTGTAAGAATACCCCACACTCACGCGAAGCTGCTTTTAATTGTTCAATAGTTTGATGAACAAAGGCAGCACTTTCGGTTGAAAGAACACCCGCAATAGGTAAAGCTAAGTGAGCTTTAACTTCGCCATCAAGTACGGCACTAAAGCCACCGTTAGTAGCAATAATTGCATTTAAAGCATCAACTAAATCCTTGCGTGTTGCTCCCATAGCCGTAAGGTTATGGCTATCGTGCCCTACTGAAGAAGCTAAACCACCACGAGTTAAACCTGTTGCCGTTACTAAAGCAAAGGCAGGTTTTACTTGATGACCATAACGTTCAACCGTAGTTAAAAAGGCTGCTGGCTTATCAAAAATTGGATTGCCGTCGGCAGTAAAGCCTGTACAAGTTAAGTGCTCTTCACCGGTAATAATTTCATCGTGAATCACTTCAACAGCACGATATTTTTTCCCAACTTCAAATTCATAAGCAAAGTCTTCTTCGCGTAAAGGTTCACGAATTACTGATTTGAAAGTAGGTGGGTTTGAAGCAGCTAAACGAGCTGGAGCATTTTCTACCAGATTTAACTCAGATACGTCTTTACCGCCCACAAATACTTTACTAATAGTTACGTTTTCTACATCAGAAACTAAAACTATATCCGCTTTGCGTCCTGGAGCAATGAGACCTAGACGTTTTAAGCCATAGTGTTGTGCGGTAGTATAAGAAGAAACACGGTAAGCTAAGTGTGGCTTAACCCCATGCTTTTGAATAAGACGACGCACCATAGCATCTATGTGACCTGTGTGTACCATGTCATAAGGAGTAATGTCGTCAGTACATAAACAAATAGCTGCCGAAGAGTATTCATTAAGAATTGGAGCAAGAGCATCTAGGTTACGTGCCACACTTGCTTCACGCATAAACACGGTAACGCCTTTAGCTAATTTTTCTAGAGCTTCTTCTTTTGTAGTGCATTCGTGGTCATTTCCAATTCCTGCTGCTATATAAGCATCAAGAGGACGACCTGAAACTGTTGGGGCGTGACCATCAACAGCTAAACCTGCAAAGAGAGCAATTTTATCAAGAACTAATGGATCGCCATTAATTACGCCCGGAAAGTTCATCATTTCTGCTAGACCAAGAACATAAGGGCTATCGATATAGTCTTTCATTTGATCAACGGTAAACTCAGCTCCATTAATTTCGCAATTAGGGAGAGCTGGGACACATGAACTCATTTGAATGAATTGGTTTTGGTAAGCTTGTGCAGAAGAGCGTAAGAACCACTCTAAACCTGTAGTACCAATTACGTTAATCACTTCATGAGGGTCACAAACAATAGTAGTTAGACCCAGAGGTAGAGTTAAAGACTCAAATACTTGCGGTGCCATAATTGAAGATTCAATGTGCATGTGGGCATCAATAAATCCAGGCACAGCAGTATGACCTTGAGCGTCTACTACTTTTGTTGCAGGGTGGTTTGCATATTCAGGACCAAAGCCCACAATAGTATCATGCTTAATTACAATTGGACCATCCATATAGCCACCACTTACTAGATTCATGATTTTTACATTATCAATACGTAAGTCGGCAGCTTGTTCATTACGTGCTACTGCTAATACATCTAAAAGTTCATTACGAGGAATAGCCTGGGTGTGTTTTGCTTGTCTAGTTGTTGTCATCTCAATACTCTCTATTTTTTTGATTTTAAAAAAAGGCTTAATTTGTTGGTACAAATTAAAACCTTTGTCTTATGCCTTTGCTATAAATTGTAAACTTAGCTTGAGCTAAAGTAATCACTGTGAAATATTTATAAAAAATCCAAATCAAAATCTCTTGTCTTGCTAAGAGAAAACACGTGAGAAAATTGCCTTGAATTTTCTCACGCTTATCCTCATTTAGTAAAGGATTAAGCTTACTAAAAATAAGAGGTAAGTTTGTTGCTAAAAAAATAATTACTGCGTATTATGCCACAATAAAAATAAATTAAAAGAGAAAAAGGGTAATTTTTCTCAAAAAAATGCATTTTATTGCAAAATTTTATCATTTGAAATTTTAATTTTATAAAAATAATTGCAAATGATAGAAAAGTTTAAAGAAGCTAAACAAAAATTTGCAAAATGTAATTTGTAGAGGAGAAAAATAGCTTTCCAACCTAGCGTTTTGTGGGGTCTTTATGGATAAAATATTGCAAATGATAGTTTTTTATTAAAAATATGGCTTGCTTTTGATAGTTTGAGAGAGGTAACTAAAATAAGGGGTGGGAAAGAAAAAGGTAGGAAAAAAATGAAAGAGAAGGGAAGAGAAAAACGAAGAATGAAGAAGAGAAAATCTAAGAGAAAAACGGAATATAAAAAGCCAAACAAAATCACCACAAGAACCCAAAACCTAGTCTAGAAGCAAGCGAAAGTAAAAGCGACAAAACAGGAGCTTAAATTATCTCTTTACCCCTTTGAACAAGTACTAATTTTTTTTAGCTTATGCGAAAAAATTGGTATAATTAGAGACTAGATTTCTCCTTTTCCCGACCCTTAAGGTCGTCAATTAGAATTAACATTGATCCATGGATTTTTTTAGATATCAAGATGGTGAGCTCTATGCTGAATCAGTACCAGTAAAGCAACTGGCACAAACATACGGCACACCTTTATATATTTATTCAAAAGCAACCTTATTACGTCATGTACAAGCTTTTAAAGAAGCATTTGCAGGACGTGACGGCTTAGTATGCTATGCCGTAAAAGCTAACTCTAATTTAGCTATTTTACAATTACTTTCACAACAGAATATTGGTTTTGATATAGTTTCTGGTGGCGAACTTGCACGTGTTATTGCTGCTGGAGCAGATCCACATAAAGTAATTTTCTCTGGGGTAGGTAAAACCGAAGAAGAAATTGAAATGGCTTTAGAAGCAGGGATTTTATGTTTTAATGTAGAATCAGCAATGGAGCTAGATCGCATTAACCTTGTTGCTGGCCGTATGGGTAAAGTAGCACCAATTAGCTTCCGTATTAACCCTAATGTGGATGCTCATACTCACCCTTATATTTCTACAGGCTTAAAAGAAAACAAATTTGGTATTCCAGTAGAAAGTGCTTTAGCTGAATATCAACGTGCTGCAAAAATGGAGCACGTAGAAATTGTGGGGCTAGATTTTCATATTGGCTCACAATTAACAGAAATTTCTCCTTACATAGATGCTATTAAAGCTCTGAAAAAACTAATTCGTCAGCTTTATGCAGCAGGCATTAAACTACATCACTTAGATATAGGTGGTGGTTTAGGAGTAACCTACTCAGTCGAAGCTCCACCTTTACCAAACGAGCTGTTAAATGCAGCTTATGCTGAATTAGAAGATCTCTTTGATGATGTAGGTACTTTACAGGTTGTAGTTGAACCAGGGCGTTCAATTGTAGCTAATGCAGGCATCTTTGTTTACAAAGTTGAGTTTACTAAAGACAACCTTGGCAAAAAGTTTGCTATTGTAGACGCAGGTATGAATGATAATATTCGTCCAAGCTTATATGGTGCTTTTATGAATATTATTACGGTAGAAGAAAATCCTGAAGCTGACCTAGAACTTTACGATGTAGTAGGTCCTGTATGTGAAACTGGGGACTTCCAAGGGAAAAACCGTCAGTTACGCGTACGCCCAGGTGACTTCTTAGCTATGCGTGGTTCTGGTGCTTATTGCTCGGCTATGGCTTCACAATATAACTCTCGTCCAAAATGTGCAGAAGTGCTAGTAGACGGAGATAAAGTACACGTTATTCGTGAACGTGAAACCTATGAAGATTTATGGGCAAAAGAAAAACTTCTTGAGCAAGAATAATTGCTTAAAAATCCTCTAAACAAAAATGTTTAGAGGATTTTTTTTGCATTTAAAACAGGTTGGTTTGTATTAATTTAAATAATTAACTATTTACCATTTACCAATTAATCTATATCTGGTTAATTATTAAAATTAGTGATCAACTAATAATTCAGACATAAAAAAAGAGGAAGTATCGCTTCCTCTTTGTAGGTTAGAATATAAAAATTAACTTTTGCTTTGTTTGTTGTTTGGAATATGAAAAGAATAATTTTTGGAATATTAAAAGAATAATTAATAAAGGTTTTTATATGAAAAAGTGTTACTTAATTAGCTTTGTCTAATTTTTTTTTGTTCCAAGCCCCCGAGTCTCAAGAGGGTAACGTTCAATCTACCAGAAATATGTGTTTTATAATTCTATGTTTGGATTTAGAGGTATAAGATAGATTAGGTTACAGAGTAGAATTTACGACCCAGGAACAAGAGTATAAGATAATAGTTTTTGTTTGTGTTGTTAGAATAGATTTTAATTATTTATTAAATATTTAGATTCCTCATGTTGTATTTTTGTTGCTAATTATTTTTACATTTAAGTTATAAGGAGCAATATTTAAAATTACAAGAAACAAATTTCTTAAAATGTTGAATTTTAATAAATGTTTTTATTGAGTTTTTACTTAATTAAGAAAAAATGCCTAAAAAAATAAATATTTTCCTTCCTGTTAAATTACCTCTAAAAAAACTCAAAAAAATCCCAAA
>NZ_NRJH01000060.1 GCF_003585925.1 Psittacicella melopsittaci
TACTTGAGCACTAATTTTTGCTATAACTTTGACCACTAATTTTAGTCATATCCCTTTTCCCTCTATCTCTTTCTTTAAGCAAAATCCATAAATTTATTTTTTTTCTTTTCTTTAGCTTTAACTTGGATTAATTTAATTAATTTTCATCTCATAAAGCTTGGTTAAATTACTTCTTGCCATGTAATATACCTTTGCCCCCTCTTGCCGGATTTGTTACAATAGTAAAGGAAAAAATTAATTTAAAATTCAACTTGGAAATAATTCTATGCACTTTGCAAAAATGCATGCTTTAGGGAATGACTTCATGGTTATTGAGTCATTAACCCAAAAAGTATATCTCAACCCAAAAACTATTTGTGCTCTGGCTGATCGTCATAGAGGCATAGGTTTTGATCAACTGTTATTAATCGAACCCCCATATGATCCAGACACAGATTTTCATTATCGTATTTTCAATGCCGACGGTAGTGAAGTAAACCAATGTGGTAACGGGGCACGTTGTTTTGCCTTATATGTAACCATGCATGGTTTAACCGATAAAAACGATATCCATGTAACCACCAATAGTGGACGTATGGTACTTAGTATTAACCGCAATAGTGTTCGCGTTAATATGGGAGCTCCAATTTGGCAACCAAGTAAAATCCCATTTGTCGCTCGAGCTCCAGAACACCACTATATGATCCCTACACCTCTAGGTGTACAACTGTGTGGGGTAGTGAGCATGGGTAACCCTCACTGTGTTATTACCGTTGATGATATTAACCAAGCTAAAGTAGCTGAGCTAGGTCCAATTATTGAGCACCATGAACGCTTCCCTGAACGTACAAATGTGCCATTTATGCAAGTAATTTCTCCTACTGAAGTATATGTACGCGTATGGGAAAGAGGTGCAGGAGAAACTCAAGCTTGTGGTTCGGGCTGTTGTGGAGCGGTAGCTGTAGGTATTCTCCAAGGTAATCTTGCTAAGGGTAAACCTATTACCGTGCATACATTAGGTGGGGATTTAACCATTGAGTGGAGTGGCGTAGATGGTGAACCTCTATTTATGACAGGTCCTGCTTCTTTTGTTTATTCTGGCAAAATTAACTCAACGACCATTCGTCAAATTCGTGCTAATTACCTTGCTCAACAAGCACGTGGTACTGAATTTGCTAACAAAGAGCAAGAACCAGAGCAAACGGAAGAAAGTTTTATTAACGATCCAACTAACTTCAAAATTCGTTCAGGCAAAATTGATTAGAAATTTAGGTCTTGGTAAAGAAGAGTACAATTTTTTTGTACTCTTTTTTATTATTAGTCAAGACTTATCGGAAAAAATCAAGTATAATATAACAGGTGAAAAACCCCACTTATTTTTTCTCTTCTACCATAATATGAAGCATATAGGTAAGCGTTTCTCACGAAATTCTTACCTATCGGCTTAGTATATATTCTGGTGCGAAGTTCTCTTTAATCATCCACGCAAAATATATTCTTATGCCAAATTCACATATCATTCATCAAGAAAATGCTGCTGATTCAGAGTTAATTAACTTGGAACGCAAGTTGGGCTATAAATTCAAAAATATTCACCATCTACGCGTAGCTACAACCCATTCGAGTTATTGTAATTTAGAAAACTACGAACGCTACGAGTTTTTAGGTGATAGTATTGTAAACTTTGTAATCGGCAAGTATCTTTTCAATACCATTAAAGATGTTGACGAAGGGGCTCTTACAAAAATGCGTTCGGCATTAATTTGTGGTAGCTCTTTATGTAGCATTGCCCGTAATCTGGATCTAGGCTATTATATTCGTCTGGCTAAAGGCGAAATCCAAAATAACGGTCGTACTCGTGATTCAATTCTTGAAGACACAGTTGAAGCTATTTGTGCGGCTATTTATTTAGATTCAGGTTCTTTTGAGACTACCGAAAAAGTAGTACTCAATATTTTCAAAGATCAATTAAATCACAAAGAAGCCTTCCGTACAGGCTATCGTGATCCAAAAACTCTGCTGCAAGAAATTGTGCAAGAGTTATTCAAAAACAAACCTAATTATGTTCTCGTGCGTACTGAAGGTAAATCTCACAATCAGACCTTTTTTGCTGAATGTGTAATTAACGAATTAAACTATCGTACGCCAGGAGTAGGAAAAAATAAACGTAAAGCCGAACAAGAGGCTGCAAGTTTAATGATCCGTAAACTCCGTTCTTCTGATGTTTTAAGCCAAGAACAACTCGATAAGGTGCAACACCTCTAATCGGACGTTTGCGGCCCAAATTAGCCGCTCTTAGCAGCGGCACTTTTCATGATAAGTATATGACAAATACCGAAAACAAACGTTGTGGCTATATTGGTATTGTAGGTCGTCCAAATGTAGGTAAATCTACTTTAATGAACGCTCTCTTAGGCCAAAAAATTGCCATTACTTCTTCTAAACCTCAAACAACAAGGCACCGTATCCTCGGGATTTTAACCGAAGATAATGCCCAATTAATCTTTGTTGATAGTCCAGGGATTCACCTGAAAGAAACGACACAAATGAATAAAGTAATGAACCGTACAGCTAGCTCAGTGCTTGCGAACGTGGATGTACTTTACTTTGTCGTAGAAGGTACCAAATGGACTGACGACGATGCTTTAGTGTTAAGCAAACTTAAACAACAAAAATCTCCGGTAATTCTCGTTTTAAATAAAGTTGATCAAATTGCTGACAAGGCAAAACTGCTTCCTTACTTACAAGAGATGCAAGAAAAATACCCTTGGGCAGATATGATTCCAATTTCAGCAGAAAAAGGTGACAACCTAGATGCTCTAGTTAAATTAACGGCTAAGTTCTTACCTTTAGGCGAGTTCCACTATGATCAGGATCAAGTAACTGATAAAGGTGGTCGCTTTATGGCTGCCGAATTCATTCGAGAAAAACTCATGCGTTTACTGGGCGATGAACTTCCATATGCCACTAGCGTGGAAATTGAACGCTTTACTATGACCCCAAGAGGGATCAATGTAGATGCCGTAATTCTTGTTGATCGCGATGGACAAAAACGCATTATTATCGGAAAAAATGGTGAAAAAATTAAACGTATAGGTACTGAAGCTCGTATCGACCTGAGTAAGGCTCTCGAGCGTCCGATAAATATGAACCTCTGGGTTAAAGTGAAAAAAGGTTGGTCGGATGATATACGTGCCTTACGTTCTTTAGGCTATCTAGACGAATAATATGACAAAACGTAAATTAACACGTGCCGAAGCTAATGAATTATCTTGGGCACTGAAAAAGAAAAAAAAGCGTACAGGTAATGCTTCGGGCTCGCGCTCAAACCCTAATGCTAAGGCTAAAGAACAAGCGCAAGCTACAGCTCAAACTGAACAAAGCAAACCTGCTCGTGCTATTCCAATTTTTATTCCAGGGCGTGACAAGCCTTTAGTAAATAACAAACTGCAAACTGTAGCTCAAGCAAAAGCAGAAGAAACTGCACAAGCTACAGGACAAAGCCAAGATCTTGTTATTGTTAATGGTGAACTTGTTGCAGCTTCTACTTTACAAGCTCAAGCTCGTGCTAAAGCACGTAAACAAGAAAGAGCTCAAGCTGCCTCTAACAAAGACAACAAAGAAGGCAAAGAGTTTGATGTGAGTAAACTAGGTAAAGCTCAATTACGTATGCTTGAAAAAGCTGGCGTAGAGCCAGGCAAAGAAGCAGAGTTCTTTGCTCAATTAGCTGCTAGCAAAAAAGCACGTAAAGAAGCTAAACCTCAGCATGCTGAAAAAGAAGATCGTCGTATTAAATCTCGCGACTATAAAGCAGGACGTAATACAGACTATACTGCGACGCAAGCTCAAGCAGAAAAACTTCTGGCAAACAAAAAGAAGAAAAAAGACAAACTTTCTGGAGACGAGTTACTCGATCTTTGGGAAAATACCCAATGGTAATAGCCTATGCAAGTATCTGAATTAGGTGTATATCTCTACTCTTTTTGTGCAGTTTTTGCTATTTTACTAATTATTCTAGTAGTTCTTTGGTTAAAAATTACTAAAGTAAGAGTAATGCGTAAACTAGCTCAAGAACAACGAGAAAAAGAAGCTAAACTCAAAGAGTTAGAGCGTGCTGAACTTGCCCGTGAATACGCGGAAAAAGGGGTTAATACCTGGCGAGCTTCACAAGATAAATAATAAAAATAAAAAACAAAAGGACTGGTGCGAGCCAGTCTTTTTTGCGTTTTAGGGGTTTTGTTTTTTGGGATTTGAGTTTTTTGGATTTTGAGCTTGGGATTTGTATTTGAGTTTGGGGTTGGGGGGATGAGTTTTTGATTTTAGACTTTTGAGCTTGCTATTTGTATTTGAGTTTGAGGTTTAAGTTTTGCATAATGTACCTTTTATCTCTTTCAATTAAGGTTGTTTTTACCCCTTTAACAACTAAAAGATATTAATCAGGCAAGGTTTTCCCTTGATTTTATTATTTCTACCTCTAAATTTATCTATATTTAGTTATAGGTAAAATTAAACAAGATCTCGCCTAGATTTCCTTAATTTTTCTCAGGTTTTTTATGCTATTTCTTGACTAATTTGCTTATAAATCGGCTTTTGCTTATATTTTGTTTTATAAAGATAATTTATAAAAGTGAAAAGTGTATTTTAGTTATTTATCCGCAACTTAGAGAAAATTTTTGTCAATTTTTTCTCGAATTTTTACCTAAAAATTGAGACATTTTATAATTATTATTTGTCTAATAAACATAGTTAAAAGTTTTTAACTTGTAAAACTTATTCAACGAGCCTAAATTTATAATAAAATATAAGTATAACTCCGAGATTTTAAGGAGTTAGGTTCCAATTTGCTTAACTCTGTTTATAAATTCCAATTATTTCTTTTAGCTATAAATCTTGAACTTATAGACAAAAAATATTACAAGTAACAGAGTTCTTGAGAAATACTATATGTCCTCTTATACATTTATCACACCTCTTGTTAAAGCACTAAGCTTAGTGTTCATCTTTGGTGGAACTAGTGCTATGTCACTTGCTGCTACAACAGGTAGTATGGAAGAGCAAGCAGAAGATAGAGTAGCAAAATACTTTGCTACCCATCAAGTTCTCCTCAAAAAAGCACAAGGGGCAATTAATACTTTTTTAGCAAGTATTGCTAATTTAACTAATCTTTCTTACGATAGTTACTATACACAGCTTTCTACAGCTTTAATCCCTGTTTTACCTTACCAAATCAAAGACGGTATCTACTCTATCCCTAATAGTGATATAGTGTATCAATTTGCCACAAAATGCTCACACCTCGCAGCTTTTAACTACAACCGTCCTGAGCCTCAAACAAAAGGTAAATGGGAAGCTATTTGTAGTACCTTTGTTCCAGTAGCTTTAGCTTTTGTGGATCAAGATAGATTTATTTCAGATCTGACTAACGCAAACTTTGCTCAACTTGAGTACAAACGTATTCGTTTTACTCTACACCCAAATGAAGTGTACGCCTACAACTATATAGCTCAGATAGTTAATCCTGTAGTTGTAGCAGCTCGTATTGAAGCCAAAGATATTACCCCAAAATTTAATTTCAAATATAGCTTACGTCCTGCAGTTACATCTAACGAGGCACAGCAAGCAATTAATATTTTAAATCTCTTCCAGTATACTTTAGGTTTAAATACCAAAATTATAGATAGCAACGATAGTGCTACTTATACTGGTAAGTAAGTTAGAAAAGAATAAAGAAGAAAATTAATAGCCATAGAAAAATTAAAAAGAGCCACAAAGGGCTCTTTTTTTTAGTCT
This sequence comes from Psittacicella melopsittaci, assembly GCF_003585925.1. Lineage (GTDB taxonomy): Bacteria > Pseudomonadota > Gammaproteobacteria > Enterobacterales > Psittacicellaceae > Psittacicella > Psittacicella melopsittaci. The sequence continues at coordinate 5,770 of NZ_NRJH01000060.1, forward strand.
CCGATTGGATAACCAGGTTTACGGAGTAGTTTTTCTAATCTTGGTTTGATTTCTACATCAACAACTTTTTCTTGCCAAGTTGCTGGATCATACTCCACAAAATCAATTGAAATTGATTCTGGAGTTGCGTTTAATTGCTCAATAATAGTTTGAGTTACAGCTTGCTCAAGTTTTTCTAATTGCTCTGGAGATAGATTTCTTGGGAAAGCTTTAATAGTAATGTGAGGCATAGTTAAATCCTTAAACTTTATTTATTTACTAGGTTTATTATATAGGCAAATTCGTAGATTTAAAATAAGCGATTTCTCAAACTTTCGACTTAATAGAAAAATATCTTGTGAAAAGGTCATAGGGATACACTTTGTATACAATCTAATTGCTTATATGTATACATTCAAATTGCTTATTTTTTCTTTAGTTTACTTACAGGCAAAGATCAGTTAAAATCGTAAATTCTAAAATGTGTATACATTCAAATTACCTATTTGTATAGGTTGAACTTGTTAATTTTGTATACATTCAAATTGCCTATTTTACTTTAGCTTACTTATATCCAAAGATAAGTTAAATAAGCAAATTCTCTAATGTGTATACATTCAAATTGCCTATTTGTATAATTTGAGATTGCTTATTTGTATACGATCAAATTGCTTATTTTTACTTTAGCATCTTTATACGCAAAGATAAGTTAAATAAGCAAATTCTATAATATGTATACATTTAAATTGCCTATTTGTATAGGTTGAACTTGTTAATTTTGTATACATTCAAATTGCCTATTTTACTTTAGCTTCCTTATACGCAAAGATAAGTTAAATAAGTTAATTCTAAAATGTGTATACATTTAAATTGCCTATTTGTATAGGTTGAACTTGTTAATTTTGTATACAATCAAATTGCCTATTTTACTTTAGCTTCCTTATACGCAATGATAAGTTAAATAAGTAAATTCTCTAATGTGTATACATTCAAATTGCCTATTTGTATACTTTGAAATTGTTTATTTGTATACAATCAAATTGCCTATTTTACTT
>NZ_NRJH01000061.1 GCF_003585925.1 Psittacicella melopsittaci
ACTTATAATGCAATTAGTCAAATATAGTTCTCAAATCTATTCTAATGTTTTGTATTTTAGATATTTTTTATATTCTAAATATATATAATTGTATCATATTACGTTGATTTATATTTATTTTTATTTCAATCATTTTTTAGGATATACCGTAATACTTTTTTATGGTTGATTATTTATTTTTAGATATTTTTTACATCTTTATCATCCTTTCTGTAATTTTATTCTTTGCTTGTAAAGTTATATAGATGATAGCCTGCTTCCCTGGGATCTAATATGCTTATACTTAGCAAGATAAAGTTTAAGTAAAAAAAAAGAGGATGGCTAATTACCTTCCTCTTTTCAATAAAAAACAGTTAACTATTAACTACCTTTTGAATTTGCTCTGCAATACGTCTAATTACAGGGACTACCACACTATTTCCAGCTTGTTTATAAAGGTTACCGTTACTTATGTTAGGTAATACAAAATCTTTAGGATATCCCTGAAAGTTAAAACATTCTCTTGGAGTTAGTTTACGAATAGTGTCTTTTTGTCCTTGGACATTAAGTAATGGAACATTATGTCCACCTGTTCCCATATTGGCTGTTAGAGTTGGGCAAAGATTGCTTTTGTTTGCCCTTACATATTGTCTTCGCCATTGATACAGAGTTTTAGCATCTTTTATTTCATCAACAAGTTTGGCATAAAAAGGTGTTTTCTCTGTATAGTAATATTTTGCTTCAATATTACTTTCCTTTTCAAGCATATCTTTTATGTTGGTAGTTAGAGGAAGTTTTTCTGGGAACTCAAACTTTTCCATAAGAGTTTGGTCTTTAAAGCAGACAATATATATACGCTCACGGTTTTGCGGAATATTTCCATAGTCACAAGCATTTAAAACTTGGAACTTAATATGGTAGCCATTTTCTTGGAGAGATTGTTTTATGATCTCAAAGGTTCTTCCTTTATCATGGCTTACTAGGTTTTTTACATTTTCTAAGAAAATTATTTTAGGTTGCTTGGCAATAAAGATTCTCTCTAGCTCAAAATATAGATCACCACGACCTTTATCAGCAAAACCTTTACGATAGCCAGCAACAGAAAATGCTTGGCAAGGAAAACCAGCTAGCATTATGTCAAAATCGGGAATCTCTTCTGCTTGTACGTCGGTAATACTACGATGATCCATAAATGCTTTATGGTTAGCTTTAAATGTTTCTACAGCAAACTTATCTATTTCATTTGCATAGACAATTTCAAACCCAGCTTGCTCAAAACCTAGATCTATACCTCCTACTCCAGCAAAAAAAGAAGCACATTTCATAGTCATACAATTCTCAACAATTATAATTTGATTGAATTATTTATTATACATAACATAAGACAAAAATGCAGCCACTTCGTTTAGTCATTTAAGCTTTAAAGTTATGCAATATATTCAAATGAGTAGATCTATTTTTTGATAAGAGTTTGTCATTTCTTTATGAGAACAAATAGTTAGAGGTATTACTAATTTATCTTACTATTTGTAGTTACAGCTCTTCTTTAAAAAGATCAGGTCTAAAAATAGGTTCTTTTTTGATTATTCCAGCTTCTTTTAGTTCTAGTATTTTATTTTTATGTTCTAATTTCCATTTTTCGTATTCTAAGTAATTAGAGACATCTACTTTGAAATTATTGTTATCTATTTTTGTTATTTTAATTGAGTCAATTTCTTTTTCATCAATGAGTTTTCTGGTTAACTTTTCATATTCATTTAAGCCAAATATACTAAAAAGAAGCCATTTACCCAATATAGACTGTGGATTAGTTTGTAAACTTTTGCCATTGTCTTGAGTTATCTTAGCAATAATTTTCTCCCCATTAGGTAAATGTAAATAGAAACTAGAATTTTTTCTTGCTTCTTTATCTAAGGCATCGATACCAAAGAAATTAGGATATAGTCGATGAATATATACAGGGATAGGAGCATAAGCTTCATATGCAGGTCTAGGGATATCAGAGCCTTTACTTTTAGAGCTCCCTAGAGAAGCATTAAAAGCTGATCTATCATTAACTTCATAACTATTATCATTGTAAAGAGGTAAAATTATATAGTTTTCTTCCTCTTTAACATTTGGTTGAGACTCTGGAAAAATGTAGTTATTTAAGCTTGAGTTACTAAATACCTCTTCTAAAAGAGAAAAAGGATCATTATGAATATTTATTTCTTTGTGTAAAATTCTTTCCTCTTTAGAAGCGTTAAACTTTTTGAATAAAGTACTTTTACTCATATTAAAGATATAACTATTTTTTCCGTCATTAAACGAAACCGATGTATCAGTCATTCTTATATCACTAATGTTGTCTATATCGATTTTTTCATATTTTGTTTCAATGATATAAAAACAGTTATAATCTCTGGTAATAAAGTGATAAATTTCTTCTTCTGTTTCATAAAGTCGTTTATCATCTTCAATCCTAGAATTTCTTAGTTCAGCTATGCGTTTAACTAGTTCATTTTGTGTATTGACGTTAAAAAGTTTTCGAATTTCACTACTTTTTCTATTAAACTCAGCAATTTTTTGATTAGAAAAATCAGAATTATGTATCCAAGTTTTTAAACCTACACCAATAGATTTGTTGTTTATACGAACTATTGCATCAAAAGCACTATCTTTCCTTGTTATCCCCTGAACTTCAAAGCTGTCTATATAGGAGATCTCATGATTTCTGTAATGTAAGTATGGCTTTTTACCATTTTTTCCTTCCACTTCCTTAAATAAGCCACTTAGAATTCCAAGAATAGTAATTCGTTTAATATACTTATCTTGCTTTGCCTTATCTAATTTATGCCATAAAATATCAGCCATATAAATTAATTCTCCTATATTACTAGAGATACATGATTAACTTAGGTATTTTGATAGGTATAATTTTTGCAATTTTAATAATGCTTAGTAAGATTTATACAAAAAAGTAGACCTTTTGTATTAAGTTTTATTAATCTTTTACTCTTTCTACTATTTCAGAAATATCGCAGTCTAAGACATCACAAATTCTTAAAAGCACATCTGTGGTAATGTTTTCTCCGTTTTTCATTTTATAGTAGGTGCTTTTGCTCACTTTAGCTTTTTCCATTAGCTCTGAGCCTTTCATATCTACGTCAATTAATTTTTTAAATAATTTTTTGTAGCAAAGTTTTGACATATATGCCTCGCTAGAGATAGGTATTTTACTAATCTTATTTTACCATCTTAGAAGAACTTATTTTAATAAGTTTTTCTTTTATCTCGTACTTATATTACTTTTTATAAAACAAAAAACCGAGAGTTTTATTATCAATATTTTCTTTTAATAAATAGTATTTATCTCCAGCAATTACTTAGCTTAGTAAGTAAACTCAACTTACTAATTTTACGAGGCAACAAGTCTTAGCTTGCTAAGACTTGTTAATCTCTAAATTTATTTCCAGAGCGGAAGCTATCTCTCTTTGCTTTTTAGTGAGGCTAATTTGTTCCACTTGAGAGTTGATTTTGAGGTATCTAACTTTAGCTAACTCTTCTTTGCTTTCCTTGAAGGATAAGTCTTGGGTTAAAGTAAGTAAACTTTACCTGCCTTAGCTTAAAGTTAGAAAACTTGGCATTAGGTAAAACAATGCCTAAGTTGCTTTCTTTCTCTTTTGCAAGTATTGCCCTAAATCTTTGAGGAGTTGTTTTTCCAGAGCAACAATAAAGTTTTCCATAAAGGTTAAATCAACAACTCCATTTTTAGTTGGCAAGAGTACCTTGTCTTTTTCAACTTTATTTGTCCAAGTAGCCAGATTATCACGAGAATATTTGTGGTATAGACCTTTCTCGAGACATAAACTTAAAAATAAATTTACTCTATGGGAAACTTCGCCATTTTTCCACTGGATAAAGTAACTATCTGACAAAATACCTGTAGTTTGTTTTTGGGCATAAACTTTACCTGTAGCTATAGCTCCATTGGAAATAATGGCAATAACCTTGCTATAGGTAGTAAATTCATTTTCTCTGCCCCAATACATAATGCCATTATCCCCAAACTTACAATAGACTACAGGAGTATTAAACTCTGGGCTAGGAGATTTACGCAGATTTTGTTTTGGGGCTCTTGGGCAAGGGAGTTTAGCAAAGAGCTCTCCGATTTGGTACTCTTGCCAAGTTAGATTCTTAAAGTCAGCAAGAGCTCGGGCTTGAGCAGGAGTTAGTTGTGGGGTGTCTAAGCCATTTTCTTGTAAGTAGGCTTGGATATTTTTGAGATTTTCTTTTTCAAGTTGAGTTGCCAACTTTTCAAGCAAAGCAAAATCCACTTGTCCGTTTTTGCTTGGCAAGCGAACTTTTTGTTTTAAAAAGGTGTGATTAACATCGCGAATAAGAACATTTAAAAGAAGAGGTTTGACTTTATTTAACAGACTGGTAAAAAATGGAATATTTCGGGGCGTTGGCTTAAATTTAGGCACAACCTTGCGGACAAATTGTCCAGCATACCAAGGTCGGGAGCGATAGAAAAAGTCCATTTGTAAAAGCCCTAGACTCCACACTTTACTTGCATTGGGAGCCTTGCCTTTAAGCTGTCCTGTAGTTTGTAAAACTCCCTGCTTTAAGCTCGTTCGCGTCACATAATCAAAATCCTCTCCTTCACTTAAGTGCTCTTTATTAAAACTTGCAGTATTTTCAATAGTAAAAAGGTCACTAAGTTGATATTCGCCCCACTCAATCTCTGTTAGTGTTTGCTTGAGTGAGGCAGTTATTTTCCCTCTTTGTCTTCCTCGGCTCGAGGATTTTTAATCAGTTGAGAAATTTCCCAAACAAGGTAATCAGCAAGAGAATTTTTAAAGTCCTCTAAGCTCGGCGTTAGCTCTTGAGGGGCAGCTTGATTCCAATCAGCACCATGCTTAATATCTATGTGCCCCTCAAAATACTCGTCTTGACTTAAATAATGCAGTTTACTTTTCCCAAATTTCACCAGATCAACTACCTCTTGATAGCGAGCTTTAGCATTGTTGGTATCTTTTAAGTTATGGCTTGCTTTTTTGCGACTTGACCTAGTATAGCCATCATGACTAAAGTCAATAAATTTTACCGCATAGTCGTTTTCATGGGCTTGCCCCACTTGAAAAACATAGATATAGGTTTGTACTACAGATTTACCCGCAAATAAGTTTAAGGGCATTTTTATGCTTGCAAGAAGACGATGCTTTTGTAAAATGCGTTGGTTAATCTCTTTGGCTTTACCACTACCTGCCGAAGCTTGAATAAGCACTGCAGCATAACCCGTTTGCATCAGAGATAGAGCTCGTTCGACAAAGATCATGCCATTACCAGGAGCCGAGTAAGGGGGATTGAGAATAAGTGCATCTGCAGGAAAGTCTTGCTCTTCCTTGCCATAACCATACTTGCCATTAAACTGCTTGAGCGAATCTGCATTAATAATATTAGCCGAGCCATCTCCCATCATAATCATATTGAGCACGGCTAACATGTATACCGAAGAAAGAAGTTCTAAGCCAAGTAACTGCTGGGCTTTTATTTGGAGTTCTTTTTCTTGTAAAAGTTGAGGAGATTTAATTTTTTCTTTGGCATCATTGAGCATTTCATTCATGGCAGCTACGAGTAAACCTGCCGAGCCTGTAGCAAAATCCCAAACATAAGAGTCTTTGTTTACGCGGGCCAGTTTCACTAGCAAAGTAGCGACATAAGAAGGAGTTAAAACCACATCGTTTAACTTGTCTTGACTAAAGCCCAGCCAAGAGTACATTTCATTAAAGAGTTTGCCAGTAAAATCGGTAGTTAAACCAATTTTATAGTAGATGCCAAGGTAATCAACTATTTTATCAAACACGCGTTTTAGTTGGCTTTGCCCATTTACGGCTTTATTGAGGTTTTCATTAAAGAGAGTATCTTCGAGTCTGCGAATAATAAAGTCTTTTTTCTTTGGCGGAAGATCCTTATGTTCAAGAAAAGATTTAATTTTACGACTAATAATTTTGCCGTCTGTATTTTCTTTTTCTTGCGAAGAGATTAACTCTTCTTTAGTTAAGGGTTTTACTTTATTCGGAATGCCAAGAGTAGCCATAATTGTAGCTGCCACCAGATAAACGCGATCACTTTCTCCTAAACCTTTTTCATTACCGTAAATATAATTGTTTAGTTTAGTTAAGTTAGCCTCAATTTCTTTTTCGCGTTGCTCTTTGCGTAGTTCACTTTCTTCTGGAGTTAAGTTAAGAGCATTAACCTGAGCAATAAAAGCATTAAAATTTTCTGGTTGTAAAAAAGATAAATCCTCAAACTCAGCAATTTTTTGTCCTATCCCAAAATTGTCTTTTGAGACAATATAGGCTTCAATATGTAATTTTAGGACAGGGTCGCTTTCTCCTGTTACGCCAATAGCAATAACCTTACTATAGCTAGTATAGTGCAATAGAGCATTGGCATAGTGTACAGCTCCATTTACTGCATAATCTTTTATATGCCGATAATTAGGTTCGCTATTGCTTTTAAGGTTATCTACTTGCCCCTGAGCATTAAGTTTAACTAACTTGTTTTTGCCTGCTTTATACTCTATAAGTATTGGCCAATAGTTTAACTCTTTATCTTGGCAAAGAAGTTTTACATCAGGACGATTACCTCCTTTACCGCCGTTTCTAGAGAAGTACTCTTTTAGAGCTCTATCTATTTCTTCGTTTAAGAATTCTTGATCTTCTTTATAGTCGAGACCTTCTAAGCTTCGGTTCGCAATTTGGATAATTTTTCTTTCGCTCAACTGGTTGATTTTCTTCATGTTTAACTCCAAGAATAGCAAGTAGGGTTATTTTTATTATATCGATTTTAGGAACTCTCTTGGGGCTTTGTTTTACTAGTAAGGGTTTAGTTATTTGTCTTAATAATTACAAGTTTTGTTTTGTTTTTTGATTTTTGTCATTTGTCATTTGTCTTTTGTCTTTTGTCTTTTGTCTTTTTATTTTGATTTTAAAGCAACAGGTAAATGAAAAGTTATCTTATTCTAAGTAAAAGTTAGTTAACAAAGGTAAAAGAAAAGTAGAAGGCAAAAGAAAAGTAGAAGGCAAAAGAAAAGTAGAAGGCAAAAGAAAAGTAGAAGGCAAAAACAAGAGAAGGTAAAA
>NZ_NRJH01000062.1 GCF_003585925.1 Psittacicella melopsittaci
TTACTTTTTACTATCTAGGCCAGTTAAATGCCCACACAGATTGTCTGTTAAATTGTTAAAGAACTTACGTTGTTCTCTTTGCTTTCTAAGTATAAATACTTAGAAGCTTTTGACAACGTGAAATATTATAGCAATTTTTCCTTAAGCTTGTCAACTCTTTTTTGAAGAAATTTTTCTGAGGCGATCAAGTTAAGAAGCTGTTGTCCTTTTGACAACGAGAGCTATTATAGACAATTTATTTTGCTAAGTCAAACCCCAAATTTCAAGTTTATTCTTAAGTCATTTTAAATTAAACATTTTTTCTTACGCCTCAGTTACCATTTAGTAACTTTTACGCTTTCATTTTTTTACTTTTTTTGTCTTAATTATTTTTTTTACGCCTCTAGTTATTTTGCTAATTAATTTAATTATTTAGCTATTTTTTTGTAGGACAATTTTTAATTTTTCTTTGCGTAATTAGAATAATTTACCTAAATTAATTTTATACTTTGTTTCTTTTTATACCCTGATTAGTATTTTTGCTAAATTTTTTAGCTTTTCTTTAGCTTTTACTTTAGCCACCTTTAATTTTTCTTTTAGCTTACCTTTATCCTTTAGCCTACCTTTAACTTTTCCTTTAGATTTCTTTATGCCACGCAAAAGACCAAGAGGCTTTTTAGAAAAACTCCTCTTGGTCTTTTATTTATTTGCATCTTAAATTTTTTCTTTGCCAGTCTATCTTTGGGCAAGCAGACTTAAATCATGATTAAATCTTTGCCATAAAGCAGAAGCTACCTCTTTAGGATTTTGTAAAACATAATCCCAATGCTCTCTTAACTCCCACCAAATATAGACGCCCATTAAAATAGTGGTAATAAAGCAAATGGTATATTGTCTTTCGGCACTACCCCACCAACCTAAACAAAAACTTGGCTTAGGTAAAAATAATGGAATTGGCTTTTTATTTGGCATATCTAAGACTACGTGCAATAAACAACCAAAACAAAAGCTTGCCCCTAATAAAAATAGAGCTCCTGTTTGCGGGGCATCATGAAACTCTTCTAAGAGGTAAAAACCTAGGACTAGCCACATCGCAAACCAGTGGGTAATGGTCCTATGTGGTATAACAGACTTCATTTGCCCAGCCTCTTTATCCCACCAACGCATTTCCATGCGATCCGGGGCATTAGAGCCAACATAAGCACAGATACCAGCTAACACAGCCAGTAATAGTGATACTTGATAATTTGCTGCTACAGCAACTGCCCAACCTACCCCGAGGTTTAAGCCGGTAATCTTATGGCCTTTTGCATACATATATAGTTCTCTGCTCCTTAATATAAAAGTACAGCTTTATATTCTACCCTAAATTAAGGCAAGCCAGAGCAGTTTTTGCAAAATTTACCCTAAACATCGGAGTTGGAGGATAAATTTTAAATAATTAACTTGCTTAATTGGTTAATTATTTAAATTATTAAGGGATATTACTAAAAATCCAGACATAAAAAAACCTTGTATAACGTCTCGAGACAAGACGATACACAAGGTCAAGGATTAAGATTTGTTTTAGATTTTAAGGTTTATGAAATATGAATTCTTTGTCAATGAGTCACCTCATGGACCTTTCTATGAGTAATTATTTGGCTTATGTACCTATTATAACCGATATAAACTCATTTGTAAATAGATAAATGAGTACTTACTCATTTTTTTCTTTAGTTACTACCCCCTAAGGAAAAACATCGTCTTCCTAAAGTGGTATAATAAACATGTTATTCACTTTTTTTTAAAATTGGAGATTTAATTATGCTCGCAGTATACGCTGTAGTTAAGTTAAAACAAGGTAATGAAGGTCAATTTGAAGAAATTGCAGCTGGTTTAATCGAAGCTTCTTTAAAAGACCAAGGCGTAGTATCTTACAACTGTGGTAAAGTTGATGGTGAAGATTGGACTTATGCATTTGTTGAGCAATGGGAAAGCCTTGAAGCTTTACGTGCGCATATGAATACTGATCACTTCTTAACTGCGATTCCACAAATCGAGGCTCTTTCAGCAGCTCCTTTAGAAGTTAAAGTAATTAATCTTTTAAAATAATTACCTAAAAATAAAAGCGTCAACTCGAATTTGAGTTGACGCTTTTATTATTTACTCTAGTCTTAAGCAAGTTGAATACTAGACTCTTAAACTAGTAGTTGTTCTTTTGGGGCATGATTACAGAACTACGCCCCTGATTTCTTATTGTGTCACTATTTACTTGACTCTTGCTTTGCCATTATTTACTTGGCTCTTGCTCTTGTTCTGGTTTTAAGTCTACAGCAAGATTTTTGCTTTTAACATTTGTTGACCAAATCAGGTTATAAGAGTAAGAAAGTACGGCTGCTATAGCTAAAGAAATAGTAATCGAAATTAATAGAGTTTTCCCACCATTGATTGGTAAGTGACTAATTGCCGTTACAATTAAGCCCCCAATTAACATACGACTACCGTTTAATAACGAACTTGCCGTACCTGTCATATGTGGGTAACGCATTAAGTAAATTGCCATAGTATTACCCAGTTGTAAACCGTTAAATGAACAGTTTAAACAAATACAACCTAAAATTAAGAAGAGGTTCTGGTGGGTAAATATTACAATCAGGTTGGCAATTAAAGAAATTAACTGTAAGGTTGTCCCGATTAACCAAAGTTTTATTGGAGAAGCCTTACGACGTAAGAAAAATTGGTTAACTTGAATCCCAGCCATTACACAAAGAACAATTGGTAGAGAAATATAACCAAAATACTCGCCTGGAATATTGTACTCTTTAATCGCTACTACTGGCAGTAAGCTCGGTGGTCCAATAATTACTAGCATGTAGAAAATGCTTAGAATTAAAATCCATAATGAACTTGGCGTCATTAAAATTGAACCATAGTTTTTAATAATACGAATGGTATTTAACGGCTGACGCTTTTCAGGATCTAGAGTTTCAGGGATACGCACTATATAAAGGATAATCGCTATCACAATTAGTGCCGATATCGCATGGAATACCCAAACCCAAGAAGCATGGAGAATTATCCAGCCCCCCATTAATGGAGCTAATGCCGGGGTAAAGAGGAAAAGGGTAATTAACCAAGAGTTGTAAACCACAAAGTCACGTGGTGAGAAAATATCTTTTAATACCACCGAAGGTACGGCACCCATACCCGCATAAACTATACCCTGCACTACACGCACGGCAAGCAGATGACTAAAAGTATCCACAAAAGTTGCGACAAAGTTGAGAGCTATAGCTAAAAGACCACAGAAAACAATAATTGTGCGACGCCCAAAGCGGTCAATGGTTGGTCCCCAAAGAAAAAGACCAATCCCGTTCCCTATCACAAAGTAAGGAACTATTTGTTGTACGGTATTACCGTCAACTTTAAAATCTTCCATGAGTTCTTCTACCCCAGGTACCATGGCATCATTAGCAATACCTGTAAAAGCAGAAAAGAACACAAGGATCATTAATAAAATAGGTATTTTAGGGATTCGTTTGCGCAACTCGACCTGAAAGGGAGTTACCGAATCAAAACCGACATAGGTACTACCAGCTTCCCCTACGGTTTTTTCACTTGGAGATTTGTTACTCATAGATATATTCGTTGTCTTAAATCTATATATACTTGTCTTAAAATTTAAAAGTATAAATACTGACTCTCTTGCTTACGAGAATTTAACAATAATCAGATATTGTACACCGAAAGAGAGAAAAATAAAAGGCAAAAAATGCCCCAAAAATAAAAGCTTTATTCTCCTTGGCTAAGATTCGTTAAATAAGGCCTAAATTTTTTTGTCTCCTTCTTTTATCCCCCTAAACAAAAACTTTTCAAGGGCAAATTAAAGCAAAAAAAGGTCCTTCGACCTAACAGGCGAAGGACTAATAATTTAAATAATTAACCAATTAACCAATTAACCACTAATTCTTGCTCGCGTCTGAGCTAGGGGCATTTGGGTTTTCCCCTTTAATAATAACTTCAGGTTTAGAAGTAGTTGCAAGGTGGCGATCGCCGTCATCAACCTTCCAAATCCAGTTAAAGATTAGACTCATAGCCGTACAAATTAGGAGAACAAAAGCATTGGTAATTAGTAAAGTTGCCCCACCTGCACGATCAAGGTGAGAAAATACGGTTACTAAAACCCCAGCAACAATTAAACGTAAGGAAGTAATCATTGAAGTTGCTGTCCCTGTCATATATGGATATGGCATGAGGTAAATAGCAAACATGTTCCCTAATTGGAAACCATTGAATACTACATTTAAGCACAGAGCAATTAAAATACTGTGCACATTGAGATAGTAGTAAGCAAAGATAAAGTTAACTATGGTTGTAAGCCCTTGAGCTATTGCCCCAAAGATCCAGAGTTTAACTGGAGAATAGCCTTTTTTCACAAAAATTTGGTTAAGCTGGATCCCCACCATAATTGAAACAATTAATGGTAAGAAAAAGTAACCAAAGTGATCTGGGTCAACGCCATAGTCGGTAATGTAAATTGCAGGTAATAGCGTTGGGAAGCTAAACACTGTAATGGAAAATACCGAGTTAAGGATAATTAACCACAGCGAACGTGGTGATCTTAAAATCGTACCATAGTTTTTTAGAATACGTACGGTATTAAACGGTTGCTTTTTCTCTGGATCTAGAGTTTCTGGAATAAAGAAAATATAGCATAAAGTTGAGATAACAATCATTACACTAATAATGACATAGATCCATGGCCAGCTCATTTTTACTAAAACTATCCCCCCAAATAAAGGAGCTATAGCTGGAGCAAATAAGAACAAGGTCATTAACCAAGAATTGTAAATAACAAAGTCTCTTGGCGAGAACACATCCTTAAGCACTATTTGTGGTACAGCACCCATCCCTGAGAAAACTATCCCTTGGAAAATCCGAACGGCTATTAAAGTTGAGTACTCATGGATTACCAGCATGCTTATATTAAGAGCTATAGCAACTAAAGCACAAAGAATTACTATAGTTTTACGACCAAAGCGGTCAATAGTTGGTCCCCAGAGAAACTGCCCAATCCCCATACCTAAGACAAAGTAAGGGACTATCGCTTGAATATGGGCTGTATCTGTGTGGAAATCTTTAACTAACTCATTGATAGCTGGAGTTATAGCATCGTTAGCTAAGCCCACATAACCCGAGAAAAAAGCTAGAATTAAAACCAACCATACGGTTGGAGGCAGCCGTTTGCGCAATTCTATTTGATAAGGAGTTACCGCATCAAAGCCTCTATAGGTCGTTGACGGGGTTCCTTGAGGAAGATTATTGTCTTGACTCATATATTTTTATTTATCACATTAAATATTTGAAAACGCCATTATTATATACCTCGGCGTTGAATTTTGCTAACAAATGCCTGTAAATGAAAGGTTTAAGAGAAAATAACTCTCATTTGTACTTTTAACCTAAAAATCTTATTTTTATTGTTACGAGAGATTCGGAGTATTGGCAGTTGGGGATAGAAATGCCCTTGCTGTAAGGGGATCGGAGAACACTTGCTGTAAGGGGAAGATATTTGCGGTAAGAGGTGTGTATTTAAGTAAGGAGAAGTTATTTACCGTCAGCAAAAATGTTGTGCTTTTAATTTGGGTAGTTGGTTTTAATGTGGGGAGTTGGCTTTAATCTGGGTAGTTGGTTTTAATCTGGGGTCTTGCTTTAATGAGGGTGGGTTGGATGCTTTTCCTTTAAGGAGAGCAGAACTAACTAGGGACAATAAATTGTTTTAAGAGATTAGCTTTTGTTGTGAAGAGGTTAGGCATATTACTTCTTGCTGATTTAAAAGCTTGCCTTAGTTACTCTTTCTTGATTCATGAGGTTAGGTATATTAGTAAAAACGGTATTTTTTGTTAAGGCAAAAAGAGTCAAGTTGTTCTGTATCAGTAAGGTAAGTTAGCTATATTTTCATGCCGTTATTATCACTTCTGCGCTATCTCTAATCTTAGGTAAACAAGCAAATAAGTCCTACCTATTTTTGTAATTAGAAACTTTTGTTTTACGCTTAAAGCTAATTAACTTTTCTCTGCTCCAACAACGAACTTTTCCTTAAATCAGTGCTCTTATCCTTTTTTAAAACAATAAAAATCCGCTGCCTAGTAAGGTAGCGGATACACTTGCATATTGGTATATATTATCTATATTTAAGTTATATGTCTCCATTATAAACAAATACAATTTAATTGTCACCTATTTTTGTAAAAAACTTTATTTTTTAGATAACAAGCTTTTCATGGTAAAGATTTTTATAAATTTTAAGAACTAAGGTTTTAACAAAAAATGGTCAATTTTTGTGAAAGTTTATAACAGGCAAAAGGATAAAACTGCAAAAAATTAATTCCGCTAAACTTGGGGATTTATATCATTTAATAGCTATATATTTTTGTGATCCAAAAAATTTATCTTTCGGATCTGCCTATTAATATATATTTGTCTACAATGGCTAATTTTAGTTACAAAATTAAGTCAGCAAAATTCCCACAATAACTTAGTGGGGAATAGGGATATTAAGACATAAAGTTATTTTTTAGCAAAATAAAATACATTTTTGCTGTAGCTATTTATTTTCTTTTTTACCCTAACTCCTCATAGGTCGAGCAAAGAGTTTTCTTTTTTCTTTGCTTTACTTTAATCGTTAAGCCGATCTACTCTCTGCTTAATGTAACCCAACCTCACCTGTTAAAGCCTCACACCACTGCTCAACCCCTTGCTCATCTTGGAAAACTAAAGAATGAGGCATATATCTTTGCCCATTGTAAGTTAAATAAAGTTGAGCTTGTTGCTCGCCCTGAGGTCTAGCGGTACATAAAGCAAAGCTTGCTTTTTTCAGCTCGTCCTGAGTTGGATGCGGAATTTGATTAGGGTAAGTAAAATCTTTGATTTCGACAATACTTGGGCTAGCGTTGGCAATACTCACTTTAGCTTGCTTGAGAAATACTATTTTGCAGGCATGATAAAGCTTTTGTTGGTCTTGAGCATTCACTACGTAAACTAGGGCATTGTTTACTTGCCAAGCAAACTTGTTTTTCGCAAAAATACTGTTATTGAGGTTTACCTTATTTACTACCACTTCTTTTTGGGCACTACCTTCAGGAAGGTTTTGCCATAAACCTTCATAAACTATAGTTACACGATTAACTTGTGCATAGCTAGCCACATTTACTTGGCGACGACGTTCGGTACAAGTAATTTCCATTCCTTGGGCAGTTGACATAAACCAAGGTACTACTTGCGATGAATTAGGTTTGTGTTGCTTTAGTAAAAGCTTACCTTGTACAGGTTCAACAAAAAAAGTCACAGTATCTGCCAAGGCAGTACCTAAGCCTAAAGCCAAGGCTAAAGGAGTGATTAATTTAAGCTTGCCCATTAGTATTCCTCATAACAAAAAAGATAGATAAATTCTATTATACAAAAAAAATCCTACTCAAGTGAGTAGGATCTAAACAACATAATTATTCTAGTTATATTTTTTACTTAAGAGAAACACAAACAACAAAACAACGAACAACACAAACTCTTAAGTAGCAAGCAATGAACCTTTGGTTCTATGCTTACCTCTCTATAATATCAAAAGTAAAATGTAATTGCAATTATTTTTATAACCTCGCTAAGATCAAGCATAAATCTTTGAAAAATTTGCAAAAATAATAATTTTTTAGACAAAAAAAACTGCGTGGAGATATCCCCGCAGTAAACTTACACTTGCACGAAATTATTAAAAGAAAAGGCTAAGAATAAAACGAATTCTACTTGCCATAGGGTAGAGAGAAAAAAGAAAATGGTGGGACTAGTTGGACTTGAACTAACGACCTCA
>NZ_NRJH01000063.1 GCF_003585925.1 Psittacicella melopsittaci
TAAAGATTATTTAAAGTTTAAAAAAATATTATTCAGCTAGAATAATGATTATTTAAAAAAATGAACAAAATGTTAAAGAAAGTATTTGTGGCTTTTGCCCTCTTGAGTTCTAGCTTTGCCCATGCCAATGAGCAAACAAGTTATTATAATGGAAATTTAGTTTACAATATTGAAAGCATTACTGAAGCTCAACTAAAAGATCTTACCGCTAAGTATATTATTCATCCAAATTGCAGCTTATTTGTTGAAAATTTTCGTAATGTCTTTAATTACAACTTAAAAGAAGCTAGTTCAAATATTACAAACAGCTCACGTAATGAGTTTTTAAATATATTACGTCAGTTACAAACAAGATTATTTAATACTACACCAGAACAGCAAGAATTTGCTTGTTATCTCTTTAATCGTAAATTAGATAATTTACAGGATGAACCTGATAACGGTGAAGCTAACGACACCTCTAGTAATCTAACTAGTGATACACCAACAACTAGTGATACGCCAACTACAAATAATCAATAAAAAAAGAGCTGGAAAACCAGCTCATTTTTTTAGACATATAAAAAAGAGGCCATAAGCCTCTTTTTTTTCTAAATCTTATTTAGATTGAGTTGTACCAGTAACGAATACATCTACACGACGATCTGGTGCTAAACATGCTGCTAAAGCTTGACGACCTTTAACATCATAACAACCGTTAGTTACAGGTTCAGATGAACCAACACCTTTAACAGTTAATAATGATTCGTTAACGCCTTGTGATACTAAGTAGTTAGCTACTGTTTGTGCACGACGCTCAGATAGTTTTAAGTTATAAGCTGCAGAACCAGTACGGTCAGCGTGACCTACAACTTCAACGCCTGATACAGTTGCGTTAGGGTTGTTGTAACGAGCTAATACACCTGCAAATGCTTCTGTTGCATTAGGAGCTAATTTGTCAGAGTTTAGAGCGAATAATACGTCAGATTTTAATTCAAATTTTTCAGTTGTAACAACTGGAGCTGCAACTACTGGTTTGTGTTGACCAAATACGTAGCTTACAGTTGCTTGTACTAAATGAACATCTGGGTTGTATTTGTGGCTGTTGTTGTGAACTGACTCAGATAAAGTTACAGCGTAAGAACCTTCTGCAGCGTTAAGTCTTGAATCTTTGAATGTTCTGAAGTAAGCTTTATACTCAACACCCACTGCGAATGAATCAACGAAGTAGTACTCTAAACCAGCTGAAGCGTATGGAGCTACACGTGTTTTTTCTGAAACAGTACCGTCTGTAGCAGTTACTTTGTTAAAGAAAACACCTGCACCTAAACCAGCGTATACATTAACTTTAGAACCGATGAATTGGTTGAATTTAACACCTAAATCTAATACGTTAGCTTTGTGAGTAAAGCTTGTTGTATCTAAGTTGTAAGTGTTATTTGCAGGTTTCTGCCAACCTAATTCAAAAGCTACGTGGTTGTTTAAACGGTAACCTAAGAATAGACCGTAACCAGTACCGTCACCATCGTGGTATTGGTTGTTGTTTGAGTCTGTGTTTAATTTTACTGTGTTGTGGTAGTCAGTGTAACCAACTTTACCAGTCACGTAAAAACTGTTTGCTGAAGGAGCAGCAAAAGCTACTGAAGTAGCTGTTAAAGCTAATAAAGCTGCAGCTGTTTTTTTCATGTAAGACCTCTAAATCTTTATATGTTATTTTATTTTACGTACTTTTATAAAAAGCAAGGTAAAATTAGGATTTTCACTTGAACCAATGAAATCCATTAACAGAATACAATCATTTTTATTATATCATAATAAAAATTGTTCTTTAATACTTTTAAGAGAGAATTTTAGCCGTGTTTATCAACATTTTACAATATAAATGTTTTTTTAAGTAAAATTTATGCCAAAATTAAGGCAAAAAAAGTAGAGCGCAAAAGCTCTACTTTTTTACTATTCTCCTTTCAGAAACTCGTTATAAAGATTTAAAAGTTCTTTAAGGTTAAACTGTTTTGCTTCTAAAGATTTGTAAATCTTGTATTCAAGCTCATGACCATATAAGTGAGCAATGGTCATTTTTTGAGTTTGACCAGCTCGGTTAATACGGTTACATGCTTGAATATAAGTTTCACAACTATGTATAGGAGCAAACCAAATTATTAAACTTGCACTAGTAGCTGTAATACCATGAGACATGGTTGTTGGAATAGCTAGCAGTACATCAAGATCATCTGTATTTTGGAGTTTATTAAAAATATCTGCCCTTTCTTTTTCTCTAACATCAGAGTTTATTTTTGCAACTTTGAATTTAGTTGATAACTCATCATAGAGAATGTCTAGTGTACTTTTATACGGAACAAAAATTAGAGTTTTACCTTTATTTTTTTCCGTTCTTTCCGCACGGGCGATTTCAATTAAACGAATTGCTTCTTGAACCCTAGTTTTATTATCTAAGGTGATAATCTCTTTACTGTTGTCGTATACCGCACCACAACATGCCTGTATAATTTTTCCAACAATAGCAGCTCCATTTGCAGGAGTTATACTTGCTCCATTGCGTAAACGAACATATTCATACTCTCTCAATTGCTTGATCATGGATTTTTGTTCGTTTGATAATTCACATTTGGAGTAAGTGTTTACTAAATCTGGTAAATCTAAACAATCTTCTTTTTTAATACGAATCGCAGGGTTGAAATAGTTATAAACTAGGTCAAGAGACATTTCAACACTTTTAAAGTCATCTATGTTATCAGATGCCGAATTAAGGAAACGTAAGTTGAGATTTAAAGTCATTACCCCTTTAAAGTGTGAGTAGGTAATGCCAGTTAAGTTTTGTGGACATACCATTAGGACTTGTCCATATGCTTCAAGCGGTGAGTTAGGTACAGGTGTACCTGTAATACCCCATACATAAGACGCCTTTTTGGTAATTTTTTGTAAATTTTTCCAACGTGCTGTTGTATGAGTTTTATAAGTTGTTAATTCATCAATCACCACAAGGTCATAATTTTGCTCGAGGAGTTGAGGTAATACTACTTCCACACCATCTGGATTAATGATATGTATCTGAGCATCGGTTTCTGTAATTAATTCAATACGACGTTTTTTGGTTGAAGCATAGAGAATCTGTGATGTTAAATCACAGTCCATAGCTTGTAGAGTGCTTTGCCAAGCATCTCGCATTACAGATAGTGGACTAACAATGAGAACTTTCTTAATTTGTCCGATTTTATAAAGGTAATTTACAGCGTGTAAAGTTGCTAATGTTTTACCTGTACCCATGTCTGCAAGACAAAAGCAGTTCTTATGTACCGATAGAAAAGCAGAAATCTTGTACTGGTGTTCAAAAGGGGTTAATTCCCCTGGCCAATCGTATTCTCCCTTTTTAACTATTGGACTAAGTGTAGTAGCATTTAAGTCTGCAAGTTTTTGAGCATTCTCAAAGTTCCAGTCAACTTCAACAATGTAACCTGTTTTATCTTCTGGAATTTGATGGACAACCGCATTCGGGATTGATTCTAAAATTTCATTTTGAAGGCGAGTCCAAACAAATAACTTTTGTTCATCTTCACTAGGAATGATATTGTTTTGACCCATTGCCTGTTTGATTTTCTGGAGCGAAATCATATCTTTTGAACACATTAATTACTTAAATTCTTAGATACTATCTATTTTACCAGTGATTGAGTAAATTATTCTTACTTTTTTTACTTTTTTTGTCATATTTACCAAAGTTCATATAAAAATTAGCGTATTTTCTTAAAATAACCTTAATAAATTATAGACAAAGTAAAACCCCTGTTTGTTATTAACAAACAGAGGCATGATATAGAATAGGGTTCGTTTTTTATATTAGAATGATGTGATTACACCAAGTGCTACTGCTGAAGTTGAGAAATCATGTGTTGTAGTAACATTAGATGCTGTAATATCTTTCTTAGCTCTTGCTATGCCACCTTCAAGGAATACACGTACATTTAAGCTTTTATATTTGTATACATCTGATTTTGCACCAAGATATACACGAACAGAATTAGATTTTATTTCATTTGAACTAGTTGTATAGTCAGTAGAGCTATGTACATAAGAAATACCTGTGTAAGGTTGGAAATATTGATTTAATACATAGCTTGCTTTAGCTGCTATAGACCAAGCGTTTGTATGTGAATATCCTGGACTAGTGTAAGTTTTATCTCTATTATAAGTTAATGCAACACCGTAATTTACACCAGCAACTTTACTATACCAAGCTAAATCAAAAGAGTTAATCGTTTGATCTTTTTTAGCTGCAGATGTAGTTACACGTTTAGCGGTGTTAGCGTAAATAGCTTGAACTTTACCCACGTCTACTACATTATAGGAAAATGCACCTGCCCATTGTGATAGACGGGTAGTAGCTGTTTGATTGGTTTTACCGTATGAAAGTCCAAAACCTATATTACCTACGGTATTGCGATATTGGATTGCACTATCAAATGAAGTAGCAGCTGTCCATGCAGTATAACTTAAATGGTTGTACGATTTATCATCAATTTTTAAAACATTGGTATCATCACCAAATTTCCAATCAGAAACTACAGGGAACTTACCATATTTTAATTCACCCCAACCTTTATAGCTAAGATGTACAGTACCAACATTTAAAATGAAACCGTATCTTGAATGTTTACCACCCTTAGCGGTGCTAGAATAGGTTCCGTCAGTATAGGAATCTGTCTCGCTATATATATAGTTGAATCCGTGTTGACCACGCACAAAGAAGCCTAATTCTAGACCTTGACCATCACCGATTTTACCACCAAACCAAACACGAGTACGTAAATCATTACGTTCTTGCTTAAATTTAGCGTATAAAACAGAGTCAGTTTTGTGTTCTACATTAAAATGATTAATATAGCCACGAATCTGAGCCCCAAAAGTTAAAGAAGCGTTATCAGACTTATAAATTGTTGCTGAGAACGCAGTAGTTGCCACTGTTGCCAATACTAAGGAGAGAAGAGTTCTTTTCATATTTAAATTTCTATATTAAAATTGAGAGTTTTTCTTGGAGAGTTTTAATAGCATTTTAACTTATATATTTTAAGTATAACAATTAAATGTAAAAAATTATTGAAAATAAACACTTTTTGGCAAAATATTTTTTAAAAATGTGTCACAGATCACACTTTTTTGGCAAATAAAAAAGAAGAGAGTATTAAAACTCTCTTCTTGAAGAAAATATTTAGAAAGAAATTCTTAATCCTGTTGAAGCAAAAATATAGTTAAATTTAGATTTAACATTTAAGTTATCATCAGGATAAAATTTCTTGTCAGTCTCTTTTATATATGTAATTTCTGTAAAAAAGTTTATTTTAAATTCATCTAAAGTATATAAATCAGAACTTAAACCTAGGATAAAATTATACTGCTTAATAT
>NZ_NRJH01000064.1 GCF_003585925.1 Psittacicella melopsittaci
GGTTATAAGCTAGAGTAGACTTAATCTTGTGTTATCAGTTTATTCTTATAAATTTAAATTCACATAGAGCTACTTATAACTTATTTCCTTACCTTTTGTTTTTTTAGTTTGTTTACAAACAATTTATCTATTTTTTAGGTGTCTCTAAATTTGAGAGACATTTTACAGTAATTACTAAACCTTCTGGCTTGTCTTTAAGGTTTAACAAAAAATATTAAGGTTTCGGTTAATGGATATAAGTCAATACAGTGAAATTGCTTCAGCACTGGCAAACGAGAACCGAGTAAAAATCATGCACCATATTGCTAACAATGGTGAACAATGTGCACAAAGTTTACTCGATCACTTTGAGTTCTCGCAGCCTACTATGTCACAGCACTTAAGAATTTTACGTCAAGCAAAATTATTAGTAATGCGTAAAGAAGGTCGTTGGCAATACTTTGCAATTAATACATTACTATTAGAAGAATTCTATAGCTTTGCTCAAGAAAACTTTATTAAAACTTTTTCTAGCAAAGAAATAAACCCTGCGTATGCAAATCGTCTACGTTTTGATTACAAACGTAAATAATTGAGAAAATCCCCTAGATGTTTTACTAAACATCTAGGGGATTTTTCCATCCTAACTTTTTACCCCCTCTGAGATAAAATCGCCTGTATTTAGCTAATCCCCTGTATAATATTTGATAAGTAAAAATATTCAATTAAGTAAAGTCTTAAAGAAATATATTAATCGTGAAAAATTCTTCAGATATTCTTAATGCATACCCTGCATATGTAAGAACAGACATAGAGCTTTTTCTCCAATACATTAAACTTGAAAAAGCCTATTCCAATAACACCCTGCTTGCATATCGCAACAACCTTATCCAAGCTTTAAGCCTAATTCATAAGGTCTTAAGCCAAAGCTCGGTAACTGAGCAAGAGGCAAGTGAAGAACTTATGGATCTTTCTAGCCTGCTAGGAAAAAATAAAAAAAGTAAAAAAACAAGCTTAAACGAAAAACCTAGCACCACCCCACAAGACAAGCTAGCTCTTTTGGCTAACTTTTCCTGGGAAAGTTGTACTGCTCAAGTACTTACCCAAGCTCTAGCAAACCAAACTAGCCCAAATAAAAGTGCTTCTTCGCGCAATCTCTTTCTTTCTGCTTTACGAAGCTTTTATCAATGGTTACTGATTAACGATAAAGTAAGTACTAACTATCCTAAAATGGTAAAAAACCTTAAAGGAGAAAAAAGCTTACCTGTAGTAGTTGATAAAACCAGTATGGAGAAAATCCTCGATACCGTTGTTATTAATAATTTTATTGATCTACGCGACCAGGTTATTTTTGAGTTAATGTTTAGTACAGGAGTGCGTCTTGCCGAAGTTTGTAACTTAAATTTACAAGACCTTGACTTTACTAAAGAGCAAATCCAAATTCTGGGGAAGGGCAATGTTTATCGTACGGTTCCTCTTGCTCTAGGTTTAAAACAATTAATTGCTATTTTTCTGGTTTTACGGGAACGAGAGCTGATTAAAAAACTCTCAGCTACCGAACTTGCCGAGCTACAAATTAACCCTGAAGCTAACTTGGCCATAGATATAGATAATGCAGGGCAAGTTTATCATTATGCTCTGACTATTCTCAGCAACGCTAACCAGTGGTTAAATAATCAGGTCGCAGCCAATCATAAACCTCGGAAAAAAAGTGCGAGTCAAGCCTTACAAACGCAAATGCAGCAAGAACAACTGCAAGTGAGCCTCGAAGAGTTAAATCCTTTTAAAGACTCAAGTGCTCCTAAAGCAAGTAAAAGTTACCTTGACTCAGCAGGCTATGATCTGCAGTTACAAGAACAGAGAAAAGCCTACTTAAAAAGTGCAATTAACCCTATCCATGCTCTCTTTTTATCCACGCAGTTAAAACGCATTAGTGCGCGAACTATTCAATATCGTCTCGATAAAAGAGTTGAGCAAGCGGGAATTAAACGAAAAATCTCGCCCCATAAATTACGCCATAGCTTTGCTACCCAGTTTTTACAAAACTCGGCTAACTTACGAGCAGTACAAGAGATTTTAGGGCATAAAAATCTGGTTACTACCCAAATTTATACCCATTTAGATTTAAAACATCTAATCGAGGTCTACAATAAAGCTCACCCGCAACAAATTCGTTATCGAGAAAAATTAGCCGAGAAAAAAGAAAAACCAACGACAAATCAAGAGCTAATTGCACAAATGCAAAAACGCAAAAAAGCTTAAAATGATCAACTTTGATCATAAATAAGGCAAAAAAAGTGGTCAAATGTTACAAAACGCGTTAATTTTCTCTCAATTTAAGGGCTAAGGGGTTATAATATTTAGCAAATAAGCTAGTTTTTATTTCATAACAAAAGGTAAAAAGCATGTCTAACATTCAAGCAACAGTTTTTCACTTAGGTTTAAACAAAGAAGTTCTAGAAGGAGCAAAAATTGCTCTAATCCCTGGTGACCCAGGTCGTGTAGCAAAAATGGCTTCTTACTTAGATAATCCTAAACCTTTAGCAAGTAATCGTGAATATAATTCTTACCTTGGTTATATTAACAATGTACCAGTAGTAGTATGTTCTACAGGTATTGGTGGTCCTTCTACTTCAATTGCCGTGGAAGAATTAGCACAATTAGGGGTAGACACTTTTATTCGTGTAGGAACTACAGGTGCTATCCAAGAACACATTAACATTGGTGATGTAATCATTGCTACAGGTTGTGTACGTTTAGACGGTGCTTCTTATCACTTTGCTCCAGAAGCTTACCCAGCAGTAGCTAACTATGATGTTTTACATGCTCTAGTTGAAGGAGCAAAAAAATCAGACGTAACTTACTATACTGGTATTACAGCATCTTCTGATACTTTCTATCCAGGTCAAGAACGTTATGATACTTTCCGTCAAGATGTACCAAAACACATGCAAGGTAAAATGGCTTTATGGCAACAACTTCATGTTTTAAACTTTGAGATGGAAGGTGCTACTCTCTTTACCCAAGCAGCAAGCCTAGGCTTACGTGCAGGGATGGTAGCAGGGGTGATTGTAAACCGTACCAAAAATGAAACTCCTGACGAAAAACAAGCTAAAATTGTTGAAGACAATGGTATTAAAGTAGCTGTTGAAGCTTTAAAAACTTTAATTGGCTAATAAACTAAAAAAGGAACCTGAAACTCAGGTTCCTTTTCCATTATAGATTATTTTCTTCTAACCAAGCATTTACTTGCTGAGCAAATTCTTTGGTTTTGATTTTGGTAAATAGAGTAACTATTTTCCCATCGCCATCCACTAAAAAAGCAATGCGATGTAAACCGTCATATACTTTACCATACAGAGTTTTTGGACCATAGACACCACAAGCTTTAGCAAGGCTTAATTCGGTATCTGCAAGTAACGGAAAGGTTAAGTTATACTTTTGGGCAAACTTAACTTGTTTTTCTACAGGATCTGGACTTACGCCTAATACAGGAAGCTTAAAAGCATGCTCACTTAGAGCTTGCTCAAGACTACAAGCTTGAGCTGTACAACCTGGAGTATTAGCTTTAGGATAAAAGTAAACTAAATGCAACTCTTTAAAACTGGTATTAGTATAGGTTTTTCCGTCATTAGCTTCTAAGCTAAATTGAGGAAACTGTTCACCTGGCTGTAAAAGATTAGGTAGATTTTTTACCACTATACTCATTTTTTCTCCTTAGAATTCGGGGCATCAGTAAGACAAATTGCCTCTTGGGGGCTAGGGTTCTTATCTTGGGTTAATGGCTCTTGTTGTTGCTCATTATCAAGTTCAACTTTAGTTGAACTTAAAGTTGTCCCCTGCTTAAAGTTATACTCATCGGTAAAGGTAATATCAGCACTTAGACTTACGCTTGTATTCTCGCTTGCCTCAACTTGGGGTAAATGCGTTTGAATATCAGCATAGTCTACTTCATCTTCAGGTAAAGCCTGATAATGTAAATTAGCTAGTTCTTTTAATTGCTCAAGGTGTTCGGCATCATTGAGGATATCTTCGTACTTGTCGTTAAATAACTCTTCGAACTCAGCTTGCTCTTGCGGGGTTAACTCTAGCTCGCCATGCTCTTGATGCTCGAGTTCGTCCCCAATTACCTGTTCGACAATATTATCAATTTCTTGCGTTGTTAACACATCATGATCTTGTTTAGCTAGCTCTTGAGCCTGCTCGGCAAGCATTTTTGCGGTTTTACGCTCGAGCCATTCAATTTCTGCTAGCAATACTGACTTGCGCACGCGTTGGCGCTTGGCTCCTTGCATATTGCTTTTTTTGTTTTGGGCTGCTTTTGCTACAATAGTAGTGCTCGTAGGACGAGTAAAACTGCGATCTTTATCGGCACGGGCTATTTTTCTAAACTTTTTTAATTCGAGTTGCTTTTGTTGTAACTCACGAAATCTTGCACTTTTATGTCGCGAACGAAAGCGCAAGACTACATATAACAGAAAAATTATATAAATCGAAACTATTGCGATTATTATCATATTCATCTCAAATGTAATAATACTAATGCTTATTATATCACTGCTTTTGATATAATAAGAACGAGAAACAAAATAGATATTGATCATGGGTTTACAATTACAACCAGTAGGATTAGAATTGCAGTTTAATCTGCACTCTACCTACTCTTTAACCGAATTTCTAGCTGGACCTAATGCCGAGGTTATATCTCTACTAACCCCTTCGTTTTCTTTAGGCTTAAGTCAGGCTATTGCCTTAATTGGGGATAACTCAACCCTAGTTAACCAAATGGTAAAAGCATGTTATGCTGATGCCAGTAAATTAAATCCTTTTCTTGAGCAAAATGAAAGTAACTATCTCGACTTTAGTGAGTATGTTAAAGAGCATCAACCTGAAGACCTCGAGGTATTTTATTTTCGTCCCTTAATTGCTTTAAATAACCTGCATGTTATTTTAGGTAATGTCGCTTGGGAGCAAGCAGTGCGTGATCTGTTTACGATTAATAGTAATAGCCAAGGTTTAATTATTGTTGGTTCTTATGTTGATCTGGCTGCTAATGTTTGCGTGCTCGAAGACTTGCAGTCGCGCTTTGGTTTATTTAAAAAGGTTTACCTAAAAACCTATGCCAAAGAAGAGCTCAAAGACTTTATAGCCTATCGTTGTCGTGAACAAGGGCTCGATCTCTCAGATGCAGGTTTAGCCTACCTTACCCAAGTCTATCAAACTATAGACCCAAGTAGTTTAGATCTTGACCGTACGGCTTTAAATATTCTTCGCCTCTGCAGAGAACAACAAAAAAACCCAAGCCTGTTAAGCAAGCAGTACTTACAATCTTACCCTGAAGTATTTAAGTTTACGCATTTAAACGATGACTTAAGTAGCTTTAGTGCCCAACAAGAAAATGAGCAACTGGGTAATAGTAAGGTTACTGCTTTTACCGATTTATTTACGCGCTTTAAAAGTAAACAAGCTGCCACCCAACAACAGCTTCTTAGCCGCGAAAAAAGACGTCCTTATACAGCAGCCTTTGCTGCGGGCTTTGCTCAGTTTTTACGTGGGAAATATCCTCATCTCGACAACTATGAACCTGAGGCAAAACTTATGGCTTGCCTCAAAAAAGAACAAAACTTTGCTCCTACGCCTCATCAGCTTAAAGTACGTCGCTTATTACAGCAACATATACAGCAAGCCCATGAAAATAGAGAGCAAACTCTTTTTGCTCATGCAGGCATAGATGCCGATATTTTCTTTGATAGTGATGCCGAAATAAATCAAGACTATCAAAGACACGAGGATGTTGCCCCTGAACCTGCTTTATTTGTTCCTAGTCCGCCACTGCTTAATGAGAGCAATGAACTTGTAGATGCTCTTTTTGCTGAGCCAACTAGTGAGCAAGAGCAAGTGGACTTAGCTTGGCAACCTCAAGAACAAAATGCTCTTAACGCTCCTTTATCACGTCTTTTACGACGCAAAAAAGACACTAAGGACGAGCAACTAGTTAACTTTTTACAAGTGTTAGATTTTGCTGAATAGCTATACTGATGTATAGCTCTATCAAAATGACAAACTAAGCGAGAAACTCAATGTCATCTTGGAAAGATTTGTTTACGAGGAATTTTAATAACCCACAAATTGTGGCACTAATTTTAATTTTACTCGTAATTTCATTAGTTCTTTACTTCTTTGGGAAAATTCTTGCTCCCGTATTTCTGGCTGTAGGTTTAGCCTATATTTTAAACTTTCCCATTCGCTGGTTAGTTAAAAAAGGCTTAAAACGTATCTATGCTTTAATTTTAGTTTTTGGGGGACTCGTTTGTGTTATGGCTTGGTTAATCCTCTCCATAGCCCCTATGCTAGTCCGTCAACTGAGCACTCTTTTAGTTGAAGCCCCAAGCATAGTTGCCATTTTACGTGAACGCCTGTTATCACTCGAGCAATATAATCTTCCCTATTTAGATAAAGCAACCCTTTATTCTATTTATGAAAATGTAAATCAGTATATCCAGTCAAATATGGATATTCGTATAGATAACATTATTAAGGTCCTACAAAATGTAGCTTACATAGCGGTTAACACCTTTTTAGTTCCATTTATGGCCTTTTTAATGCTTGTCGACTATGCCCCTCTCAAAGCAAACTTCATTCGCTTTTTACCGCAATCGAGCGAACTTGCTGACGGGGTATTTAAAGAGTTCATGTCCCAACTGGACAACTATGTGCGAGGCAAGGTTATAGAGTTTATTATTATGACCGTTTTAAGCTTTGTTGCTTTTGCATTCTTTGGCTTAAAATATAACTTGCTTCTTTCTACTTTAATTGGGATTTCAGTAATTATTCCTTATCTAGGAGTAATTATTGCTACAGTTCCTTTTGCTTTAGTAGCCTTTTTCCAATTCCAATTAGGGACAACCTTCTGGACTCTAATGGTTATTCATACCATTTTACAAATTTTTAATGGTAATATTCTTGTTCCAGTTCTTTACTCTAAAACCAATAATATTCGTCCGATAACTGTAATAGTTGCGGTTATCTTCTTTGGACAAATTTGGGGTATTCTCGGGGTATTCCTTGCAATTCCTCTTTGTACGCTTATTAAAGCCGTAGCTAATGCTTGGTTCTTAAATTCACAAATTTACTTTGAAATGCAACAGCGTCAAGAGGCAGAAAAACGAGCCTTACAAGAAGAAAAAGAACAAGCTCCACGTCCACGCAAAAAACGTAACGATCGTCCTTATCGTAAAACTGGAGCCCAAGCAAGTAACGGTCTTTATACTTTTAAACCGCAAGATAATGACCAAGATAAATCCTAAAAAAGAACTCCCGTGGGAGTTCCTTTTTTTGTTACAATATGTATTTACAGATTTTTACCTAACAAGTTTTTATGACAGAAGAAAATTTAAATCCACAACATCGTCGTATTAAATCCTATGTTCTCCGTACTGGACGTATTACTGGCAGTCAAGAACATGCTTTAGAAAATTACTTTCCTCTCTATGGCGTTGAGTGCCCCGCTCCAGGACAAAGCCTAGAGCTAAAATCTCTTTACCCGCAAGAACAACCTCTAATTGTTGAAATCGGCTTTGGTATGGGTACATCTTTAGTAAGCATGGCTCAAGCTAATCCGCACCTTAACTACCTTGGCATAGAAGTACATACTCCTGGCGTTGGTAATGCTTTAAAACTAATTGCTCAAGAGCAACTAAAAAATATTAAAGTAGCTTGTCATGATGCTATCGAAATTATGCAAGCTCTACCAGAGAACTCTATTGCTGGTTTACAACTCTTTTTCCCAGATCCATGGCATAAAGCTCGTCACCATAAACGTCGTATAGTAAATGCTCAGTTTATGGAACTAGTAACACGCGCTTTAGTTCCAGGTGGCTTTATCCACATGGCAACTGACTGGGAAAACTATGCTGAGCATATGTTAGAAGTGCTTAATGCAACGCCTAATTTAGAAAATACGGCTAGCGATGGTCTATATATCCCTCGTCCTGACTCACGTCCGCTAACTAAGTTTGAACAACGTGGACACCGTTTAGGACATGGAGTATGGGATCTGTATTTTATTAAAAAGTAATTACAAACATATAAAAAAGCCTCTGAACCTAAGTTCAGAGGCCTTTTTACTTACTAGCTTGCCTTATTAACCTTGACTTAAATAATTTAGGTTAATAAGTTTTGCTCGGTAAATTCTTTAGTTTTTTCTTGTTACAAGAAAAAAGTTCTTACATGTAACCACCCATGCCATTAGCTACAGGAGCTTCTGGTTCGTCTTCTTCAACGATCATACATTCGGTAGTTAACATTAAAGTCGCAATTGAAGCTGCTTTTTCTAGAGCTACACGCGTTACTTTAGCAGGGTCAAGAATACCCATTTCTAACATATTGCCGTATTCTTCTGTACGAGCATTAAAACCAAAGTCACCTTGACCATTACGTACACGATCAATAATTACTGAAGCTTCTAAACCACAGTTAGTTACGATTTGACGTAAAGGAGCTTCCATAACTTTAAGAGCTAGACGAATACCTGCAGCTTGCTCATCGTTTTCTGCTTGGATATTTAAGTTTGCTGAAGAACGAATTAAAGCTACACCGCCACCAGGTACAACCCCTTCGGCTACTGCCGCACGTGTTGCTGAAAGAGCATCATCAAAACGATCTTTTTTCTCTTTCATTTCTACTTCAGTAGCACCACCTACTTTAATTACCGCTACGCCACCTGAAAGTTTAGCAATACGTTCATTTAGTTTTTCAATATCGTATTCAGAAGTAGTGTTTTCTAATTCATGACGAATAGCTGCCACACGGTTAGCTATATCTTCGGCACTACCAGCTCCGTCAATAATAGTTGTAGAGTCTTTAGATACTACAACACGTTTAGCACTACCTAGTACTTCTAGACCAGTACGAGATAAATCTATGCCTAGTTGTTCTTCAATTACCGTTGCACGCGTTAAAATACCTAAATCTTGTAGCATAGCTTTACGACGATCACCAAAGCCAGGAGCTTTAACAGCTACTACTTTAAGAACGCCACGTGCTGAGTTTAATACTAAACCAGATAATACTTCAGACTCATAGTCTTCGGCAATAATTACTAGAGGTTTAGATTGTTTATTTACCCCTTCAAGAATTGGTAAAATTTCACGTAAGCTATTTAATTTACCGTCTACAAGTAAAATATATGGCGAATCAAATTCTGCGGTTGCATTGTCTGTACGGTTAGCAAAATATGGACTTAAGTAACCACGATCAAATTGCATCCCTTCTACCACTACTAGCTCATCATTAAAGCCAGTACCGTCTTCGATAGTAATTACCCCATTGTTGCCTACTTTTTGCATAGCTTGAGCAATAAGGCTACCAACTTCTTCGTCATTGTTTGCAGAAATAGTTGCTACTTGTTGGATAGATTTATTATCTGAAGCAGGAGTAGATAATTCTTTTAAGTTAGCTACAGTTGCAGCTACAACTTTATCTATGCCTCGTTTAACATCCATAGGATTTAAACCAGCATTAACAACTTTTAAGCCTTCACGAATAAACGCTTGCGCTAAAACTGTTGCTGTAGTTGTACCATCACCTGCAAGGTCATTAGCGTCTTGGGCAACTTTTTTAACTAATTGTGCCCCCATGTTTTCGAATTTATCTTTTAATTCGATTTCACGTGCTACAGATACACCGTCTTTAGTAATTAATGGAGCCCCAAATTTACGCTCAATAATTACATTACGACCTTTAGGTCCAAGAGTAATTTTTACTGCGTTAGCTAAAGTATCCACACCGTGGAACATTTTTACACGCATTTCATTATTAAAAATTAAATCTTTAGCAGCCATTTTTTTTCTCCTTATTTAGTTACCACAGCCATAATTGCACGTTCTGAGATGAACACTACTTTTTGTCCTTCTACTTCGTATTCAACAAGGTTTGTAGTATTAGGATGTAGGATTACTGTATCACCTACAGCCACATTTAAAGGAATTAGACTACCTGTATCTGAAGGATAACCTGTACCTACAGCAACTACTTGAGCATATTGCAGTTGAGTTTTTGCGGTTAAAATTAAACCTGAAGCTGTTTTTTCTTCACCGTCTACAAGTTTAATTACTACTGTATCATGTAAAGGTTTTAGATTTAGCGTATTCGCCATATTTTTTTCCTTATTTCTAAAGATTATTAGTTGTTTTTTGCCTCTTTATAATACCGCTAAGCTCCAAAAAAATCAATTCTTTTACCTGATTTTTAGGCGTATAGACGTAAATACAGTAATAATTTTTCTTAGTTCTTGTTGCGAGAAAAATTAGCCTTTTAGCTTGGCTTTTTAGAGGCTGAGAATCACTTTGCGAGCTTGCTTAAGCTAGTAAATTATTTAAATTAGAGGTAATTCAATTTAGGCGTATCTTATTAACAAATGCTTAGTAATTGTGCTTAGAGAAAGGGCTTGTTGGTTAGAGTTATTGCTTGTTGCTTATCAGTTATTGCTTGTTGCTTATCAGTTATCGCTTGTTGCTTATCAGTTATCGCTTGTTGCTTATCAGTTATTGCTTGTTGATTAGAGGTTGTTACTTTCAGGTTAGGGTACATTGCCTCTTTGCTAGTACTTACCCTTTCTTGATTATTATTTATAGTGGCTCAGGGTTTATTGCGAGAAGGATTTTCTCTTGCTCAATCTTTGCTTATGGCTTAGTGATTTCTACTCTAGGTTACTAGTAGAGTTTGTTTGTTAATGTAGGTTAATGTAGGTTAGTGTATATGGCTTAGATCTTTTACTAAGTAGAATCCCCTATAACTCTTTTACCTGGACAAGCAATTAAATTGCAATAAAAAAAGATCCTGATTTACAACAAGATCTTTTTTTATTATTAGAAGCTTACGCCTACATAAACTGAGTAAGAGTTAGCACTTAAGTCGTGATTATGACGGCTAATTTCTGAATGACGGTAGGTTACTCCTGCCGTAAATGCATTAAGCAGTTTTGCCCCTACGCCAAATTCGTAATAGTGACCGCCATAGTAGTAATCACTGTAAAAACGAGCTCCAGTATAACCTACCCCCGCTTTTACAAATGGCTGTACATAATCAAAACCAAAAGTTACAGTACCTGATACCCCAGCCGAAAGGTCATAATAGCTGTTTGAGCCATTGCTGTAAGTATTTAAAGTACCATTCGAGTAACCTAAATCTAGACCTACAGCTAGACCTGTGCTTTTATAGTAAGAAGGTCCAATTAAAGACGGAAAAGAGAAAGATAAACCTGTAGAAAGATTAAATCTTGTCCCAGTTGCTTTTAAGTTATTGCCGTAATCTTGACTAAAGTAAGAAACTCCGCCTGATAAATAAGCTCCTGCAGTTGGAGCTAGGCTCAACGAGCCAAGGCCTAGACAAACTACAGCCCCTAATTTAGCTAATTTATGCATAATAAAATCCTCATTAACGTACGTTTTTTTATTATAGCAAACCCTAGACGCCTTTGCGTCTAGGGTTAAAGCAAAAATTAGAATTTCCAACCAGCTAAGAAGCCTACAGAGTAAGCACTTGCTTTGTCGATGTTATCAACAGATGAGCTTTGGCTAGGTAAGTAGGTTACATAAGCTCCAGCGGTAAAACCGTTAGTCCATGAAACACCTGCACCTAGTTTAGTATACACGCCATCATATTTGAATTTTTCGCCTAAAAAACGTAATTTAGCTTCTTGATAACCTACGCTAAATTGTACGTAAGGAGTAAATACGCTATTTTCTACGTTAAATTGAGCTAATACACTTAAACCACCATTGTAGTCTTTATAGCTACGATCGTAGTTAGTAGTTACAGTTGAGTCAACTACTTGTGATTGAGTGTGGTTGTATGAACCACCAATTGTTGAAGTACCAAGAGAAGCACCAGCTTCAGCACCAACACCTACAGCCACAGAATTGTTATTGAATACAAAATAGTGACCAGCTAGGTTTAATTGGAATGAACCTGAGTTAAAGTGAACACTGCTGTCTTTTACGCTATAGTTAGTGATTTTAAAACCAACGTTAGTGTCAAGACGGAATTTTTGCTCTGCAAAGTTAGTTGCTGCGTTTGCACTTGCAGCAAAAGTTAAAGCTGTAACTAAAGTTAAAGCACTTAATGTTTTTGTAAATTTCATAAGTCCACCAATAAGCTAAAAAGATAGGGTAAATTGGGAATATACTTTTCTTAGACAAGCAAAAGTAACTAAAAGTTCGAAAAAATTACGGATTTTTAAAGGTTCCGCGTTCTTTACTAGCAAAAACTGTACTCTCTTGGAAATGCAAGCCAACAGTTTTTTGCCAAATATCTAAATAAGCGTCAATAATTTGGGTATTGTCACTTGTTGGACTAAAGAGTTTAGCCACTGTTTGTTGGGCATGAGCAATAATACTTTGACGTAAAGCTCGACTATTTGGGCGTTGATCATAATAAAGATCAACAGCCTGTTTTAATAGCATCAAATTCTTTTGCATTTGCCCTTCGCTCTCAAACCACCAACCGTTTTGGCTATTAAAGTAATCGGCTTTCATGCTTAAGCCCGTATAACCTAAAACATGACAACCACAAGCCATGGCTTCAACGGCAGGAAGATTGTGCGAATCCATATAGCCCGAAGCAATAAAAATATCGCTTTGACGCATAATGCCTAAAGTTTGCTCGTGCGTTTTCTTTTTAATTATATCAAATTCTACTTTATTGGCATACTCAGGATATTTACTTAAAAAGAGTAATTTTAACGTATGAATCTCATCAGCACGTTTGCGCAGGCTGTGAATAAAGCTAATCCGGCACTTCGGCGGTTGCTCTTGTTGACTTCGCTCTAACGAACCTGGTAAGGCTAGAATCGAAGCAGGAATTTCAGTTGCGGGGCAAACTATGTGTACAGCTTTGAATACTTTATTTAACTCAAAGCCCATTACCTCTTCGAGA
This sequence comes from Psittacicella melopsittaci, assembly GCF_003585925.1. Taxonomy (GTDB): domain Bacteria; phylum Pseudomonadota; class Gammaproteobacteria; order Enterobacterales; family Psittacicellaceae; genus Psittacicella; species Psittacicella melopsittaci. Next base: position 12,916 of record NZ_NRJH01000064.1, read on the forward strand.
TACTTTTTCACAAAAGGACTAGCACAAAGTAACCCCGCAAAGTGCAATGAGTTAAACTCTTGACGATTGACAAAGGAATTAGCTGTCCAGTGCACGGCCTGATTAAAGACAATAAACTTAGGTAACTTAGGTAAATCTCGATCCATCCAGTGACGCATATCGCGATACAATGGACCTTGCGACTCTCCTACTACCACAAAGTCTGCAGGAGTAAGAACTAGATCGGCATTAAGTAAATTTATTGGTACATCAGGAGGAAAATCACTGTGTAAATTACCAAAAGATTCATTTGGTAAAAAGAGAATGCGTGCATCTACGCCAGCAGCTATAAGTTTTTTGGCATGCTCAACTAAAACCAGATCCCCACCAGTTACAGGTGGACTTGCCATAAAAAAGAAAAAGCGTGATTTTACTTTGGAGCCGCCATTTTCTCCAGGAACTATTTCGACATCATTGGTATAGTAATTATACATAACACCTCTAATTTACATTTAAATGTAGGGCTCGCATTAAACTGAGCATATTGCTTTTTAAACGCTCAACCGTAAAGTTATCCTGAGCATATAAACGTGCTTGATGTGCCAAAGGATGTAAGTAATCTGGCTCTTGAGCAAGTTTTTCTTCATACTGCTGGATATAATTTACCAGTTTTTGGGCAATATCTAAATAGCTTCCTTCCGGAGAGAAGTCGGCAAAGTTATCAACGACAGCAAGATTATCATAAGCTCCACTAAAGCCCAGCACCACATTGCCAGCAAGCATTGCCTCTGGAACAAGATTTGGGTATTCAATTCCCATATCTAAAGCAATAAAAATTGCCGATTCATTGAGGTGTTGACGCACTTGGTGCACTAAAGACTCGGATAAATCTACAAATTCAACCCGAGAAAAGAGTTCTGGAGCTTGAGAAGCAAAGAAAAACTTAATATTTTTCATTGCCATAAAGCGGAACATGGTTTCAGTAAAACAAACTTTGAGCTTTTTGGGTGCTATTTGCACTTCTGTAGCTATAGTAGGCGTAGCTATTATCCGCGGTTTATTAAGAATTTGCGGGTAATTGGTTGCTACACTATTAAACATTTGTCCACTAGCTGTACCACGAATATAGTAGGCATCAAAGTTAAAGGCTTCAATTTGACTTAAACTGTCCCAGTTACGGTGTAAACGGGTCATATAGTCAATACAAAGAACAAAATAAACATAAGCCCCATTACCAAAGGCACGTTGAATGTTCTTTTTCTCACTATACTGCGGATTAAAGCCTGGTTCTAAGGCTAGTGCCTCAAGTTCATCTGGGCTATAGGTTGCTTGTACGCCTAGAGCTTGCTTGAGTTTAATAATGTTTTCACTTTTGTGATCTTGAATAATAAAAAAGTAGTGACGATTTGGATTGTGTAAATCGAGATCTTTTAATACCTCAAGATCTACCGAACGCGAAGGATTAATTAATTTTTGTGAAGATCCTTCAATATCGAGTAAAAAAATTGGCCAATTTTGGTTCGAAAGATAAAGGGCCGTATAAATAGTTCCGATATTCTCATAAGTATGTTCTTCGTTGTTCGGAACAATAAAAATGGTTAGTTGGGCATTAGCCGCATTAATTTGTTGGGCATCCATAAGTATACTTGCTCTTATGCGGGCTTTTTGTTAAAACAAAAAGCGAGATCTTAGATGATACTTATTATATAAAAAAAGTAAAAAAAAGACCTAAGAATTACTTCTCAGGTCTTTTTAAATGCTTAGGCTTCGATATCAGCAAATAGAGGCGTACTTAAATAACGCTCTGAAGCTGAAGGAAGCACTACAACAATAAGTTTATCTTGGAATTCTGGCGTTTTAGCTAAACGATCGGCTACAGCTAAAGCTGCTCCAGAAGAAATTCCGCCAAGAATCCCTTCTTTTTCCATAAGTTTACGAGCTGTATCCATAGCAGTTTGACTATCTACAGTTTCAGCACGGTCAACTAAACTAAGATCTAGGTTTTTTGGAATAAAGCCTGCCCCAATCCCTTGGATTTTATGTGGACCAGGTTGTACTTCTTCACCTGCTAGAGTTTGGCTAATTACTGGTGATTCAGCAGGTTCAACTGCCACACTAGTAATCGCTTTACCCTGGGTATTTTTAATGTAACGACTTACCCCTGTAATAGTCCCACCTGTACCTACACCTGCAACTAACACATCAATTTTTCCGTCAGTATCTGACCAGATTTCAGGACCAGTAGTTGCTTCATGAATAGCAGGGTTAGCTGGGTTTTCAAATTGTTTGAGGGTAATGTAACGTTCTGGATCTGAAGCAACAATTTCTTGAGCTTTTTCAATTGCTCCCTTCATTCCTTTAGCCCCTTCAGTTAACACTAAAGTTGCCCCTAAAGCACGTAATAAACGACGACGCTCAATACTCATAGTTTCAGGCATGGTTAAAGTTAATTTATAACCACGAGCTGCTGCAACATAAGCAAGAGCTATCCCCGTATTCCCAGAAGTTGCATCAACAATTTCTTTATCTTTAGTTAAAGTACCGTCTTTTTCTGCCTGCCATACCATGTTGGCACCAATACGGTCTTTTACACTAAAGCTCGGGTTACGGCCTTCAATTTTAGCTAAAATATTGCCATTATGACCAAAATGTTTTAAACGCACTAATGGGCTACGACCAATGGTATATGAATTATCTTCAAAAATTTGCATGGTTATTGTTCCTTATGGCGTTTATTTTTTACCTAACTAAGATCATACCACAAAATAAGCTAAATGGAATAGTTTTTCGTAATCCTTTATAATAGTAACTAGTTCAAACAAATAAGGAATAAATCATGGCAAACCAAGTATGGCAACGCGTACGTCAAGAAGCCGAGCAGGCTGCTCAACACGAACCTATGTTGGCAAGCTTTTTCCACGCAACTATTTTAACGCACGATAGCCTCTGCAAGGCTTTAAGTTATATTCTTGCCCAAAAGCTTGGCTCGGGCTCGGTAATGGCGGCCGTTTCTTTGCGCGAGATTATTCAAGAAGCCCTTGATCAGGATCCGCAAATTATTACTGCAGTAGCAAAAGATATGCTAGCAGTGGTAGAACGCGATCCTGCTGTCGATAAATTAATGACTCCTTTACTTTATCTCAAAGGCTTCCATGCTCTGCAAGCTTACCGTATTACCCATTACCTCTGGCAACAAGGACGCGTAGATCTGGCTATTTTCCTGCAAAATGAAATTTCGGCAGTTCTGGGCGTGGATATTCACCCTGCTGCCCAAATTGGAGCAGGGATAATGCTTGACCATGCCACAGGCATAGTAATTGGTGAAACTACAGCCATTGCTGATAATGTTTCAATTCTGCAAGGCGTTACCCTTGGCGGTACAGGCAAAGAATGTGGTGATCGTCACCCTAAAATTGGGGCTGGAGTGCTCATAGGAGCAGGAGCAAAAATTCTCGGCAATATTAGCATTGGCGAAAATGCTAAAATTGGGGCTAACTCCGTAGTACTCAAACCTGTGCCTCCTTATTGCACGGCTGCTGGCGTCCCTGCCCGCATTATCGGCGAAGATAAATGTAAATGCCCAGCCCAAGAAATGGATCAAAACTTTCTTGGCATTTGGGAAGCAATGAATATTTAAGCCCCTTGCTTTTGTGTTATAATATGCCTCTAAATATTGTCTAACTAAGCGAGAATCTACTCATGAGCAAATCTCTTCTTGCCATTGCCAAAAAAGCGGCTTTTGCAGCTGCCGAAATTTTACGCGATGGTTTTTATAACCGCAACAACCTTGTAGTGGAAACTAAAGGGGTAAACGATTACGTAAGTAATATTGATAAAGCTTCTGAAGAAGCAATTATTGCCGTAATTAAACGTGCTTTCCCTGAAGACTTTATTGTTGCCGAAGAAACTGCCACTGCTTTTACGCCAAAAAAATATAAAGTTCTGGGCAAACACACTTGGATTATTGATCCTCTTGATGGTACGCGTAACTTTATTATGGGTAACCCTCATTTTGCGGTGTCTATTGCTGTACAAGAAAATGGTGAAACTGTAGCAGCCGTAGTGTTCAATCCAATTAGTGATGAACTTTTCACTGCGGTTAAAGGGGGAGGATCTTTCTTAAACGATCGTCGTTTACGTTTAGAACCAGATGCTAAAGGCTCGGGCGTAGCAGGTAAAGTAATTACTACAGGTTATGCTTTTAAAGAACCACATCGCCTAACCCGTCAATTAGCTTTATTACCAGCTTTATTTGATCTAGGCATGGCAGATGTACGTCGCCTAGGTTCAGCTGCTCTAGATCTTTGCTATGTAGCCGCAGGTCGTTTTGATGGTTATTACGAAGAAGGTGTTAAGTCATGGGATATAGCTGCCGGGGACTTAATTGCCCGTGAAGCTAATGCTCTGGTAATTGACTTCCAAGGTGGCAATCGCTACTTAGAAAGCGACGAAGTTATTGCTGGTAGCCTTGAAGTAGTAAAAACTATTGCTAAGGTTATCCACAATCTTAATCGTCATTTAGAACAAGAATAAAAAAAAGGAACGAGCTTAACTCGTTCCTTTTACGCTTGAAAAACAACAAAAATGAATATTTTTCTGGTATAATTTACGCAGTCAATTAGCATAGCTCTTTTTCTAATTGATCATAAGTTCATTTATTATTTCATTTTTAACTATCGATGAGTAAAACTAATCTTTTAAATTTTGATATCCAAGGCCTCAAAGAATACTTATTAGGTCATGGCCACAAAGCCTTTCGAGCTCAGCAGCTAATGAAATGGATTTATCAGCACGGCGTAAGTGATTTTGATGCCATGACTAATATTTCCAAGGATATGCGTCAGTTTCTCCAAGAAAACTGCGAAATTCAAGCTCCTGAAATTGCCGTAGAACAAATTTCTGCCGACGGTACCATTAAGTGGGCAATGCAAGTTGGCGAACAACAAATTGAAACGGTATTTATTCCTGAACCAGAGCGTGGGACTCTGTGCGTTTCTTCCCAAGTTGGTTGTGCTTTAGAGTGTGCCTTTTGTTCTACAGCTCAACAAGGGTTTAATAAAAACCTAAGCGTTGCCGAAATTATTGGCCAAGTATGGCGTGCTAACCAACGCATTAAAGAAATTGGCGGTTATGGTGAGCGTCCAATTACCAATGTGGTAATGATGGGGATGGGCGAACCTTTATTAAATGTAAATAATGTTCTTCCTGCTCTGCGCATTATGCTCGATGATCTGGGCTATGGTCTTTCTAAACGTCGCGTAACTATTTCTACTTCGGGCGTAGTCCCAGCTTTAAATATTATTGCGGGTAAAATTGACTGTGCTTTAGCTATTTCTTTACATGCTCCTAATGATGAGCTACGTAATGAAATCATGCCAATTAATAAAAAGTACAATATTGCTCAATTTTTAGAAGCAGTACAAAACTTTATTTCTCAAGCTCCGGCTAACCGTGGTAAGGTAACTATTGAGTATGTAATGCTAGATCACATTAACGACTCTATGGAGCAAGCTCATGAGTTAGCTCAATTACTCAAAAACACCCCATGTAAAGTTAACCTAATTCCATGGAACCCTTTCCCAGGCGCTCCTTATGGACGTTCGTCTAACTCGCGTATCGATCGCTTCCAAAAAGTTCTTACCGAACAATACAATATGGTAGCAACGGTGCGTAAAACTCGTGGTGATGATATAGATGCAGCTTGTGGGCAACTTGCTGGTGAGGTTATTGACCGCACTAAACGTACCCTGCACAAACGTCAGCTCGATGGGCAAATTAAAGTACGCAATCTTTAAGCAAACCAAGGCAAAAAAGTTAAAAACTTTTTTGCCTTTCCTTTATAATGTTATATGGTGAAAAAGAAATCTCAGATGAGATAAATAATATTTTTTATTTTATAGGGTAAGCTAAAATGTTAGATCCAGTTTTACTACGCACGCAAACTGAAGAAGTTGCTCGTCTCTTAAAATTAAAACGTAATGTTGACTTAGATGTTGAATTAGTAAAAAGCTTAGAAAGCCAAAGAGCGCAATTACAAACTTCAACCGAATCTACCCAAGCTAAACGTAACGAGTTAGCAGGTCTTGTAGGTCGTGCTCGTGCTAAAGGGGAAAATGCTGATGAGCTAATTGCTCAAGCTAATGCTTTAGGGCAAAACCTTGATCAAGAAAAAGCTCAATTAGCTCAAGTGCAACAACAACTTTTTGATATAGCATCGCGCTTACCTAATTTACCAGCTGACGAAGTTCCACTAGGCAAAGACGAAAATGATAACGTAGAAATCAAACGTTGGGGTACGCCTCGTACTTTTGATTTTGAGGTAAAAGATCATGTTGATCTAGGTGAACTTACTGACGGTATCGACTTCAAATCAGCAGCTCGTTTAACTGGTTCGCGTTTTGTAGTATTTAAAAGCGATATTGCCCGTTTACACCGTGCTTTAATTCAATTTATGCTTGAAGAGCACTATAAAGCTGGTTATCAAGAAGTTTACGTTCCTTATATGGTAAACCAAGAAACTCTTTTTGGTACAGGGCAATTACCAAAATTTGCTGAAGACCTCTTCCAAATTAAACCTATTGATGACCAAGGTGATAAAACCTATTACTTAATTCCAACGGCAGAAGTACCAGTAACTAACCTAGTTGCCGACCAAATTCTTAACGATAAAGAATTACCTTTACGTTTTTGTTCGCACACTCCATGCTTCCGTTCTGAAGCAGGTAGCTATGGTCGTGATACACGCGGTTGTATCCGTCTGCACCAATTTGAAAAAGTTGAATTAGTACACATTAGTAAACCTGAAGATTCTATGGAGCAATTAGAAAAACTAACAGCTCAAGCTGAATCTATTCTCGAAAAATTAGGTTTACCTTACCGCCGTATTGTTTTATGTACTGGTGACATGGGCTTTAGCGCACAAAAAACTTATGACCTTGAAGTATGGTTACCTGCGCAAAACACTTATCGTGAAATCTCTTCATGTTCAAACATGGGTGACTTCCAAGCGCGCCGTATGAAAGCTCGTTTCCGTCGTGAAGGAAGCAAAAAACCTGAATTAGTACATACTTTAAATGGTTCGGGTCTAGCTCTTTCTCGTACTTTAGTAGCTATTTTAGAAAACTACCAACAAGCTGATGGTTCAATTGTAATCCCAGAAGCTTTACGTAAATACATGTACGGTCAAGAAGTTATTCAAGTAGCAAAATAATAAATAGTAAAAAAGGTTCGCTTAGCGAACCTTTTTTGCCTTATTGCCCAATATTTGCTATAACTTACGGTATAATATAGAGAATTACTAATTAATTTAATCAGACAATTATGCAAGAAGTAAAAATTCAGGATAAAATCATTGTTGCCAACGATAAACCTTTTGTTTTATTTGGTGGAATTAACGTATTAGAAGACTTAGATTTTGCGCGTAAAGCAGTAGAAACCTACTTAGAAATTACGCAAAAACTAGGTATTCCTTACGTATTCAAAGCTTCTTTTGATAAAGCAAATCGTTCCTCGATTCACTCTTACCGTGGTCCAGGGATGGAACAAGGCTTAGAAATTTTTGCTAAATTAAAAGAAGAATTCGACAATGTAGCTATTATCACTGATGTACACACTGAAGAACAATGTCAACCTGTAGCTGAGGTAGTAGACGTAATTCAATTACCTGCTTTCTTAGCGCGTCAAACCGACCTTGTAGATGCTATGGCTAAAACTGGGGCAGTAATTAATATTAAAAAACCTCAATTTATTTCCCCAGCCCAAATGAAAAACATTGTAGAAAAATTCCGTGAAGCAGGCAATGATCAATTAATTCTTTGTGAACGTGGAAGTTGCTTTGGCTATGACAACCTTGTAGTTGATATGCTTGGCTTTAAAACCATGAAAGATGTATCAGACAATGCTCCGGTAATTTTTGATGTAACGCACAGTTTACAATGTCGTGACCCTATGGGAGCTGCTTCAGGTGGACGTGGCAAACAAGCTCTAGAACTAGCACGTGCAGGTATGGCAACTGGCTTAGCAGGCTTATTTATGGAAGCTCACCCTAACCCAGCCCAAGCTAAATGTGATGGTCCTTCGGCAACTCCTTTTGCTGAGTTAGCTAACTTCTTAAGTCAAATTAAACAATTAGATGACTTAATTAAAAGCTTTAAATAGCTTTTCCCCCTTAAACTAAAAAACAGAGGTATGCATTATGTTAAATGTTGTATTCTTAGATGCCTTACATTATCCACCTAACTACCAACTAAAGAAGTTAAACTTCGAACATAATTGGGTTAACTACCCTTATACTACCCCTGATCAAACTTTTGAGCGTTGTAAAGACGCTGATATTATTATTTCCTCAAAAGTAGTTCTTGACCGTCCTGTTTTAGAAAAACTTGCTGCTATAGGGAAATTAAAGCTCATTCAAATTCCTGCTACTGGAACTAACAACGTTGACCTAGAGGCTGCTAAAGAACTAGGTATTGCTGTGCAAAACGTTGAAGGTTATTCCTCAAACTCAGTAGCTGAGCATGTAATTGGCTTTATTTTTGCTTTATCACGCAGTTTCCATGGCTGGTCAAGAGACCAATTAAGTGCGCGTTGGTCGGAGCAAAAATGCTTTACCTATTATGACTATCCTATTTTTGATGTAGCAGGTAAAACTCTAGTAATTGTAGGTAAAGGTAATATAGGTAACCTTGTAGCGCAAAAAGCTCAAGCTTTAGGTCTGCGCGTGCTCTTTGCCGAACGCCACAATGCTGACCAAGTAAGACCGGGTTATACTGAGTTTAAATCAGCAATTGGACAAGCAGATTATATTACTTTACACTGCCCATTAACTCCTTCGACTGTAGGAATAGTTAATAACGACTTTTTAGCCTTAATGAAGAATACTGCATTCTTAATTAACACAGGTCGTGGGGGCTTAATTAATGAACAAGATCTAGCTAACGCTCTTAGAGAACGTCGCATAGGTGGGGCTGCTCTTGATGTATTAAGTGCTGAACCTCCACCAAAAGACAATCCATTAGTGCAAGCAGGTCTCGAAGAATATAATCTCTTTATTACCCCGCATAATGCTTTTGCTAGTGAACAATCTCTGCGTAAACTTGCAGATCTAATGATTGATCACATTAACACTTTTGTTGAAAAAAACCTCTAAATCCTTAGGTTTAATTTAAAGTCCTTTAAAGTTTTATACTCTAGAGGACTTTTTTAAGGAACATATATTTTGTATAAAGAACATATACCTGTAAGTGACCTCGACTTACCTGAGAGCTTAAGTGCTAGCTCTCCTTTAGTAGTGGCAAAAAAGTATCTTGATTTTAGTTTTATTCGCCCCCTGACTACCTCTGTATATACCCATAAAATGGGACGTCCAAATATAGATCCTGTTTTAATATGTAAAGTAGTGTTTTTATCTTTACTGGAAAATAAAAGCTTTCGTAAAGTTACACGCGAATTAGACTATAATCCTGAATATGCTTGGTTTTTAGACATCACTTTACAAGAAAAATTTCTCAATCACTCTAGTTTAAGTCGCCACTTACTCCGCTTAAAAAAAGCACAACTCTTAGTGCCTACTCTGACTAACCTTGAAAATCAAGCTCGTGAGCTTAATATAATTGACCCTGAAACAGATTTTCTGCGCTTAATCTCAATTAAGGACTTCGCTTAATCTCAATTAAGGACTTTGCTTAATCAAAAAAACCTCTGGATCTATCTAAGACCCAGAGGTTTTTTAATAAAAGAATAATTAAATTTTTTTTCCTGTTCTTGGTGAGCTTAAGGACATAACTTAGTTAGCCTAAGAACTGAAATTAGCTAGTTTAGGAACTCTCCTAAGTTAGCTAAATTAAACTAAGTTTAGCTTAACCTAATTTACTTTTATCCCTTACTGCGCCCTTATCTGCCGAAGTAGCAAAATGCCCAAATACTTTTAAAGCAAAGGATACTTCGCGTTGACGATTGGCAGGTTGCCAACCTTTAGCATCTTGCTCTTGACGACGGCTGGCTAATTCTTGCTCACTGAGGCGTAGGTTAATACTACGAGATGGAATATCTATATCGATAATATCTCCGTCTCTTACTAGACCTATAGCCCCACCTGCAGCAGCTTCAGGAGAAACATGCCCAATGGACAGACCTGAAGTACCTCCAGAAAAACGTCCGTCCGTAACCAGAGCACAGGCTTTACCTAAGCCGACAGATTTAAGGTAACTGGTTGGATAGAGCATTTCTTGCATCCCTGGACCACCTTTAGGTCCTTCATAACGAATTACCACTACCTGCCCAGCTTTTACCTTACCACCGAGAATTCCTTCCACGGCATCTTCTTGACTCTCAAAAACAATTGCTGGTCCACTAAACTTCCAGATTTCTTCATCTACTCCAGCGGTTTTAACAATACAACCGTCTAGTGCCATATTCCCCGAAAGCATAGCTAAGCCACCTTCTTGGCTATAGGCATGCTCTTTACTCCGAATACATCCTTGCTCACGGTCTGTATCGAGACTATCCCAACGACAAGCTTGAGAAAAAGCTTTAGTCGTACGAATTCCTGCTGGACCTGCACGGAAGAACTTAGCTAACTCAGCATCTTGATTTTGGATTACATCGTATTGTTTTAGTTGCTCGCCTAAAGTTAAACCTAGGACAGTGTTGGTATCTAGATGCAGAAGATTAGCTCTTTGCAGTTCACCTAGAATTGCCATAATTCCCCCCGCTCTATGCACATCTTCCATGTGATATTTATTTGTATTCGGGGCAACTTTTACTAAGCAAGGAACTTGGCGCGAAAGACGATCTATGTCCGCCATGGTAAAGTCAACTTCTGCTTCTTGGGCTGCTGCTAATAAGTGGAGCACGGTATTAGAAGAACCACCCATGGCAATATCTAAACTCATGGCATTTTCAAAAGCAGCAAAAGAAGCAATCGAACGAGGAAGTACACGATCATCATCTTCTTGATAATAACGACGACAGAGCTCAACAATTTGCTTACCAGCTTGGATAAATAACTCTTTGCGGTCAGCATGAGTGGCAAGCATAGAACCATTACCAGGTAAACTTAAGCCTAAAGCCTCGGTTAAACAGTTCATGGAGTTGGCAGTGAACATACCAGAGCACGAACCACAGGTTGGACAAGCAGCTTTTTCAATGGCATCAACGCATTCGTCACTAACGTTTTTATCGGCACTTTGAATCATGGCATCTACTAGATCCACGCGAATGAGTAAATCTGACAGTTTTGTTTTACCCGCTTCCATAGGACCGCCAGAAACAAAGATGGTGGGAATGTTTAGACGCATGGCTGCCATTAACATACCTGGGGTGATCTTGTCACAGTTAGAAATACAAACCATGGCATCAGCACAATGGGCATTAACCATATATTCTACTGAATCTGCAATTAAATCACGCGAAGGTAAAGAATAAAGCATACCACCATGCCCCATGGCAATACCGTCATCTACGGCAATGGTATTAAATTCTTTGGCAACAGCTAGTCCTGTAGCTTCAATTTGCTCAGCTACTAGTTTACCTATATCTCGTAAATGCACATGTCCTGGAACAAACTCGGTAAATGAGTTTACCACAGCAATTATTGGTTTACCAAAATCGCTTTCTTGCATTCCTGTTGCTCGCCATAACGCACGAGCCCCTGCCATATTGCGTCCTTGCGTACTCGTTGCCGAACGTAGTTTAGGCATAATCTCTCCTTACATAAGTATTTTGAATTTGTGTTATGCTCCGCTAACCCCGACAAGCCAAAGTCTGAGAGATCTAAATAAGTAGTAACATCAATAAAAAAAATAAAATTATCTCCACAGATTAGCGGGCTAATATTTATTCTACTTAATTTAACTCTAAGGGTCAAGGGGGATTAGAAAGCATAAGTAGGTAATCTAGGTAAGGGAAAACTAGTCCTAATAGGGTAAAGAGAGGCAAGATTATAAGGGGTAAATTAAAAGCAAGATTAGAAAAGTTAAATTAAAAGCAAGCTCAGATATGGCAAATAAAAGCAAAATAAGACAAAACAAAGTAAAAACGAGGCAAGAGACTACAAGAACAGGTAAACAAAACAAACTCAGACAAATCTGAGCAAAAAAAATAGGATCTCAACTTGGAGATCCTAAAATTCTTTAAAAGAATAAAGCCAATCGGCAGACTTAAGTTGACGACCAAAATAGCTTTTAACTAAACGGTTAATAAACTCATTGTGGCTATTGGTGAGAATATCGTAGGTAGTGCCTAGATCTTCGATCACCCCGTCTTGTAACACCATTACTCTATCACTCAAGTGTTTTATTATGCCTAGATCTGAGGTAATCAGAATAATAGTTTTGCCTCTTTCTTGTAAGCGTAAAAGAATATTAACTAAAACACCTTTAAAGGACAGATCACAAGTAGCAAAAATATCATCAACTATTACTATTTCAGGATCAAGAACTAGACTATGTGCAAGAGCCACTAGTGCTTGTTCTTGGTTATTGAGTCGAGCTAAGGGCTTATTGCATAAATCTAGGGGAGCTTCAAGAAATCTTAACGTTTGGGAAATAATTCCTTGCTCTTCAATCCCTGCTAGTTGTAAAGGCAAACGTAAAAACTCATTTACATCCAGAGGTAAACTAAAGCTCTCTACAATGTCTGTTTTAGCAATACGTATATGGTGGCGACGATATTTAACATCGCCGTAATATAATTCACGCTCAGCAAAAATAATTTCCCCAGCGTCAGGTTCTACTAGCCCTGAAAGCAACTTAGCTAGCGTAGATTTACCACAAGAGTTGTGCCCCGTAATGCCAAAAATTTCTCCCTGGTAAACTTTAAAGTCAACACTATCTACCACCAAGTGCTTTTTGCGAAACAGCTTGGAGTCAAAATAAGATTTAGATAGGTGTTTTACCGTAAGGATTACTTCTGGTTTTTTCATACTTCAGAATTCGAAGAGGCTAAACGTAATTGAGCATAGAAGTCACGTAAAGCTTTAAATTCATGTGCCTTACGGAAGTTCATATTATGACAACAACTTAAAATCACGTCTGGCGAAGTTAAAATATTACTTTGGGCAAGAGCTGGGTATTTAGCAAGCAGATCACGATAACCTTGCGAAGCTAAAAAGTCTTGATACACCATTCCTGCAGGTAAAGCTATGCAATTACCCGAGTGTACATGTTTTAGATATTTAAAGTGAATCGAATTTAAAAAGCCTGTGTAGTTAGCAGGAATTTCCCGCATAGTATGTAAAGCATATCTTTGCGCTTCACTTAGACTCGCGTACTTACCATGGTTGTTAACTCCTTCTTTAAAAGAGTTACGCTTGTCTTTATGCATAAAGCGGTACTTGAAAAAGTTTCCTAGACCTTTTAGTGATTGCTTAAACGTAAACTTGTCTGTTTGCTGGTCTTCAAAGAAGTATACTTCTTTAGCTTTGTCTTCTTCGATTACCATTCCTGTATGCAGGTATTTAGCTTTTACGAGAAAATTAGTTGATCTAATTTTAGTGCGTAAATAGTATAAAGTGTCGGTTTCTGGCGCATAGTGCAAGTCTAATTTAACAAAGTAGTTTACTTTAATGTGATTTGACGGCACGGCAAGAATTTGCTCAAACTGCTCACTTAATAAACTTGCATCATAAATTTGGTCTGCATCTGCTTTAAATACCCATGGATCGGTATCGCCATTTTTCTCGGCAAGAGATTTAAGTGCTTCAATACCAAAATTAGTAAAAGTATCAAGATAGTTTTCGCGTTTGATTTTCTCTTGCTCTTGATAAATTGGGTGGTTTTCGTGATAAACCGGATGCGGATAAATTACGAGGCTAAAGCCAGGATTTTGTTGCACAAACTCGGCTGCTACTTGTAAAGAACCGTCATCTTGTAAACCATCGGCAGTTGGATGGGTAATTAACACCCCTTTGGTTACCGCTGGTAATAGAGAGTTTAGACTTTGTTTAAGAGTAACTACTTCGTTACTAAAACGAATCAGAGCGTAAACTGCTTGTTGATCTAGCTCTTTACTAGTTACGGTTGCATCTAACCAAGAAACAAATTCATTGAGATCTGGATCTTGTTCATCAGCATAGATTTCTTGGCACTCTAAGTCTAAGCTAATTTCTGGACTAGAAAGTTCAGTAAGAATTGGGTTACCCTGAGCATCAAAATTATAAGTGAGGTAATCTTTATTAGCCGCTTCTAAGCGAATTGCTAACTCTTGGTCAATTTGTTCTTTTTCAACTTGGCAGTGCGTTAAAACTTCTTTTTCTGACATAAAAAAATCTCTGGTTAACTAACTTAAAGTTAGAGGTTATCTTTTTTTACACTTTATCCCGTGTTGGTCAAAATAGGAAAGGGCAGAATCTCTCTGGCACAAAAAAATACTCTTATATTATAAAGGTTATATACCTGAAATTGTCAAAAAAAAGAAGCTTTTTTAGTTGCTTAGCACAAAAATAAAGTCTTCCTTGCTCAAGCAAAGAAGACTGAAAAAGTTTAATTATCCTGATCTATTTTTATCGCTATCTGCCGTTTGATTTGTTCTTTTTGTTCTTTAATGCGTTCGAGTTCTTCGCCTTCGAGATAATCTACAGGATAATGACAAGCAAACTCGCTAGTACCACTGACGCGATCGCGCACTAAACTTGGCACTTGCATGCATTTTTTTTGAGCAAATTCACAACGTGGACCAAAACGACAACCTACTGGAACATTGGATAATTCAGGCAGTTGCCCTGGAATAGCGTAAAGTTGCGTTTTATAAATCAGTTGATTGCTGGTAAAATCTGGCAAACTCTGTAAAAATAAACGCGTATATGGATGATGGGCATAATCTAGCAGTTTTTGCGACCCTTCTTGTAGGTGAAAAAACCTTTCTACTACCTGCCCAAAGTAAAGAATATGTGCCGAGTGCACTAGATTTTTTACCGTTAAATAGTTGTTACTCAAATAAAGCACAGTTTTATTAAAGTTGGCATTAAGGCGCTTAAATAACGACTGTACCCTCTGGGTAGATATTGAGTTTAAGCCCGTAGTTGGCTCATCGGCAATTAAAAACAAAGGCTCGGTAACTATGGTCATGGCTATAGCCATTAAGTGTTGCTCGGTTTGGGAAAGGTCTTGATAATAGGCATTGAGAATCGGCTCGGGCTCTTTGATTCCCATCCGAGTAAACAGATCGATTATTTCCTTTATTTGCTGTTGCTTTTTACGCCAAATAAAGCCACGCCATTTTTTACAAGTTTCCATGCGGGCAAGCAGTTGGGGCAAAATCTTTTGCGAAGGATCAAGAACATTAATTGGATCTTGATCTATTACCCCAACCCTGCCCGAAAGTAAACTGGTATTAATCGTGCAATTATCTTTGAGTAACTCTTGCCCATCAAAACGAAAGCTACTACAAGTAATTTGCCAATTTGGGCGTATATTGCCTCCTAGGATGCGAGCTATTACCGATTTTCCCGATCCGGTTTCACCAATTAAACCAACAAACTCTCCTGCTTGAATATTTATGGAAAAATTATCAATTAAAGGAATAAGTATGCCCGTTTTTTGGTCTTTGATCTTGACGGTTAAATTGCTAATTTCGAGTAAAGCCATACCTATTACTTGCTCCCTGACGAGCTAATTCAATGCGAGACCTTACCAGATCTTCGACTACCCCAAAGATCACAAAACTGGCATAAAGCACTAGCGATACCAAGCCTGTGAGAATAATTAAGGCATAAGGGGTTAAATCCTGGTGTTTCCAAGCTTGGAACATAACATTACCCCAATAAACTGAAGTAGGACTTACGCCCAGTTGTAAAACACCAATTAAAATTAGCTCAGTAACAATTAAAATTAAAATGCGGCGTAAGAGGCGAGAAATTTTGCCAATTAGCGTCGGTAATAAAACTAAACGTAACACTTGCCCAAAGCTTGCTCCGTCTAAAAGCAAGTACTTCACCATATTTGAGTCCATTACCCGCACTACGTCTCGATAGACGCCATAAAAAGCGTAAATTACTATATGTAAAAATACTGCCAAGGCGGCGATAAAAAGCGTAGGTCCAAATAAAGCACTTAGCACAAAGTAGTAAAACAAACTCACAAATACGGTTAAAGGAGCAGTTAAACTACGAATTAAAAAGTCTTTATTGAGGTAAAAACCTAAAACTAAGGCTAGAGGCACTATCAGAACGCCCACAATCAAGAGCATAACTATGGCAACTAAATAGTTTTTATGGATGCCGAGTAAAAAAACATCAAGCAGATCACGACCATAGATATCGGTACCCAGAATATGATTATAGGACTCAAAAGGAGCGACAATTTTTTCTGGAGCTATAGTAGTTGCATCAGGAGCAAAACTAATTAAAAACTCCCCAAAAAAAGAATAAAACAAGGCGATAAAAACTATAATAAAGCATAGCATTTCATGAAAGGTTAAAACCTTGCTCCCTTGTCCATGTCGATTCCAAAAGCGACGCAAATGGTAAACGGGGTTGAGATTATTTATTAATGAGTCCCACACTTGACTAATCGGCTTCATATGGTAACTCCTTACGTTGATTGAGATCGTAAATATTACTAAAGGCAGTAAAAGCAAACTGCATTAACACTAACCCACTGCCAAGGAGAAAAATAATTACCCCAATTTCTATGGCAAACTTATCGCGGTTTTGCATAAGAGCGAGCAGTAAACTGCCTATGCCTCGCCAGTTAAAAATGTACTCTAAACTACAAACAAAGAAAAAGAATGTAGAGAGCACCAGAGGGAAATCATTACAAATGGTTGGTACCAGACGATGAATAACGATTTTACGCATTATCCGTCCTGAAGACCATTGACTAGCTACAGTTTTTACATAACTATAGTTAGTTATTTGGTTGGTTGCCCGTGCCACCATAATGTAAGTTTGAGGCAAAATATAGTAAGAAGCAGTAAGAGCAATTAAGAAAAAGTTAATTGCCAAACTCAGACGCGAACCCACAAAACCTTCGCCCGTGAGAATTAACCACAGACGCGAACTAGAAAAATAACCATAGTTCACATCATCGAGCGTTTGTAAAGTACTTCCTGTATTATCGGTAAAAGCTTGATTGAATAGTAAAGGTAGGGCAATAAAAGGGATTACCCTAACTACGGTAAAAAACTGAAAAATAAACTTCCCTAATCTCTGACGCTTAATGGTCAAGGTTACTAAAATTAGCGAGAGAAAGAGATTTATAATTGTTGAGGTTAAAACCAGTTCTAGAGTGGTGATAATCAGTTTTACAATTGAAACTGTATACATAGGGTGATAATAAAAATAACTCCCACTCAAAGTACTGCCAATGAACCGCCACCAACTTTCAAAACTAAGCGGAATATATTGGTTATGCCATACTGCCACCAAAAACCCTAAGCAGCTCATTAAAATAAGCCAGACTAATAAAGAGAATACCCGCCCTAATATTCTGGTCAATAACATAAATAAATTCGATTTAAAAAGCGTTAATCTCTTATTATTATACAACAAATTATTAAAGCCTAAGCTCATCGAGCTTAGGCTTTAATAAGGTTACATCTTCATCCTAACCCTGGTTGGGTTTGGTTTGAATATATATTAGATAATTACTTAATGTAAAAAGGTTAGGGATAAAGTTGTTGCCCAAAAAAATTAAGCTTTAACTTTAGCTGCTGCTTTAATAATCGCTGCAAATGCACCCGCTTTAAGGCTAGCACCACCTACTAAAGCACCGTCAATATCTGGTTGACCAAATAATGCTTCGGCATTTGCATCATTTACTGAACCACCGTATTGCAGAATAGTTTGTTCTGCAACTGCTGCATCAAATTTAGCTAAGTGGTTACGAATAAATTGGTGAACGTTTTGAGCTTGTTCTGGAGTAGCAGTTTTACCTGTACCAATTGCCCAAACTGGTTCATAAGCAATTACTGCACCATTGAAAGCAGCGATACCGTGTGCGTTAATTACCGCATCGATTTGACGTGAAACTACATCAAATGTTTGACCATTTGCATTTTCTTCTTCAGTTTCACCAATACATAATACAGGTACTAAACCAGCATTTTTAATTACCGCAAATTTTTCCGCAATGTATGCATCACTTTCGTGGTGGTATTGACGACGCTCTGAGTGACCGATAATCACATAAGTAGCACCACAATCTTTTAATTGTTCGATTGAAGTTTCACCTGTGTATGCACCAGAAACATGCACGTCAACGTTTTGGGCACCAGTTTTGATTTGTGAACCAGCTACTAAGTCGGTAGCTTGTGCTAGGTATAACGCTGGAGTTGCAACTGCTACATCACAAGCTGGGTTGTCAGCTAGTTCTGCTTTTAATGCAGTTAATAATTCAGTTGTAAATGCTTTAGAACCGTTTAATTTCCAGTTACCCATTACAAGTGGACGACGTTTTGTTGACATTAGTCTTACTCCTAAATTTTAAAAAACTTTGGCTTAATTATAACATCTAAAACGCATTTTGTAAGCTTAGTTTTTCCCCTAAAGAGGACAAAGAAGAAAATACTTGTGAAATGACTTTAACTTTTTGTGAAAATGTTTGCAATTCTTGGCTAAGATCCGAGCAAATAAGGCAAAAGAAGCCAACACTTTTTCACAAATGAAAAAATTTAGATTTTACTTTCTTGGCTCGCGGGCTTATTTGTTGAGTCTTTTGCATGGTCTTTTAGACAAAGATGCTCTTAGCTCTAATTTTGCTTTTTAGCAAAAGTTAGGTTAGCGAGAAAAAGTAAAAAACTTTGCCTTGCTCGAGCAGAGAAAAACTTTATTCTTCTCTTTGTAGCAAAGGAAAACCTAGTTCTGACCTCTGTGCTAGTTTAGCAAAGTAAGACCTTGCTAGCCTCACCCAATTAACACAATTAAGATTATGCAAAAGTATAAAACAGGGTATAATACAGAGTCTTGTTAACTTTTTTCAGTTTTTTGGCTTATGCATATTCAAAAAAACTATCTTACTCCTTGGCGTCTGCTGAGTTTTATTCTCGGCACAGCCTTTGGCTTAGTAGTCATGGTTGTTCCTTTTCATTTGCCTCTGGCAGACCAAGGCTCAACCATAGATACTTTAACCTTTTACTATCTCAAGCAATTTATTAACTGGTTAGGCTTGCCGTTTTTTATTTGTTTAATTACAGGCGTTTGTGTTCTTTCGAGCTTCCTTTCTTTAATCCAGTACTTTTTTGCTCCAGCTCTTTTTGCCAAGAATGCAACTTTTTTACGTCTAGTGCAAGTAAGTGGCTTGGATGTATTCTTCCGTACGCTAGGAGCGGTTATTGCTGTTCTTGTTCTTAGCCAAACTGGACCTCAGTTTTTAATTTCCGAGCACACTGGACAAAGTATGCTCGAGCAGGCTACGCAACTAGCAATTCTTGTAGCGCCAATTCTCTTTTTCCAAACTTTTATTCTTGAGTTTGGTTTTATGGAGTTTTTAGGAACCTTAATCGGCTTTGCTTTACGTCCTTTATTTAAGCTCTCGCCTCTGGCTTCGGTTAGTATGCTTTCGGCTTGGTTAATTCCAGGTAATGCTGCCGTAATCTCAAGTAAACAACTTTATGATCAAGGGTATTTCACCCACAAAGAGGCAGTAATTATTTCCACTACTTTTGCTATTTCTTCAATCGGGTGGATAGTAGTAGTTTGTACTTACCTTGGCTTTATGGATTACTTCTGGACTTTCTTTGCCACTATTACAGGTGTGGGCATGCTCATAGCCGTAATTAGCGTACGCATCTATCCGCTTAATCGCTATAAAGATCTCTATGTAAATGGTACAAATCATTCTCAGCCTGCTCAAGAGTTCTATGCTGGACAAAAGGCTGCGGTACCTAGTAAAACAAATCCAGAAAAACTCTATCACTCTACTTGGATAAAAGCTTTTAACCTTGCTTGTGAGCGTAATAGTAAACTGAGTAAAGAAAACTTTCTCAATAAGTTTCCTAGTATAATCGGCTATGTTTTTAATTTAACTCCGGTAATTATTTGTTGGGGTACTATAGCTTTATGTTTAGTTACTTATTTTCCATTGTTCTTTAAGTATGTTTCTTTACCTATAGCTTGGATCTTTGAGGTATTTGGTTATAGTGCAACAACTGCCGAGCAAACGGCACCAGTTATTTTTTCGAGCCTTGCTGATAACTACTTACCTATAGCTTTATTACCAACCATAGATAATCCTACTCCCGCTTTAAAATTTGTTATTGGGGTATTAAGTATTATCCAGCTTATCTATTTATCAGAAATTGGCTTGCTCCTGTTACAATTTAAGCTTATACGTAATTTTGCTGATCTAGTAGTTATCTTCTTAATTCGTACTTTTATAGCTTTAGTTGTAACTATTCCTTTAGCCTTATTGATTTTTCCATCATAAAAAAAGACTCCCGCGGGAGCCTTTTTTTTGTCTTTAAAGACGAGAAGTTAGAATTTTTGTACTAGCTACGAGATCTATATCCTTGTCTTCACCAAGGGCAGTAGCTCCTATTTTTTCAAGGTTAGCTACAACAGCAACTACAGCTTGCACATCTAAATCATAGTCACTTAAACGTGTACCTACGCCTAGAGAGTGGAAAAACTCTTCAGTTTTAGCAATAGTTGCTAAAGCTAATTCACGTTCATCATCCCCTTCTAAACCAAATACTTTACGTGCC
The DNA here is from genome assembly GCF_003585925.1 of Psittacicella melopsittaci. GTDB lineage: Bacteria > Pseudomonadota > Gammaproteobacteria > Enterobacterales > Psittacicellaceae > Psittacicella > Psittacicella melopsittaci. Next base: position 33,535 of record NZ_NRJH01000064.1, read on the forward strand.
ATTTGGGCTAATTTTGCTTGTTTAGCTTCGAGTTTGTATTGCCAAACTCCAGGCAGAACTATTGCCAGAGTACGAGCATGGTCTATGCCGTAAAGTGCCGTAAGTTGATGCCCTATAGCATGTACTGACCAGTCTCCCACTTCCCCTAAACGGAGTAAACCATTTAAAGCATTGGTCGCTGCCCACATTAAATCACTGCGAGCTTGCACTGAGTTAGGATTTGCTTTAAGTTCGGGACCTACTTGTAAGAGAACTCTTAATAGACCTTCGGCAAATTCATCTGTTACTGCTGCTCCTGTTTGTTTGGTCGCATACTGCTCTACTATATGCACAAAAGAGTCTACTACCCCATTCATAGTTTGGCGTTCAGGTAGAGTTAAGGTTTTACTTGGATCAAGAATCGAGAATTTTGGAAAAACTAATGGCGAAGCAAAAGAACGTTTTAAGCCGCGTTCACGATAAGAAATTACTGCTCCTGAGTTCATTTCCGAGCCTGTAGCTGGAATAGTAAGCACTACCCCAAAAGGTAAAGCTTGGCTAATTGGTGCTCCTTCGAGAATAGCCCATTTATCTTCACCTGCAAATTGACTAGCAGCTGCAATAAATTTTACCCCGTCAATTACCGAGCCCCCACCTACGGCGAGAATATAATCTAGCTCATGTTCTTTAATAGCATCTACTGCTTTGAGTAGAGTTAAATAATCTGGGTTAGCTTCAACCCCACCAAACTCAACATATTTACGTTGTCCTAGAGCCTTGGTAACCTCACCTATAGTACCAAAGGCTTTGGCAGAGTTTCCGCCATAAACAACTAATACTTTAGCTTGGGCTGGCACGAGTTCGTCTAAGCGAGCTATAGTGTTTTCCCCAAAAATAATGCGAGTTGGATTATAAAACTCAAAGTTTAACATTTGTTCTCTCCTTGTTGTTTGTGATACAAAGACAAGATATATTATAGCACCAAACGCAAAGATCCCAAGCCTGAGCTTGGGATCTTGTTAATTAGTCTTCGATAGCAATAGGTTCACCATCAACTGGTTTGCCTTGTGCTTTTGCTTTAGCGTCAGCTGCTTCTTTAGCATCTGCACGTGGATCTTTGAGACGAGCAAAGTAAGAAGCTAACATAGGCGCTGCTACGTTGTGCCATAAAGCTGCTACTGCCGAAGGGATAGCTGCAATTGGGGTTAAGTGCGCATTAGCTAAAGCTACACCTAAAGCCGAGTTTTGCATACCAACTTCGATAGAGATTGCTTTTGAGTCGTAAAGATCTAGTCTTAATACACGAGATACTACAAAACCTAAAGCAAAGCCTACAGCGTTTTGTACTACCACTAAGAAGAATACTAATACACCTGTTCTAGAGATGTTGTCAGAGTTGATTGCGATGATACCTGTAAGGATAGCTGCAATACACGCAAATGAAACTACTGGTAAACCTTGTACGATGTAGTTAACTTGACGTTTGAAGAATAAACGGATAACAATACCTAGAACGATTGGGAATAAGATAACTTCTACAACGCTTCTAAACATGCCCCATGGACTGATTTCTAACCATTGGCTTGCAAGTAAGAAGAAAATTGTTGGCGTTACTACTGGAGCTACTAGAGTACAGATTGAAGTCATAGTAACTGATAAAGCTACGTTACCACGAGCAACATAGGTCATGATGTTAGAAACTGTACCACCTGGACAAGCTCCAAGTAAGATTAAACCAGCTGCTAACTCAGGTGGTAAATTAAAGCCCACCGCTAAGAAGTACGCTGAAAGAGGCATAATGGTAAATTGTGCACAACAACCAACGATAACCGCTTTAGGTTGAGTTAGAACCAGAGCAAAATCTTTAAAAGTAAGGGTCATACCCATACCAAACATGATTAAGCCTAAGCCATAGGTCATGTAAGGAAGGAAAAATGTAAAGTATTGAGGCCAAAGGTAAGCTACCGTGGCAAAGAATACGATCCAAAGTGAGAACGTCTTATTTAGAAATGCGTTAAATTTTTGAAGTGCTTGCATAAAATAAATATCCAAATTTAGTTTATGCAACTTTATCGGAATTAACGACAAAGCAAAATATATCTTATTGCTAATTCCCTACCTACTAAAATTAGGAAAAAATCTAAAGTTGCAAAACAAACCAAAATAACATCAACTATTACTCAAATTTTAGAGACAAAAAAATCCCAATTAAACTTGAGAATATAAACATAAGTAACTACAGAGTAGGTTAATTAACAATAAAGAAATAAAAAAATAAAAAATCTAAAATATTATACTTAATCTTAATCAACCCCTTGATAAATAAACCTTTTAATTAGTTTTATTTTTC
>NZ_NRJH01000065.1 GCF_003585925.1 Psittacicella melopsittaci
TAAAAAACAAACGCGCATTAAGCAAAGCTAAAGAGGTATTATATTTTTTCAGTTGAGCAATAAATAAAGGCCATAACTCAGTTTCAACAAATAAGCTTTGCTTTGGCTTAAATTGAGCAATAAAGCTATCTATAGCTTGTTTATACTCTAAAGGCGTATAAACTACTTGCACTTTTGCACTAACTAGTTTTTGGGCTGCTTGGAATCCTGTTGGGGTATTAGTTGTAATAATTACTTGTAGGTCTTGAAACTTATCTTTTACTAAATTTTTCTCTTGTAAGTGAACAAATTTTTTAATAAAAGATACTATGAGATTTACTTCCCCTAGTGAAGCAGCATGAATATGCAAAGAGCCATTTTTTTGACATAATGCAAAAAATTGCTCATCTATATGCCTATAGACACCAGAAAATCTTTGTTCTAGTCCTTGTCCATAACGGCTATCTTTTTTTCCTCGGCGCTTAAAGTAACCCTTTACTAAAGGTTTGAGGAGTTTCCATAAGCCTTGATAAAGAAAATATCTTGCCATAGGTTCTTCCTATTGATATAGAAAAAGAGGAGACTACTTAGCCTCCTCTTTTTTTGAACTAAACTAAATTATTTAATTTTAGCTTCTTTAAATAAAACGTGTTTACGTACTTTAGGGTCATATTTAGTTAGTTCTAATTTCCCTGGAGTATTACGTTTATTTTTAACTGTTGTATAGAAAAAACCAGTATCAGCAGTTGATACTAATTTTACTTTTTCTGTAGCGCCTTTACTAGCCATGATAACACCTTATTGAATTAAAAAGTTACTTAGATTTTTTCGCCTTTTGCACGTAGCTCAGCTAAAACAACTTCGATACCTTTTTTATCGATTGTACGTAAACCTTTAGTAGAAACACGTAAAGTTACGTAACGGTTTTCGCTCTCAACCCAAAAACGGTGTGATTGTAAATTAGGTAAGAAACGGCGACGAGTTGCATTTAAAGCGTGAGAACGGTTGTTACCAACTGCAGGACGTTTACCAGTTACTTGGCATACTCTTGACATGGTTGTTAAACTCCAATTGTAATAGTTTCAATTGCTATCGCAATTGATGTGGTAGCTGTATTCTTGGATTCGCTGCTCATCATGACTAAGAACTGAATCTGGTAAAATACCTAATTTATTAGAATGTAATTCACTCTAAAAATGCAAAAACAGGCTACCATTAAAAAGGTTTAAGATATTCACTAAAAATTACTTATTGTAATTTTAAATGAACTATAAATTGAATAAAAATACGACCTTAATTAAGTGATTTTACTTAATTATTTTAAAGTTACAATTACACGAATTGACTTCACTCGGTCTAAAAACTTAATAACACGAAAGAATTATAGCAAATTTAAAGAAAATTTGCAAATATAATTTTAGCTAAAAATTGAAAAAATCTCCAAGTTCTTATTAACAAAGGATCACTTACGCAGATGTTGGAAAATTATGTTTTTTCATTGACTATAAAATAGAATATAATAGAAAAGTCATGATAAAAATCATAATCAAAATTATTGATCTATGCAAAGAAAAAAATTATTAATTGGTATTACAGGAAGTATAGCTGCATATAAAATTGTTTTCTTAGTACGTGAAGCAGTTAAACAAAATTATGATGTTCGTGTTGTTTTAACCGAAGCAGCACAACAATTTGTAACACCATTAACTTTACAATCACTATCTCAAAATAAAGTTTATACAAGTCTTTTTGATCTCGAAGCTGAATTATCTATGGGGCATATAGAATTAGCCAAATGGGCTGATTTAGTTTTAATTGCTCCTGCTAGTGCCAATAGCATTGAAAAATTAGCACGTGGATCAGCAGATGATTTACTTTCTACATTAGTTTTAGCTAAACCAGCTAAAACACCAATTTTAATTGCTCCTGCAATGAATGTAGAAATGTATACTAAACCACAAACACAAAAAAATCTTAAAACCTTAAGCGAATATGGCTTTAAAGTTTTAGATACAGCTCAAGGTCTCCAAGCTTGTGGTGATATAGGTCAAGGAAGAATGCTTGAACCTGAAGCAATTTTAGACCTGATTAATAAAGAGCTTAATAACCAACCTATTTCCAAAGAAGTTAAACCTGTAGGTTTTGTGCAGTCGCGCGATAAATTTATTGCCGAACATATTGACAATAGCTTAATTGATGTCCCTGCATTAAAATCTAAACCTAAACAAGTTCTCTCTTTAACTAATTCCTTAGAATTTGATGATGAGTTTAGCAAATATGTAGAAAACTTCAAAGGAAAACATGTAATAGTGACAGCTGGTCCAACTCGAGAGATGATTGACCCTGTACGTTATATTACTAACCATTCATCAGGAAAAATGGGGGTATACATTGCTCTGTTAGCCAAAAAACTTGGAGCTAAGGTTACTCTTATTTGTGGTCCAGTTTCAGTAGAAATTCCTGAAGGTATTCGAACTATCAAAGTTGAGTCTGCAGAACAAATGAATAATGCAGTACAAGAAGCTTTAATAAATGTTGATGTTTTTATCGGTTGTGCTGCTGTAGGTGATTTCCGTGCTAAAGAAATTAGCACTACTAAAATTAAAAAGGCCAACGATGAAGATCAATTAACAATTACGCTCGTTAAGAATCCAGATATCCTTTATAATGTAGCAAACTCTCCTCGCCGTCCAAAATGGGTTGTAGGTTTTGCTGCTGAGACTAATAATGTTGCCGAATATGCTCGCTCTAAAATCCTTTCTAAAGGTTGTGACTGTATTTGTGCAAATGATGTGTCAAAAGAAAATCAAGGTTGGAACTCTGATTTCAATCATGTAGTCCTTTACAAAAAGGATGGTTCTATCATTGATTTAAGCTATGATCTAAAAGAAAAAATTGCTAAACTTCTAGTTTTAGATATAGCAAAATCTTTATATGATCTTGAACATGAGCTAAATTATAAATAAAAATTTTGGAGAACAAATGAGCGAATTATTAGATGTAGCTTATAAAGTCTTAGATAAAGACTTTTTTGCCGAGTTTGGTTTACCTGAGTATGGCTCACAAGGAGCTGCAGGTTTAGACTTAAGAGCTAACTTAAAAGGGCAAAGTGCTCTGAGCATAGAAGCAAATCAAACGGTATTAATTGATACAGGTTTAGCAATTCATATTAATAATCCAAACTATGCTGCTTTTATTTACCCACGTAGTGGGCAAGGGCATAAAAGAGGCTTAGTTCTTGGTAACCTTGTTGGCGTAATTGATTCAGATTATCAAGGGGAAATCAAAGTTTCTCTTTGGAATAGATCAGGTCAAACCCAAGTTATTGAACATGGAGAAAGAATTGCTCAATTAGTTTTCCAATTA
>NZ_NRJH01000066.1 GCF_003585925.1 Psittacicella melopsittaci
TAATTAAGTAGGGAAAATAATTATATCTTTATGCACAATTTTTTATTATTTTAAGGTATTAATTTAAATATTTAGGAGTTCCCTATTAGGTAGTTACTAAAATTATTAAAAAAGAGAAAATGTTTTTGCCAATAAAGTGAAATATTTGCTAGGGTAAAAATTAAAAATAAGCATGTTTTACACAAAAATAAAATTACGATATTAACCTTAAAAATGATAAATAATTAACCTAAAAGAAATATTCCAAAAAATATCACCGATATAACGCCAAAAATAATTAACCACTTTCTGATTAAATCTTCTTGCCCCTTTAATTAATATTTTGTAGGGTGTTAGTCCTTTGATAAAAAAGAAAAATTTTCTTCTTAAGGCATTCTTTTTTATAATATGGATAAAATTCTAGTTATTCTTTATATAAGGAGCTCCCTATTAAGCTTAAACTTAAATTAAGACGTAAAGATAAACCGCCTAAGGCAGTACCCCCACCCTTTGGGGCTTCTAGCTTAACGCAAGCAATTGCGGAATTATCTTATTTACTTAATCACTTGGAATTAAAAGGCACTTGTGAATCTACTTCTTTAGCTTTACAATTAAAGCAAATGTTTATGGCAACCGTGTTTGCCAAACTCACTAAAGTTGCTGCCAAACCAGCTGACTATCCAGCTCCCGAAGGTTTTATTGACATGAGTCAAAATCGTGAGTTTCTTGCTAGTTTTTCTTTAACGCCCGAAGATCTCCTTATCCCTTTTACGCATTTTAAAGTAAAAGTTTTTGCCAAGGATCCAAAAGTTTGGCATGAATACTATTATCCACCTTTTATTTTTGCTTTTAAAGGTACAGGAATTTTACATTTGGATGACTGGGCAAATAATATTAAACAAGCTCGCCGACAAAAATCTATTTATTATCAGCAAACCTTAAAAATTGCTCGCGCAGTTTTAAACTCGGGGAAAAAGGATTTAGTTTGTGCCGTAGGTCACTCGCTTGGTGGAGGCTTAGCTTCGGCATTTTCACGTTTGGCACAAGTAGATGCTATAACTTATAATGCTGCAGGCATAGATCCTGAGGCTTTGGGGATAGATTGTCAAAGTAAAAGCAGTCGCATAGATGCCTATTATGTTAAAGGAGAAGCCTTACAGGCTTTACAACATCGTTTAGAGCATCGCTTAGATAATTTAAGTTTTTATCGTTTTCATTTGGATTTAAGTAAAATAAGACCTTTACCGCAAACTCTAGGTGCCATGCATGTAGTTAATGCGGGCTTAACTTCCATAGATAAACATTTTGTGCGCACGGTAATGCGAGGCTTAAATAAAGAGCTTTTAGCCTTACGTCAACGTGCCCTTGAAATTTAGAGCCTAAAAAAAGCAAGAGATTTTTGTCTCTTGCTTTTTTTATCTTTGCTTTAATTATTATTTATTTAAGCCAGCTAATTCACGTAAAAGTGCAGCTTTTTCTGTGCTTTCCCAACTAAAGCCTTCACGACCAAAGTGACCATAGTTAGTTGTTTTACGATAAATTGGTTTTAATAAATCTAATTCTTTAATTAAGCCGTATGGACGTAAGTCAAATACTTCTTTAATTAATTGCGTAATTTTTTCACGTGGAACTACTTCAGTACCAAAAGTTTCAACAAACACTGAAGTTGGTTCAGCTACACCAATTGCGTATGAGAACTGTACTTCACAACGTTTTGCTAAACCAGCAGCGACAATATTTTTAGCTACGTGACGAGCTGCATAAGCTGCCGAACGGTCAACTTTTGAAGGGTCTTTACCTGAGAAAGCACCACCACCGTGACGAGCAGCACCGCCGTAGGTATCAACAATAATTTTACGACCAGTTAAACCACAGTCACCTAGTGGACCACCAATTACAAAGCGTCCTGTTGGGTTGATTAAGAAGCGTGTATCCTTGTCAATCCATTCTGCTGGTAAAGTTGGTTTAATAATTTCTTCAATTACCCCTGCACGAATTTCTTCGTTAGAAACATCAGGGCTGTGTTGCGTTGATAATACTACTGTATCTATACCAACAATTTTGTCATCTTGGTATTTGAAAGTAATTTGTGATTTAGCATCTGGACGTAACCAGCCTAAAATACCTTCTTTACGGCATTGTGCTTGACGACGTACTAAACGGTGAGCATAAGTAATTGGTGCAGGTAAGTATGCGTCTGTTTCGTCGGTTGCATAACCAAAGATAATCCCTTGGTCACCCGCCCCTTGGTCTAACTCGTCTTCACGGTCAACACCTTGGTTAATATCACCTGATTGTTTACCAATACATGATAATACTGCACAAGTATTTCCATCAAAACCTAGTTCTGAAGTGTTATAACCGATTTCGTTTACTGTTTTACGAGCAATTTCTTCAACATCTACCCAAGCTGAGGTACTAATTTCACCCCCAACTAAAATTAAACCTGTTTTCACATAAGATTCACAAGCTACGCGAGCACGTGGGTCTTTTTCTAAAATGGCATCTAATACTGAATCTGAAATTAGATCAGCTACTTTGTCAGGATGTCCTTCACTTACAGACTCAGAAGTAAATAAATATTGTGTCATCTTAAGTTCCTCATTTTTGAGAGCTATAGCAAGCTAAGTTAATATAAATTTGTAAAAGATAAAAAATATAGATGTTGTTTTTTTATACTTAAGAATTATTATAGACTTTTTTCAAGAAAATTAAAGTAATTTTATTATATTCTTTATATTTTGCATAAAAATATGTCTATTCATAAAAGTTTTCGACAAAAAAGACTAGTGAGTTTTGCTTAATCCCTACTCTTTATAAGGTTTTTCTTGCTGGACAAAAAAAATGAAGAGGGTTTAACTCTTCATTTTTTTGTTTGTTTTGTCTTTTTAAAGTTGTAAGTTTTACACGCCACCCGGAGATGAGATAAAATTTTAACGCGACGGCGTTCTTTTATGCGCAAAGGTTGAGACTTAATGATCGCATAGATCATTTTTTTATTTACTTGGGCAAATTCGCCAAAGCTACGTTGATTTTGTTTACGCATGCATTGGCTAATATATTGCATTATTACGCGTGGTCTTTGCAGACGATAGTCAACTAAGCTAATTGGCATTTGCATGCGGGTAAAATAGTCGGCAATCCTTTCTAAGGCTTGCTGAGCAGCCTTGCTCGGGTTTTTTGTTTTTATGCCCAGAACCTGATGGGCAAAGCGAGCCAGAGCAGGAGTTTTTGCCACAAATCTCTGTTGCAAGTTAGCAATAAATACAGCGGCCAAACTCGGAGCATGCTCTATATCGTAAAGAGCTGTTAGCATATGGCCAATTTGATGGGAAGACCAGTCTTCTTCGTTAAGTCCCACACTAAGATAACCATTTAAGGCCATGGTTGCTGCCCAACAAAAATTAGCTCGATATTCGAGGTTTTTGGGTTCGGCAACAGTTAAAGGTCCATATTGCCATAAAACGCGTAATAAGCCTTCTGCCATTTGGCAAGCAACTTCATTTTGATTACGAGCAGTATCTACAAGTAAATATTGCTCAAAAATATGCACCATAGCGTCCACAACCCCATTTTGTACTTGGCGTTGCGGTAAACTTAAAGTTAAACTAGGGTCAATTATTGTAAATTGCGGAAAGAGGTTTTCATGACCAAAGTCAATTTTTATTTGCCTAAATTTATCGGAAATAACTGCCCAACGATTCATTTCTGAACCTGTGCCAGGACAGGTTAAAACTACCCCAAAAGGAGTTGGAGTATTAATAAATTCTTGATTATTTGAGTCAAAGAGAATATCTTGTTCTGCAACTTCAAATAAGTCTTTGTTTACATCAAAAAGCAAGATATCAAATTGCTCATAGTTTATATGCCCGGAAATAAATTTAGTGGCGTCAATCACCGACCCTCCACCAAGAGCTAGAAGGTAATCAACTTTATTTTTGCGGGCAACATAAATAGCTTCGACAAGTTGAGCTATATCTGGATTGGGCTCGATACCACCAAATTCAATAATTTGATAAGCAGGTAGAGCCAGAGCTTGTTTTACTTGTTCTAAAATACCTAAGCGTTTAACGCTACTTTTCCCATACAAAAGCATAATCTTAGCTTGCCGCGGGATTAAGGTTGAGAGTTGACTAAGCTGTTCGGTGCCAAATACAACTTTAGTCGGGTTATAAAAATCAAAGTTCTGCATAGAGCTTAAACAGGGAAAAGATAGTTATTCTTCTATTAGTCTACCACATTTAAAGACCTTTGAGGCAAATCTAAAAACAAAGAGGTAGGACTTTTGTCCTACCTCTAATGGTTATTACATAAAGCATAACACTAAAAGCACTAAAGATAAAATACCTAAAGCTATGTTATTTAAACATAAACGATAAGGAGTTGGGTTTTGCTCATAGAGTTCTTTATGTTTAATGCGCATTTTAATTAAAGCTACAGTTGGCATTACGAGATTTTGAATAGTAAAGATAACTGCGGCAAGACTTAAGAAGAAAATAAACGCTGCTGGAGTGAAAATAACTACTAATGTAGGTACCGCAAAAGCAACTAAGAAGAGTAATGGACGATTTAAGTAAGTTTCAATACGGTCAGTCTCTTCATAGATATTGTTTTCTGATCTTTCTTCTAAGTGTGAAATTACATAAGAAGATTTTTTAGGTAATTTTTTGGCAAAGGTTTCTTTTAAAGTAGTAATTAAAGCTAAAGAAACGCCGATAAATGAAGTTAATAAAGCTGAAATTGAGAATACGGTAATAGCTACATTTAAGGTTTTAATGTGACTAGTATCCCCTTGAGCAATTAAGTTGGCAATATTAACTGAGCCACCTTCACGTGTATATTGAATAAGTTGTTCTTGGCTCGCTTGTCCATGTATCATAGCAATCCAAATAATAAATACTACTAAAGGAATAGCTAGACCACCAATAATTGCAATTTTTAGGTCACGAGAATTACGGTCTAAGTAATCAGAAAGTGCTGGAATAATAATGTGGAAACCAAAAGCTAAGAAAGTAATTGGAATAGATCTCATAATAGCTTGTTGGGACACAGGAGCTGAAGCTAAGTAGTCTGCTCTAAGGTTAGGAATTGAAAAGCCTACTAACACTAAGAAAGCAACACACATTAAGTAAAAGAAAATACGGTTAACTAAATCCGCAAAAGCTGAAGTAAAGATTACAATTAAGCCTAAAGGAATAACTGTAGCAACAATAAACCAGTTGTGGTATTTTTCTGGCACGCCTAGTAATTCAGCAAAAATACTTGAAAGCCCAGAAATATAAGCACAAACTAAAGAATACACAAATACGTAGAAAAGAATATTAGCAAGTAAAAAGCCAATATTACCAAATTCTAAACGCATAATCCCTGATACAGTACTCCCACGTGGAGCAAACTGCGAAGATTCAACTACTACTAAAGCAGGAAGAATCATGAGGGCAAAGAAAATAATTAATTCAATAACAGTTGCAAGAAAGCCTACTTCAGCCGAGTTAATCGGCATCACTAGCATTCCAGCTCCAATGGTTGTCCCAGCAACCATCATCATAGATCCAAGAACTTTTGATTTCACAATATACCTCAAAAAATAAAACTAGTTATTACACCATCGTAAAAATTTCATATTAATATGATCCATAAAGAAAATGCAAATATTTTGTAAAAAAAAACTAAGTAGCATAGCAAAAGAAGTAAGTGTAAGTGTTGTTAAAAAATTAGAAAGAGCTATGCTACTTAAATTATTTTTAAAAATGTAAGTCGGCCATTAAAGCCATAATTAAAAAGGCTACGCTCACTAAGCCCAGAAGTGAACTTGGCAGGAAAAAGCGATATACGTTTTTTTCTTTATATAAATCTGGATTAGTTAAGCGAATTTTTATTAAGGCTACCATCGGCATGATCATTGCCTGCAGGGTAGAAATAATTGAAGCAAAACCTAAGAAGAAAACAAAGGCTGCTGGCGTAAAGGTTAACATTACTGCTGGTAAAGCAAAAGTTAAAACAAAGAGAGCTAAACGGTTCAGTTTAGTTTCTACTTTAATATCCTGGTCAGCACCAATTAGGCCTTGAGGTTGTTTATCTTGCTCTTTTTTGAAGCTTTCTTTTAGAGTAGTAATTAAAGCTGTTGATAAACCTATAAAAGAAGTTAAAAGAGCTGTTAAAGTAAAGAGGGTAATAGCTACAGCAAGAGTAGTATTAGGAGTACCATGCGTAATTAACCCCGCAATGTTTACATTATTACTTTGGGCAAATTCAATTAATTGCTCTTGGCTTGCTTGACCGTGCACTACAAGATTCCAAATAGTAAAGATCACAAAAGGAATAGTTAAGCCGCCAATGAGAGAAATTTTTAGATCTCTAACATTGCGATCTAAGTAATCAGAGAGCGAAGGTATTAAAATATGAAAGCCGTAAGCTAAGAAGAAAATTGGAATAGATCTGTATACAGCTGTAGCTGATACTGGACCTGCAGTTAAGTAGCTTAGGTTAATATTAGTTAAAGAAATACCTACTAAAACTATAAACGCTAAGCACATAATGTAAAACATTACGCGATTAATTAAGTCGGCTACGCGTGTAGAAATTACCACAATTAAGCCGAGAGGAATAATACATAGTAGCGTAAATATACGTCTAAATCCTTCAGGAACGCTAAGAATTTGTGCTAAAACATTAGTAATACCTGAAATATAAGCACAAGCTAAAGAATAAGCAAAAACATAAAGTAAAATGTTATTAGCAAAATAGCCTGTGAGTCCAAAAGTACGTTGCATTATCCCTGCAATACTTGTCCCTTGCGGAGCAAATTGGGTTGCCTCGGCAATAGCTAGGGCAGGAATTAACATAAGAAAGTAAAAGACTAAGAGTTCAATAAAGGTTACCCCAAAGCCAACCGAAGCAGAATTTATTGGCATTACCAGCATTCCCGCCCCAATTGTTGAGCCCGCAACCAACATCATAGAACCTAACACTTTAGATTTCATAATCGCCTCAATAAAAAAATTTAGTCATAAAAAAAAGGTTAGACACTTGTGTCTAACCTTTTTTGTAAAATCTGGATATAGTTTTCTTTATGCTTGTGACTTTACCATAACTCTGAGTGGTGTTTTAAAGCCTCAGCAAAAGTCTAAGAATACTAAGACAAGCTTAGTAACTCTTACTCTTTTTATTATTTCTTTTAAGCTACTAAGAATGTCTTGCAGATTTTATTGCTAGACGCACGTGTAAATTTAGCAAAACTAAATTGCCACCAAAAGTAGTAAGTAAAGTAGCTAAAGTATACACAACGAGCCATAAAACCTATTCCAGTATAAGTAAAATAAATAATAAAAAAGAAAAAAACCGTTACGAGGATAATTACCTCGCTATGGTTTTATCTTAAATTATTTATAAGCTTATGTCAAGGGATAGAGCTCTTTTTCTGAGAAAAACTCTTTAAGTTTTTGTAAATTAAGGACAAAAAAAGCAGGCATATAGCCTGCTCTTTTTAAAATAATTGTTATTTAATTGCTGTCGCAAATAATGAAATTGCAATCGCATTCACAAAGTCAATGAAGAATGCCCCTACAAGAGGAATTAATAAGAACGCTTTGTGAGATGGACCAAAGTGACTGGTTACTGATTGCATGTTAGCTACGGCTGTAGGAGTTGCCCCTAAGCTGAAACCACATTGACCCGCACAAATAACTGCTGCGTCATAGTTACGACCCATTACGTTGAAAGTAACGTAAATTGAGTAAAGAACTACTAATACAGTTTGAATTGAAAGAATTACTAAAATAGGTAATGCTAACGCTGATAGTTCCCAAATTTTGATTGAGATTAATGAAATCGCGATAAATAATGAAAGAGAAACGTTACCTAATACATCAATAGTAGCTTCTTTAAGTTCACGTTTAAACACGCTTTGTAAAATAGTTCTTAACACAATACCCATGAAAAGAACATATACAAATTTAGGAATGTTTGGCCAGTATGCTAGGTTTAAGCCACTTACAAAAGTATGTAACCAAGAACCTAAGAACATTGCAAATGCTAAACAGATAATACCTTCGGTTACTGAACTTGCACGAATTGGACGAAGTTTTTGTTCATCTTCAAATGCTTCATGTTCGTCATCATCGTTATTTTGTTGCGCTTGTGAATTTTTAAGGTCTTTTAATTTGTTGCGTTTAATTAAGTACTCGGCAACTGGACCACCAACAATACCACCTGAGATTAGACCCCATGTTGCACATGCAAAGGCAGCTGCAGTTGCATTGCTTAAGCCGTATGTTGTCTCGAAAGTTTGACCCCAAGCACCACCTGTACCGTGACCACCAACAAGAGTAACAGAACCAGCAATAAGACCGTAAAGACCATCTAAACCTAAAAGTTTAGCTAGGCTCACACCTACTACGTTTTGTACTAGCACCATACCAGTACATGCAATGATTAAAAGAACTAAGCCTTTACCACCAGCTGCAAGTTTTTTGAAGTCTGCTGAGTAACCAATTGAAGCAAAGAATAGTAACATAAATGTACTAGATAAATTGCTATCAAAAGTAAAGCGATAACCCATAGTGTAGTACACTATCCCGAAAACTATAGCTACCACTAACCCCCCTGAAACAGGTGTTGGAATGTGATATTTTTCTAGGAAAGGTAGCCAACGATTTAAGAAACGACCAATTAGTAAAACTACACACGCACAAAAGAGCGTGGTAAAGCCGTCAATAGTAATAATTTCAGAAGCCATTTAATCTCCTCATAGTAAAGGCCGAGGTTAAGCACTAATAGACTAAGGTCTTAGTAAGCAAAAGTTAAATACCTAGGATACTTGAAAGTAAATTAAGTCTATTAGGATAGATCTGTCTCTTATCCAAATCTCCGATCCCACGAGACGTA
>NZ_NRJH01000067.1 GCF_003585925.1 Psittacicella melopsittaci
GTGAGAGTAGGTCATCGCCAAATTAATTTCCCTGGGTGGTTAGCTCAGTTGGGAGAGCATCAGCCTTACAAGCTGAGGGTCACTGGTTCGAGCCCAGTACCACCCACCATTGATTTTAAAAAAGAGAATCGCATTGCGGTTCTCTTTTTTTGTTTTTAAACAAATTGATGCCTTTTAGTCTAAATTATTGTAGTGCAGATTAAATAGATTTAGGTATAATAATATAGTTAAACAAAAAAATATTGGAGACTATCTCATGCAGCACTTACGTGATTTTGATGTTGCAAATATTAAAGCTATTGCAACCGACCTTGACGGTACTGCACTTGCAAAAGATCACAAACTTGCCCCTGAAACAGTAAATGTATTTAACCTTTTAGTCGAAAAAGGTTATAAAGTAATTCTGGCAACTGGACGTCCATATCGTGATGTAATCGGAATTGAAGAAAATGTTAAATATAGCTTACCTTTAGTAACTTCAAATGGAGCTATGTTAAACAATGCCGAACCTGCCGAAGATTTAGTAACTTATGTACCAGAAGATGTAGCTCGTGATGTATGTTTTAACATAGATCCAGAAGGCTTAATCTTTAATGTTTATACTAAAAACCACTGGTATGTAAATGAACCTAACGAAGAAGTAGCTCGCTTTTTCTCAGATTCTCACTTTGAGTATAATCTACTCAATTTAGAGTTACTTAACTTTGATGAAGTGGTGAAGCTCTTTTTTATCGATCCAGAAACCAAACCTGTACCTACAGCCCGTTCTGAACGCTTAAATAAGCTCCAAGAGCTTATTTATGAAAAGTATGGTGACAAGGTTGAATGTGTATTCTCGCAAGTAAACTGTTTAGAAATTAACGCTGCAGGCGTAACCAAGGCTAATGCAATTAGTAAATACCTTGAGCACTTTGGTTATAGCAATGGTGAGAATTTAATTGTTTTTGGTGACGGCATGAATGACGCCCATATGATGGAAACTGCCAAATATGGTTTTGTGATGGAAAATGCTGACCCTAAACTAATTGCCCATGTTGATGATTTTAGTCATGTGCATCTAGTTGGGAAAAACACTGACTTAATGGTAGCTCGTATTTGTAATCAGCTTTTTAATTTAGGTGCTCCTTTAGAGCCTTACTTTAAAGAAGATTAAAAAAAGAGACTAGGTTTTACTCCTAGTCTCTTTTTTTAGCTTGAGATTATTTTGCGCGTTGCGTTAAATCTATTTGCTCTAAAGGTATTAACTTAGTATGTTTAGTAAACTTGTATCCAAAATAAAGAACAAAGAATAAAGCTAAACCTAAATAAGTTGAAATAAATGTTCCTACATCAAAACCTTTACCAGTTACTAGATCCCAGTCTTGTCCTAGTACCACAAAAGTAAGCATTACTAAAGAAAGAATTGGACCAAATGGGAAGTACTTAGCTAAGTAAGGTAACTGCGTACGATCAAAGTTTTGTGCAGTCATAGCTCGACGGAAGCGGTAGTGACAAATTGAAATACCTATCCAAGTTACAAAACCACACATCCCTGAAGCATTTAATAAGTATAAATAAACATCAGCGGTTTTGAAGAGTGAGGTTAAGAAGCATAGAGCGGCAATAACTGCAGTACATAATACCGCTGCTAAAGGCACTCCTGCTTTTGTAACGCGACCAAAGATTTTTGGTGCAAGGCCGTTTTTACCCATTTCAAAGAGAATACGCGAAGAAGCAAAAAGACCTGAGTTACCTGCTGATAATACCGAAGTTAAGATTACGGCGTTCATTACTGCCGCTGCAAAGCCTAAACCAGCTTGTTTAAATACGAGCGTAAATGGTGAGTAACCTACATCAGTTTCATCATTTTTTAGCAGGTTTGGATCTTGGTAGTTAATTAAACAACCGATTACGATAATCGCAAATACGTAGAAAAGTAAAATACGCCAGAAAATTTGACGTGTTGCTAGAGGAATTGACTTTTCTGGATTTTTTGATTCACCGGCAGCTACACCAATCATTTCTGTACCTTGGAAGCTAAAAGCTGCAATCATTACCACACCCATCATTGCTGGGAAGCCACCTACAAATGGTGCGTCACCTGCAGTGAGGTTTTCTAGTACCGAAAATTGTCCAGGTTGGCCGTCCATTACTTTAAAGATCATTAATAGACCAATTACCACAAAGACAATTACAGTAATTACTTTAATTAAAGCAAACCAGAATTCGGTTTCCCCAAAGCCTTTTACGCTAAAGAGGTTAATGCCCAGAATAAGGACATAGAAGATTGCCGACCATATCCAACCAGGGACATCAGGGAACCAATATCCCATAATTAAGGCCGCTGCTACTAGCTCTACTGCAAGAGTAATAGCCCAGTTATACCAATAGTTCCACCCCTGAGCAAAACCAAATGCCTTATCTACATATAAGGTACCAAAGGTAGCAAAAGAGCCAGAGGTAGGGTTAAATGCTGAAAGCTCGCCCAGCGAGGTCATAATAAAGTAAACCATTAAACCGACAAGGATATATGCGGTTAAGGCTCCACCTGGACCTGCTTGAGCGATGGTTGCACCTGATGATAAGAATAGACCTGTACCTATAGATCCCCCAATGGCAATCATGGTCATATGTCTTGGTCTCAGTTTACGGTGCAATTTGTGTTCTTTGTTTTCTATAGCCATAGTTTAAATTGCAAGGTAATGGCATAATCCCCTAAGGGGTACAAAGAAAAATATCCGTCTGTAAAGAATTACCTATTTTTCTTTGTCTCCAAAAATAATGTAACAACTTTACAAAATGTTCTCAAGGATATGCTTAAAAATAAATTATTGTGAGGAAAAATATCCCGACAAAAAATAAAAAAATACCTGTTAATTATACAACAATTTTTCTTTATTGTCTCTGTTCTTAGCCTTGAAAGATAGGGATAAAAAGGCGAGATTAGCGATTTTATCTCCTAGTGAGCGGGAACTAAAATACAAGCAAAAAAGGTAAACAAGGGAGAGGTTAATTGGGGTAAGAATCTAGGAAAAAGGGTAAATAAATTGACCGCTAGCAAAGCAAGAAAGGCACCTAAGGATAAGTAGGAGTAAGCAAAGGAAAGTGAAGAAAGCCAACTAATGCAAAGAAAAGGAAAGTGAAGAAAGCCAACTAATGCAAAGAAAAGGAATGTGAAGAAAGCCAACTAAATACAAAGAAATGAAAAGTGAAGAAAGCCAACTAAATACAAAGAAAAGGAAAGTGAAGAAAGCAAACTAAAGACAAAGAAAAGGAAAGTGAAGAAATCAAACTAAATGCAAAGAACAGGAAAGTGAAGAAATCAAACTAAATGCAAAGAACAGGAAAGCAAAGCAAAGCAAGCAAAGCAAACTAAAGACAAAGAAAAGTAAAACCAAAAAGTAAAGCTAGAACTACCCCCCTGTACAAGCTAGTTACTTTTTTGCCAATTTTTTTGTAATTTATTTTTACCTCAACCAACTCCTTTTACCTCGCTAAATACGGGAGAACCAGGAGCTAAAAGCAGAAAAAGCAAGAAATAAATTTGCTTTGCTAAAAAACAATGCTATAACCTTATTATGAAAAATCAAATAATTAATGCGAGCAAATTAATTTTTCTCAGCCTTTTAGTAATTATCTTACTGGGACAGAGAAGTTACGCTTATAGCCATGAAGCAGTAAGCTCCAAGACTCAACCTTTGGAAAAAATAACTCGAGCATCCACTCCGCAACAAATTCAAACGATTATTGAAGAAGCCTTAATGCGCGGAGACCATGATTTAAGTCTTGAGCCCATAAGTAAACCTTTGGCTCAACCTTTACTTTTACCTATAAGGCAAGCTCCGGTAGTTAAACTCTTACAGTATAATGTGCCCGTTCGTGATGACCTTGTTGAATTAACTTCATTTTTTATTAGTAATGCCTTTGCTGAGCAACTAGGGGTGTTAACTATGTATTCTTTACTCGACGGACAACAAGAGGGTACTGCTTACTTATTGGAAGTGTTTGCTAACCCACAAGCCTTAGAAACCTTTAGTCGAGAAAAACAAAACAGTGAACTGAACCAAGAAGAGCAATATCAGGATCTGTTAAATAAGCCAGGCGTAGATTTACAGTTAATTCCTGCCTTAGTGCAAGAACGTAGTTTTGTGCAAACGGACACGACTACTCCTGCTCTCATGACCTTGAGTGTAAAAGAAGAGAAAATAGAAGAATTTAAGCAAGAGCTAACTAGCTTCTATGCCCAAGAATTTACCACTAATCCTGCTTTGCAGGCAGTCTACCTTTTACAAAGTGAACAAGATCCGAGTCAGTGGTTTGTTGTCTTAACTTTTACGAGTGAGCAAGATTATATAAACTTTAAGCAAAGCGAAGCTTACAGTCAATTTATGCAAAGACAAGAAGCTAATCTAAATGGTGAACTAGATCTTGAGGTACAAGCAGGCTTGTTAATGACGCGTGGACTCGTTGACTATAATGCCCAAGCTAGCTCGGAGACTCATCCTGCTTCTAATCAAGGAACTACGCCTGAATCTAAGCCAAGTTCAGTACCTGCATCCAATGCTGAGGCTACCCCTCAATCTAACTAGAAGTTTTAGGTTTTTTAGAGCAAAAAACTAAATTACGAGAGACTGATTCAGCTTAGAGGATTTCCCTCAGGGGTAGAATTTTAGAGGATTACCTTCATAGGACAAAGTATTGCACTAAAACAAATTCCAAACCCTATTAATATTTGCGATTTGGCATGTCATGGAGATGACATGCCTTTTTTATTTCCTTTATTTTAGACAGAAATAATTAGCCTCATCCCTAGGAAGAGACTAAATTATTTATCTTGTTAATTTAAGCAACAATATGCACTAGATTTATCTAATTATCTAACAAAGAGCGTGAGATTAAGGCAAAAATAAGTTTAATTGTTTTATAATAGTCTTTAGATATTTTTTTGTCTGCATGATTTCTAAGCATTCTCTTCCGAAGAAAAAACACAAGCTATCTTTGTTAAAAAGATAATCTAAACAACAAGAGAGAGTAATATGTATAATTTTTCTTACTATAGCCCAACACGAGTTGAGTTTGGGGCTGATAAAGAAAATCAAATTGGTACCTATTTAAAACCTTTTAAGGTAAAAAAATTACTTATAGTTTACGCTTCCGAGCGCGTAAAAGAAAACCACACTTTAGCTCGTATAGAACAGAGCCTAGAACAAGCAGGGATTGCTTATGTGGAGTTTGGGGGACTAGAGTTTAATTCGGATCTAACAAAAGTCCAAGCGGCAGTAGCCTTAGCCAAAAAAGAGCAAGTAGATGGTGTTCTTGCCGTAGGTGGTTCTACGGTTCTGGACTATGCTAAAGTAATAGCTCTAGGGGCGGTTAATGAACTTGACTTTATGGCTTATGCTGATTCCGAGGAAAAACAAGAGCCAAGTCAAGCTTTACCGATTTTTGCGGTAATGACCTTAACTACTAAAGGTTCGCTAATGAATAACTTTGCTTTAATTGCAGGGGGATCAACTACCATTAAGTGCACCTTTACCAATGAGTTAATTATTCCATCTTTAGCCATTATTAATCCTGCTTTACAAGCAACTACTCCTTTACATATTCTGACGCGTAATGCCGTAGTGAGTATTGTAATGTCACTTGAAAGCTACTTAACAGCCGATGATCATCCGCAATTAACCGACAACCTAGTAGAAACCAATATCAAGGCAATAATGCGAACTGTTGAAGCTTTACACCAAGATCCAACTGACCTACGAGCTCACAGTGAGTATGCTTGGGCAAATGTGCTTGCAGGTAATGGTTCTACTTCATTTGGGATAGGGGATCGTTCTTTTCCTGTAATTATGCTGGCGCTAGCACTTAGCGAATACCAAGACTTAACTCTCGAACAAAGTCTGGCGATTACTTTACCAGCATGGATGAGTTGGTGGAAAGACTATAAAACTTCTCAGTTTGAGAGATTTGCTTTAGAGTTCTTTAGTGAAGAAAGTCCAGAAGCTGCAATTGAGCTTTTATGCATGTGGTTTGAGAAGTTCTCTTACCCAACTAAGCTTCCTGAGTTAAGTGAAGCTGACTTTGAGAAACTAATTGACTGTTGTACCGAATATGCTCACAACTGGGGCTTAGAGGAAATCTACTCACGCGAAAATATTCGTGAAATCTTTCTTAAGGGCGTAAAAGCTTAAAGCTACCAGTTAGTCGGCAATTAGTACTTTGTATGAAAACTAAAAACTAGCTAAGCAACTAGGCAAAGTAAAATTGTGAGACAGAACAAGAACTGTAAAGCAAGCTGATCGATAAGCTCTATGCCAACAAGAGCGAACAAATAAGAGCCTATTAGACAACAACCAGCCCCGAGATTTATCTCGAGGCTGGGGATTGTCTCTAAACAAAAAACAGAACTTTACAAAAAAAACAGAACTTTACTAAGAGAAGAAGCCTAGTTCCGAACTAGGCTTTTTCTTTGTCTTTGAGATCCTCTCAGTTAAGTATTTGTATATTTGTTTTTTGTTTTTTGCTTTGTTTTTTGCTTTTTGCTTTTTTGAGTTTAGCTTAATTTGAGTTTAGCTTAATTTGAGTTTAGCTTAATTTGAGTTTAGCTTAATTTGAGTTTAGCTTAATTTAAGTTGCGTTGTTTTTTACGACAAGATATCTTTTCTCTAATTTTATTCTTGCTTTGACTCTGAGGAGGGCTAGGAGAGGGAGATATTTGCCTGAGAAAGAAAATAAATATATTTTTAAAGCAAATATTTTGCTTTGACTTGTAACTAAAGACAGATATATGTGCTATAATATAAGAACTCAGTATTTTTGATATTAATTGTTTAGCTTCGGCTAACACCTGATTTCACTAGGCAGCTTGCCTAGTGATTTTTTTATTATAGCCCCGATAAAATTTTAGACCTGAGAAGATGCGAGCTAAAATCATAAAAAAAGTACCTAATTTTAGTTTGCATAATCACTAAACAAAGGTATAACTATATAACTAAGCTAAGCTTTTTGCCGAGAAAAAAAATATTATTTCAAGTTAGTTAAATGACGGGAATTAAGCAAGAAAAAATATCAGGCGGGCTTAGATTAGAATCACATCAAATCAGCTATAATTTATTGTAAGAGTATAAATCTATGCTAATGAACTATATGCGTAAACTGGCAGTATCAGGGTTAATGGCTCTGGCTGTTGTTGCTAATGTAGATGCTAATACCAGTAAAAAGAATACCCCAAGTTATATAACTAGTCGTCCAGTAGTACAGGTGTTTACTATTCAAGTAGATCCTGAAAAAAATGAAGCTTTTACTACCGCGACTCAAGATAAAATTACCGCTTCTCTCAACGCAGAAAAAGGCACACTAGCAATGTTCTCTCTTAAAGGAGAAGGCGATTTAGCCTATGTGGTGGAAGTGTATGCTAACCCAGAAGATTACCAAACTCATCTGGAAGGGCAAGCCCAACAAACTTATAACGAACAAACTCAAGAGCTTGTAGAGAACGTGCAAGCCCTTCGTTTAGCTCCGCAGTATGTGTTTGATCGCAAGTTTACGCCAAGCGAACAAACTCTAGTGAAGTTTGAGAGAGTGAGCGTAAAAACCGAATACTTAACCGACTATCGTGAGTTAGTTTTACAAGAGCTACAACAAGCGGTAAGAAACGAGCCAGGTATCTATGCTGTTTATGCTGCTAATCGTATGGAAAGTCCAAGTGAATGGTTATTTATTACCGTTTATGCCGACAACCAAGCTTTTGAGAAGCATGGGCAACAAGACTACTATCTTAACTACCTCGAACAATCTCAAGAGATGCTAAATAGTCGTGAAGAGGTTCCTGTAACTGTAAGTTTACTTATGAGTAAAGGAAAAATGCGATATAATAGCCTCAACGATAAAACAGAATTTTTAGATAATCCACGTCAATAAGTTGATTGATTGTGGGGTTTAGTAAAAAAAGGAATTGAAGAAGACTGCAAAAGTCTTCTTTTTTTGTAAGAAAATGGGTAAAGTAAGTGTTACAAGCTATTTTAGGTCTTAGGTCTTTAAGCTTACAAAAAAAAGCAAGAGCAAAAAATCACTAAAATCACCCAACTTTATGCAAAATAATTTGTCTAATAGGGGTAAAGGTAACCCCCTACCTTTATTTTTTGAAGCTAAAAGTTAAATTCTAGCTTCTTATTTTTTTGCCTAAAACAAAAATTTATTAATAGGCATAACCTTATTAATTTTAAGGGTTCGCTCACTTAAAAGCCTTAAATATCAGAAAATTATGTATTTTATTGTAATTTAGATATCGGTAAAAGTGCGAATTTTTAATGTATTTTAATATAATTAGAATATAATAATTATTTCCTTTCTATAACAAGACTTTTGTTAGAGAATCATATTTACAGTGGCCTAGGTAAACTATCCCCTAGGTAATTTCTTTTATTTTATATGTTGAAAAAAATCTTAAGTCAGGTGGTTTTATTCTTTTCTTGCTTTGCCTTAGCACAAGCGAACTCCCCGCTAAAGGATACCCCTGTATTTAAAGTTTGTGAGGTAGAGGTTCATCAAGGACGTTTAGTTGACTTTGAACAAATTAGTCGTCGCAACATCTTTGTTACTATGGCAAGTGATGCAGGTCCTTTAAGTATGTACTATCTCCGTAGCACTGATAATCCCTATAAGGCTTACCATATAGAGATCTTTACTAATAAACAAAGCTATAATCATTATTTAAATACCGAATATTTTCAAGACTACCACGACACTATAACTCAGCTTTCCCGTACGGTAAATGACAATTGTAATCTGCAAGCGCAGTATTTATACGACAAGTCATTTATGCAGAATGGTAAAAATAAAGTTATTCTAGTAAAAGTAGAGATTAAAGACAGATATCGCGAACAGTATCGTAAAGAACTGATTAAGTTTTTTGATGAAATCAGAAATTCAGATAACAAGGTTCTTGCTCTCTACGCTGGTTTAAACAATAAGCAGTGGGTTTTTATTGAAGTATTTGGTAATGAACAAGACTACCAAGCTCACCTCAGTGGCAGTAGTTTTCAAAGTTATCTAAATAGCACCAGCAAAATGATTAAAAGCCGTGAAGTTTTACCTATTACACCATTATTTTTAATGAGTAAAGGTTCAATGAACTTTAGTATTAACGGGTTAAATTAACAAAATTAGACTTAAATACTAATTTTTTTGTTAATATAAACAACAAGTTAGATAAAAAGTTTGGAAAAAGAGCAAATTTACTCTTTCGAAATTATGATTTTTAGCCTATAATAGGCGTATCATTGATGATAGATAATGTCAATCAGGGATTCCATAGATTCTCTAAATTGATATTTATTTTAAGAGCTAAGCATTTGCCTTAGGCTTCTTAATAAGTATCAAGAGTAATAAGGAATATCAGACTAAAATAGCTAATCCCCCCTCTATTGGATTAGCTTTTTTTTATGCCTATTTTTTGCCAACAAGGTAAAAAATAGCAGCAAACTTAGGTACAAGTTTGCA
>NZ_NRJH01000068.1 GCF_003585925.1 Psittacicella melopsittaci
TATAGAGAAAATCGTTTAAGCTATTTATACCAATTTTTGGCATTTGGGGTAATAGTTCCTGTAGTAACGAGTATTATTACCAGTCTTATTGTAAATTCTTATTTTATGGCTGGTAAACCGGATAGCGTGATTATAGTTTCCCTTGTCTTTATCCTAGGGTTATTATTCTCATTATTTCTCTTTACCGCCTTAATTGTTGGTTTTATCATTTCCATTACCTCTTCGATAAGAAGATTACATGATTTAGGAAAACCAGGAATAATATTATTATGGGTATATCTAGCCGGATTTTTCTTAACTTTTATTGCTATAGGTCCATTAATTGTCTTAGGATTTAACCTCTATTTACTCTTTGCTGATACTAAAAGAGAGCCACATCAATTTAGTCATCAAACTAACCCTTTTCTTGTGTAATTAGCTTCTAGGGTAAATAATTAAAGCTTATATCTCAACTTAAATTATTAACTTTTTCTCAAGGAGTGCCTATGTCTCAAAAAACTCTTGGCTTTATCGATAATACTAAATTACATTTATCTTTAATTTTTAGTGCTGACTATAGAGAGAATCGTTTAAGTTTCTTTTACCAAATTTTAGCCTTTAGTATTGTTATTCCTCTTCTCTTTGGGGTAATTATTCTCGTATTATTTTCAGCTATTTTAGGTGGTGCTGATCCTGATAGTGCTACAGGATTTGGCTTTTTATTATTAATTTTATGTTATATTATTATAGTGGTATACGGGATAGCCGTTTTTATCATTAGTATTACCTCTTCAGTAAGAAGATTACATGATTTAGGTAAATCTGGCTTAATTGTTTTATGGGTATATTTAGCAGCTGCTGTTTTATCTTTAGTTGGTATTGGTCCTCTATTAATCCTAGTATTTAACCTTTACTTACTCTTTGCTGATACAAATAGAGAACCACATAAATTTAGTCACCAAACTAACCCATTCCTTGTAGGCCCAGCTAACCCTTAATAAGTAATTTTTAATGCCCATATGACCATATGGGCTTCTCAACTTAATATATAATTACATTTATGGCACAAACTAATCTTTCATTTGTAGATACAATTAAATTACAATTTGCTTTAAAGTTTAAAACAGATTATAGAGAAAATCGTTTAAGCTTTTTCTATCGTCTTTTAGCTTATGGCATCCTTTTTCCTATTTTACTATCTATAGTTTTTGGTATCTTAGGGCTAGCTGTGGTGCATGATAAAGATTCAGTCCTCTCTTTGATTTATGGAGGCTTGTTTGCCATTACTTTTCTGGTATATGGTTTTTTCGCTCTAGCTATTACTATTACGTCTACAGTAAGAAGATTACATGATTTAGGTCTCTCAGGTTTAGTACTATTATGGGTATTTTTAGCTTCTTTAGCGTTATCTTTAATTGCAATTGGACCATTAGTTATGGTAGGATTTAATCTATACTTACTCTTTGCAGATACTAAAAGAGAACAGCATAAATTTAGTCACTTACCTAACCCATTTCTTGTTTAGGTGCTAGTTTACCTAGAAGTAAACTATAAAAAGTCTTATTTTTGTTTAGTCAACTTAATCTGAACTGCCAATATATTTGGCAGTTTTTTTTTTATGGCTGGATTTTAGGTGAGCACTAATTTAAATAATTAATTTCCCCACAGGCCTCAAGAAAACTCTTTGCCGAACTTTTTTAGGTTATCATTAGTTGCAATTGGGCATTAGTTATGTTATTATTTGAGCTATATTTACTCTTTGCAGATACTAAAAGAGAAAAACATAAATTTAGTTACTTACCTAATTCATTCTTTTATAGGTGTTACTTTATCTAAAAGTAAACCATAGAATTTCTGTTTTTATTTAATCAACTTAATCTGAACTGTCAACACGTTTGGCAGTTTTTTTTGTGCCTGGATTTTAGGTGAGAACTAATTTAAATAATAAACCTCCTTTAAATAATTAACCAATTAACCTTTTTTAATTTCTCCACAGGCAACAAGAGATCTCTTTGCCGAGCAAGTGAAATTAACCTGATTAGAGAGGGGTATTTACTCCTCTCTTTTCTTTTATATTTAGAGATGCCTTTTGTGCAAAATTAAGTATTTTTGCACGATAAAAAAGTAACCTAGTTGCCAATAAGGTTTTTTAAAATTATTTGTGAAAAATTTTATATAAGAAAAGTAAGGAAATATTCTTTTATACAAGTCTTTATCAAAAATTATTTTCTTATATAAGTGTATTCATAAAATATATTCTATTTACATGGCTTAGTTTGAGGGCAAGAGCTTTGTTAATTAGTTGTGAATTTGTAGCAAACTAAAGAGATTTCTTGTATAATAATGCCAATTAATAAAACTCTGAAGACTTATTCTCAGAGGACTCTACATTGGGGTAGAGCAGATAATATTTTTATGTTGTACTGAGAGTAAGTTTTTGGCCAAATAAATTAAAGGTTAAATTATGTCTTCTAAAATTGTAAAAATTATTGGTAGAGAAATTATCGATTCACGTGGTAACCCAACAGTTGAAGCTGAAGTACATTTAGCTGACGGTTCAGTAGGTTTAGCTGCTGCTCCATCAGGTGCTTCTACAGGTTCTCGTGAAGCTTTAGAATTACGTGACGGCGACAAAGCACGTTACTTAGGTAAAGGTGTATTAAAAGCTGTTGCTAATGTAAACGATATTATCGCTCCAGCATTATTAGGTCTTGACGCTCTAAACCAAGCTGAAGTTGACCAAAAAATGTTAGATTTAGATGGCACTGATTTCAAAACAAACTTAGGTGCAAACGCAATCTTAGCTGTATCTTTAGCAAACGCTAAAGCTGCTGCAGCAAGCAAAAAACAACCTTTATATGCTCACATTGCTGAATTAAATGGTACTCCAGGTGTTTACTCTATGCCATTACCAATGATGAACATTTTAAATGGTGGTGAGCACGCAGACAACAACGTTGATATCCAAGAATTCATGATTCAACCAGTTGGTGCTAAAAACATTAAAGAAGCTTTACGTATGGGTTCAGAAGTATTCCACAACCTAGCTAAAGTGTTAAAAGCTCGTGGCTTAAACACAGCTGTAGGTGACGAAGGTGGTTTCGCTCCTAACTTATCTTCAAATGCTGAAGCTTTAGCTTGCATTAAAGAAGCAGTAGAAAAAGCTGGTTACGAATTAGGTAAAGACATTACTTTAGCTATGGACTGTGCTTCTTCTGAGTTCTACAACAAAGAAAAAGGTACTTACGAATTAAAAGGTGAAGGTAAAGTATTCACTTCTAACGAATTCTCAGACTACCTAGCTGAATTAACTAAAGAATACCCAATTATCTCAATCGAAGATGGTCAAGATGAATCTGACTGGGAAGGTTGGGCTTACCAAACTAAAGTTTTAGGTGACCGTATCCAATTAGTAGGTGACGATTTATTCGTAACTAACACTCGTATCTTAAAAGAAGGTATCGAGAAAGGTATTGCTAACTCAATCCTAATTAAATTCAACCAAATCGGTTCATTAACTGAAACTTTAGCAGCTATCCGTATGGCTAAAGAAGCTGGTTACACAGCTGTAATCTCTCACCGTTCAGGTGAAACTGAAGATGCTACAATCGCTGACTTAGCGGTTGGTACAGCTGCTGGTCAAATCAAAACTGGTTCTATGAGCCGTTCTGACCGTGTTGCTAAATATAACCAATTAATCCGTATCGAAGAACAATTAGGTGAAGCTAAAGCACCATTCTTAGGTCGTAAAGCAGTTAAAGGTCAATAATAAATAAAAACCTAGAGGTCTGGAGAGAAATCTCCAGACCTCTTTGCATGGCTAAAATTATTAAGACTTTTAGTAAAAATGGGAGTAAAATATTTAATTGGATAATTTCATTAAACATTAGGATAGAAAAATGGTACAAATCAAAATCGTAAAAGGTCCAGTACCTGATTATGCAAAAGGCGTAAATCCAGTATTAACTCTCAATGAACATGAACAAAGTTACACCATTTATGTTGGGAAAAAAGACAGCAATGGTGAGTTTGTTAAGCCTAGCCTTGCCGAAAGAATTGATACTTTCCAACGTTTAGGTCGTACTTGTCGTCAATCACCTTTTACTGAATTTGAATTGCCAGAAGAGTTTTGTCTTCGTGCTACTTTAGCTTTTGCTCAAGGTTTTTATGATCCACGTTTTGATAATCGTGATGCTAAAAGCTTTACCGTACCTAGTGCCGTAAGAGCAGACTTTGAGCGCATTAATGGACACATGACTTTCTTACGTGATTTAATTAACGAACACGCAGAAAGTTTAACTCCAGAAAAACTAGCGGAAAAAGCTGTAGCTCGCATTAAAGAGTCAGCAGCTAGTGTAGGCAAACAAGATGCTGTAAAAGTAAATATTACCCATTTTGACCAACTCATTGAGCATGGTTTTGTTGGGGTACACACAGTAGGACGTGGTTCGGCAAATAAACCTTGTTTAGTAGAAGTTGACTTTAATCCAACAGGTAAAGTAGATGAGCCTGTAGTAGTTGCTTTAGTAGGTAAAGGCATTACTTTTGATACAGGTGGTTACTCATTAAAACCAAGTGACTCTATGTCAACCATGCGTTCTGATATGGGCGGAGCTGCACTTATGGCTTCAACCTTAGCTTTAGCTATAGCTTCGGGCTTAGATAAACGCGTGAAACTATTTTTAAGCTGTGCCGAAAACATGGTTAGCTCGAATGCATTCCGTTTAGGTGATATTATCACTTATCCAAATGGAGTAACAGTGTCTGTTGATAATACCGATGCCGAAGGTCGTGTGGTATTAGCTGATTCCTTAATTTTAGCTTCAAGCTCAAATAATGGTCAACGTCCAAAACTAATTATTGACGCGGCTACTTTAACGGGGGCTGCTAAGGTTGCAGTAGGTACTGACTACCACAGTTTATTAAGTTTTGATACTGCGGTAGTAAATCAATTACTAGAAGTAGCAGAAGCTAATGCTGAGTTATTCTGGAGACTACCTTTAGCTGAATTCCACCGTGAACAAATTCGCAGTCCATTTGCTACTATTAGCAATACAGGTTCGGTAGTGCAAAGCGCAGGAGCTTCAACAGCTGCTTCGTTTTTATCTTACTTTGTAACTGATTACCAAAAAGGTTGGTTACATATAGATGCTTCAAGCACTTTTAACCGCCGTGGTGGTCCTAACTTAGCTTTTGGGGCGACAGGTAAAGGCTTACAGACTTTAGCTAAATTCTTAGTAGAATATAAATAAGCATAAGAAAAAAGATCGTCATGCACGATCTTTTTTTCTGTTCAAGGTTAAAATTTAGTATAATATAACCTATAACGAGTATTTTGGTATATTATCAGATATTAACCTTTATTCTGCTGCCCAGAATAATTAGGAAAGAATTTATGCTAATTATAATTAGTCTAGTTATTATTATTCTAATTGTCTTAGCCTTAGTAGCTTTATACTTTAAAAAATTAAAACCTGTAAAAGATGAGTTTAAGGGTACTAGCTTACAAGCTGTATACACTATTACCACACAGTTTGCCGACCGAAGCTTTTTAGACGCAAGTTTTATTGAAATTTACACTAAGGCAATTACGAGTAATTACGACCTACCGGAATCGGTACTTACAGATCATATTGCAAATATTAAAAAATGTATTCAAGATCGCAATTTAGCCTATAGTATTATCCGTGAATCTCTAGCTAATGCGACCCCTACTGAACGAGCTCATGTTTTAGCTAAAGCCATTAGCTTAACCGTGCAAATCGAAGGTAGAACAAATCTTTTTAGTAAACAATTAAAAATTCCTGGTTCCAAAACCTTGCAAAGTTATAAAGAAGTGTTAGCTATACTTCATTTAACTAACCAAGACGTTAAACAAGCTTTAGAACAATTAAATGCTACAACTGATAAAGAAGTAGCTCAAACTACCTCAGACGCACATAGCTAAGCATATGTGCGTTTTAATTTGGATTTAAGTATATGTCATATGAATTGCTCATAAGTTGGATACTGATTATTATGGTTGGTAACGCCTTGCCAGGAGCAGACTTTTTCTGTATCACCTCGGTGAGTTTAAGGTCGCGACGTCTGGGCTTACTTAGTGCTTTAGGCTTGCAAACGGGAGTATTATGCCAATCTTTAATTGCCTGTTTTGGGACTATAACCATTGCCCATTATAATCAAACAGCTTTTGAAGTAATTCAGTTAGTAGGATCGGGGTATTTATTATATTTAGCTTACGCGATTCTCTCTTCGGCATATAAACGTAATGCAGAGCTCAAACGCCTCTATGCTCAAGCTACAAGTGAGCAAGAACGGCAAAAAATAGATGCGGATATAAAAATTCAAGCAGCCCAAAGCATGTCAGGTTTTAAAGCTT
The DNA here is from genome assembly GCF_003585925.1 of Psittacicella melopsittaci. GTDB lineage: Bacteria > Pseudomonadota > Gammaproteobacteria > Enterobacterales > Psittacicellaceae > Psittacicella > Psittacicella melopsittaci. The sequence continues at coordinate 6,359 of NZ_NRJH01000068.1, forward strand.
ATCGCACAGGCTTTTTAACCAATATTTTTAATCCTAAATGCTTTATCTTTATGGCAACTGTACTGCCTCAGTTTGTTGATGTTAACGCTGAGTTTAGTATAGGTATGCAAATGTTCATTCTTTGTGCGGTGAATTTAATTCTCGGCTTAATTCACTGGACAGTTATGGCTTATCTGGTAAGCTATTTAGCCCAAAAATTCTCTTCGGCAAGTTTTAGATTAAAGCTAGAGATGATCGGGGGCTATTGTTTATTAATTATAGGTCTGCTTTTATTAGGCTCGCTAGCATGGCAGTTTAATCAGCATTATTTTAGCTAAAACAAAGAGAGAGCTTGCTCTCTCTTCATTTATATGTGACAAAAAGAATATGAGTTTTGATATTTTATTGGCATGGACAATTTTTTCAGGTATTTCTTTAGTTTTACCTGGTCCAGACTTTGTTTATATAACTTCGGTATCTTTATATAAGCGAAGCTTTGGTATTTTTGCTGGCTTGGGAGTGCAAGTAGGGATAACTTTCCACTTTCTGTTGACTTATATAGGGGCTGTTACCTTTTTTAGTCGTTATCCTTTAGTTTTTACTAGTGTGCAAATGTTTGGGGGCTTATTTTTACTTTATCTAGCTTACTCAATTCTTACTAGTGCTTGGCGAGAATTAAGCTATTTACGCCAACTTAAAAATCAAGGTGAGCAAGCAGATGCTATATTTGCCCAACTAAGTAAAAAAGAGCAAATTTCTAACCTCGACTGCTTCAAAAAAGGTTTTCTGGTTAACATTCTCAACATTAAAGCCTTTCTCTTTATTGTCGGCGTAGTACCTCAGTTTATTGACGCTCGAGCAAGCTTTAGTATTGGCGAGCAATTTCTGGTACTCACGGCAATAGATGTAGTGCTGGGCATTGTTTGGTGGACAATTCTTGCTCTTATGGTAAATTACTTTTCGCAAAAATTTGCTACCCCAAGTTTTAGAGCAAAAATTGAAATCTTTGCTGGCATAATTATTTTATGCTTGGCACTTGGGTTACTAGCCCGTATTATTTACACTCTTATATTTAGTTAAGACCTAAATATATTTATTCTTATTTTTGATTTTACTTTCCTAAAATAAAGGCATAAAATAAGAAAAGATTTGTTTTATTTTGAGGGATTTATGAGTTATGAGGTTTTAGTGACCTGGATGGTACTTTCAATGGTTGCCATAGCCCTACCAGGTCCTGATTTTGTTTATATTACTTCGGTATCATTACGTAAACGTAGTTATGGTATTTGGGGTGGCATAGGGGTGCAGTTAGGGATTACCGTACACCTAATTTTAACCTATGTTGGTGCTATGGTGTTCTTTACTCGCCATCCTTTAGCCTTCCGTGGGATTCAGTTTCTTGGTGCCCTATTTTTAGTGTACTTATCGGTTAAGATTATTCTTGAAGCCGTGCGCGAATTAAAACATTTACGTACGCTAAAAAACCATGGTGAAGATGCGGATACTTCAATTTATAAGCTAAATAAAAAAGAACAGATATCTAACTTTGACTGTTTTAAAAAAGGCTTATTTGTAAATCTGCTAAACCCAAAAGCTTTTGTCTTTATTGTTAGTACTTTACCGCAATTTTTAAGCACCAAAGCAAGCTTTACTTTTACCCAACAGTTTATGGTATTAGGCTCGTTCCATATTTTATTTGGTGTGCTATGGTGGGTTGTATTAGCGGCCATGGTTAATTTCCTTTCGCGCCGTTTTGCAACTCCAAGCTTTAGAGCTAAGTTAGAATTAATTTCGGGTTTAATTATTCTTTTCCTAGCTATAGCTTTAATTATTCGTATTTTTGTAGTCCTTTACTCAGGAGATTTTACTTCCATAGTTTAAGGCAAAAAAAGAACCACAAGTTGAGAGCTTGTGGTTATTTTTTTTAATTGTTTTGTTTTAATAGAGGAGTTGAAGGGCTCCTAGTATAGATTTTTAAATTCTCTTGTGAAGTATAGCTAACATAGGCTGTATGCACTGAAACAAAGAGTAAAGCTAAGGCAATACAACTTACTACCCCTTGCACAAAAAGAGATTTGCCCGGACTAGGTTTACCGAATAATTTATTAAAACCAAGATACTTAATAAAAGTAACTAGTTGCACAGCAAAGATTAAACCTATTCCTGTCCCTAAAGCCATAACCATGGTAGATAGTACGCCCCACCACCAGAGGTCTACGGCATAAGCAAAAATTAATACGGCAATGGCACCTGAACAAGGACGAAGAATAATTGAGGTCGCCATAATTAAACGATCTCTAAAGCTATCGAGTTGATTAAATTTATCCCAGTCCATGTGGTTACCACAATCACAGTTGTGAGGGTGAGATTCAGAGCTCGAGCAAGTATGGCAGTTATCATGGTTACATTTATGCACATGCTCGTGCTTATGCTCATTCTCATGCTCATGATTATGCTCATGAGTATGGTTATGCTGACTAGATGCCGAACTTGTACAAGAGCAATTTTGCCCATCATGCTTGTGCTCATGTGAACTTGCACAAGTATGGCTTTGCCCCTCAGAGGCTGAGCCATGATCGTGCTTGCATGTATGCTCATGCTCATATGAACATGAACAAGTATGGTTTTGTGCCTCAGAGCTTGAGTCATGATCGTGGGCACATGTGTGCTCATGCTTATGCTCATGGCTAACTTGCTTAGACTCTGCTCGCATTAAGCGAATAATTTTAATTGCTCGCCAGAGACTACGTCCTAACCAAAATAAGGCAAGTAAACCTATTAGAGCTCCACTTAATACCCCAAGGTGATCATTAAGCCTAAATAGATAGGTTACCGAACTCCCAAAGAGGTATAACACTAAAGAGCCCAGAATAACTGCTGTACAACCTTGAAGCAAGGAAATAGTTAAACCTAAAGCAGCTAGTCTTCTAAACTTAGGGTTAGTTGCCAGAGAGTAAGAGGCAAGAACAAATTTTCCGTGCCCAGGTCCTATAGCATGTAATACCCCATACAAAAAACTTAAGCCCACTAGCGTTGGCCCAGCCCAAACGGAAGTTTGGGTTTGGTTAATTAGGTTAGCGAGAAGGTTATTAAAGTTACCTAAAGTTTGCATTATCCTAGTGTAAAGGTAATCAAACCCCACTAGTAAAAGGGCTAGAATAAGAGCCAAAGAAACCAGAGCAATTATAATCTTTTTCATTTAGATAATTTAATTTAAGGTGTATATGGACAACCTATATAAAGAGTTTGGGTAAAATACTGTCCAATATTAGGGTCATTAGGTTGTGCATCTGCAGGTAATGAAGTAGCATAATCTACTAAAGCTGCATCAGGTGAAGCTTGCTCTAAGCCCGCCTGACATTCAGGAATAGTTTTTGCCGAAAAAGTTATGCTTTTATATGATTCATAGGACATGTCAATATAATAGGACGGATCATAAGTTTGAAGCATAATATAGTCTTTTTCACTTAAAATTACAGGGCTTTTAAAGGGAGCAAAGTAAATTACTTCAACACGATTTTGCTCATTCACTTTAATATCAACCATGCTTACGGCATAAGCAAATTCTATTTCTTTAGCAAGAGCAGGATTTAAGCCATTTAATTTAGCCAAAGTAAAGAATTTATTTTCTACCATATTAGTAGCAATTTCTGCCCAAAATGAATCAAGACCTCTTTTTACTTCAACAATAACTGGTGCCGAAGAAATAGCATCTAATTCCATGGTAAATAAAAGTCCATAGATTGCTGTATGATTAGGTTGTAGTTTAAAAGTTGGATAAACAACTTTGTCACCATAGTCACGCGAATTTATTTTTAAGTTAGCAGGAGGTTCGTTAATAACCTCTAACTTTAAACGCGTCCAAGCATGCGGATGGGCATGTACCTGAGATAAAGAAAATATACTTAAAAGAAATAAGCAAAGAAGTTTTTTCATAATGAAATGTAAAAGTTCTTGGGAAAAAATAGTATTGCCTATTATAAAGCCCCAGAAGAAAAAATGTGGATTTTTTTTCAAGGCTTACCCTGTCTTTTATGGTAAAATTATACAGGAAATAATATTCACTGATTAGTTTAATGGCCTGAGATTATGGGTATTAGAGATAAAAGATATCACCTAGCTTTTTTAGTAGCTATGGAAGAAGAAGTATTAAACCTTCTTCGTCAAGACAACGCCCTTCTAGATGAATTAGAAGCTCGTGTTGAACGTAATGAATTTGCCGATATTGAAGAGGCTCTTAAAGCACAAGTAGCAAATGCCGAGCGTATTGGTAAAACCAGATTTTTAACCATCAAATTACCAACTACCGTACGTGAAGAGTATAACGTAGAAGTAGATTGCTTAGTAGCAATTATGGGTATTGGTAAAGTTAATGCAGCTATGGCAACAACTTTAGTTTGTTCGCAATTCCAAGTTGATATGCTGATTAACTATGGTTTTGCAGGAGCTATAGGTCCTGCTTCACCTAATACTATTTATGTAGCCGACTCAGTTAGTTATGGTGACGTAGATGTACGTGGCTTTAACTATGAATTTGGTCAAGTACCAAAAGATGAAGTTTTCTACCCTATGCCAGAAAAATTTACTCAAGCCTTAATCAAAGACTATAACCGTTATAGTCGTTTTGTGGGCTATGGACGTGTAATCACTACGGATATGTTTATTAATGATACGGCATTAAAAAACAAAATCCTGGAAAATGTACGTCAAGCTCAAGCTAATACGGGTAATACAAGCGAGCTTCTTTGTTTTGATATGGAATGTGCTGCCGTTGCTCAAGTTGCTCGTTCTTTTGGTAAAACTTTACTGGTATTTAAAGAAGTATCTGATGGTGCCGATGAATCAGCAAACGATAGCTTTGTTGATCAAGCTTATGATAATCAAACCCAAGCTTTACGTCAGGCAATTAATTTCTTATTTATTTCTTTACCACGTATTTACATTGGTATTATGAAAAAACGCGAAAGCGAAAAACTTAAAGCATAAAAAAAGAGGTCAGATACGACCTCTTTTTTTTGGGGGTTAAAAAGTATAATTAAAACCAATGTTAACCGTTACGGTATAGTAGCTAGGTTGTTTTTTAGCCCCATAAACATAGGTTAATTTAATAGCTGAGGCAAGCAGATTATAATCATAGCCTAGAGCAATAGAGCTATAAGGAGTAAGAATATTATGTTTTACTTTTGTAAAACTATCTGCTACAGTTTGCTTTTCCGAAGAAAAAGTTTGATCTAATCCAGAAGCCAAACGCACATACACTATATTATAAAAATAGTATCGTGCAAAAAGACCTAAACGAATTGAGTTTTTTGATACTTCAGTTCGATAATAGGTTGTGGTATCTGTTACTACAGTTTCTTCAGAATCTGAATTGAGATAAGAGTAAATAAATTCACCACCGAGAGTAAAGTTACCCAGATTGTGCTTTTTTACAAAGTCAGAATTTAGATCTGTGTAATAACGCCCAAAATCTAAACTTACCCCATAGGCTGCATTTTTACTTGAAGTAAAAGCATCTGTAAATTGCGAACCTACATTACGGGAAATGCGATCAGAAACAAGACCGTAGAAGGTTGTGCCTTGGATTTGCCATTTAGAAAATGAATAAGACCAAGCACTTGAACTAACTCCTAGCAGTAAGGGGAGAAGGAGGGATATTTTCTTAATCATATTTTTCGAACCTAACATTTTACCTCTTATTATATAAAAAAAGTCCTAGCTTGTGCTAAGACTTTTTTATTTTAATAGTAATCTAGATCATTGTGAGGTTTAGCTTCACTTTCATCTTCATCTGAAGCTTGTTTATCCTTGTTAGCTCGATCAAGTACTTCTTGTTCAAGATCTTGGTCAGTTAGAGTGAGTAAGCGAGCAATATAGTTACGATAGTTAACTTCTAATTCTTCGGCACTTCTTGCTTCTACCCCTTCTTCTAATAAATGCCCATCTTCAATATTGTAAACTAATCCAGAAATAGTTAGGTCTTGTCCGCGTGCCCAAGCATCTTGCACTATCGAGCTACGCCCTAGATTCCAAATTTGCTCGGCTACATTTAAACGGGTTACTACTTCTAAACGGTGTTCTTCACTAAGAGAATTGAGTAGAGTTTGATGGCGCGTATATAGGTCTTGAATATGCATTAACCAGTTAGAGATTAGACCACGCGTTTCTTTATCAGCAGCCGCTTTAATCCCACCACAGTGGCTATGCCCACAAACAATAATATCTTTTACTTTTAACGCTTCTACAGCGTACTGTACAACTGACATACAGTTTAAGTCAGTATGAATAACCATATTGGCAATATTACGATGCACAAATAATTGTCCAGGGTGATTTCCTGTCAGGGTTTCAGCTGGAACACGTGAATCAGAACAACCAATCCAAAGAGTATCTGGAGTCTGTCCTTGTGCCATATCGGTAAAATAAGTTGGGTTGTATTTTAAGCGTTTTCTTGCCCAACGTTGGTTATTACGGATCATTTCCGTAACTTTCTTATCCATAAGATAGACTCCAATTAATATAAGGGGGTGAGTAAATCCTTATGTCCAATTTATTTACATCGTTGTTTATTATACCAAAAGGGAAAAATAAAAAAAGACCCGAATAAGATCAGGTCTTTAGTTAAATTAAAAAGAATTGTTACTAAAAATAATTATTTTTGTGCGTTAATAGCTTGTACTGCTGTTAAACAAATTGTATAAACAATATCTTCTACTAAAGCACCACGACTTAAGTCGTTAACTGGTTTACGCATACCTTGAAGCATAGGACCAATTGAAACTACATCAGCAGAACGTTGTACTGCTTTGTATAGTGGGTTACCACAACTTAAATCAGGGAATACAAATACGTTTGCTTTACCTGCTACTGGAGATTGTGGAGCTTTTAAAGCTGCTACTTCTGGAGTAACGGCAGCATCATATTGTAATGGACCGTCAACAGCTAAATCAGGACGTTTTTCGTGTACTAAAGCTGTAGCTTCTTTTACAAGATCAACATCTGGACCCGAACCTGAGTTAACAGTTGAGTAAGAAATCATTGCCACGCGTGGATCTAAACCAAAAGCTTTAGCATTGTCAGCTGATTGAATTGCAATATCAGCTAATTGAGCTGCTGTTGGGTTAGGGTTAACCGCACAGTCACCATATACGTAAACTTCTTCAGGCATTAACATAAAGAATACTGAAGAGATAATTGACGCACCTGGAGCAGTTTTAATAATTTGCATAGGTGGACGAATAGTATTTGCTGTAGTGTGTACTGCACCAGATACTAAACCGTCTGCTTCGTTAGCTTCTAACATCATAGTACCTAGAACCACATTGTCTTCTAGTTGTTGTTTAGCTAACTCTTCGGTCATGCCTTTAGCTTTACGTAACTCAACTAAACGTGCAACATATTTATCACGTACAGTTGCTGGATCAATTGTTTTTAATTCAGGTGGTAATGATAAGCCAAGTTTGTCAGCTTGAGCACGTACTGCTTCACGTGAAGCTAAAAGAATACATTCAGCAATTTTACGTTCAGTACAAATAATTGCTGCACGTACTGTACGTGGTTCATCACCTTCTGGTAATACAATACGTTGTGGGTTTGAAGCTGCTAAGCCAGTTAAAGATGAACGGAAACGAGCTGGAGAAATACGTTTTAAGCTACGTTTTGCTTTAGCTAATTCTAGTAAGCTGCCATCTAAAACTTCAAATTCTAAACCTTCTTTATTTGCAGCTAAAAGAGGTAGGTTTTTGATTTTCCAATCTTCTTTTAAGTAGTTAGCTAAGTTAGATGTAACTACCGCACCAAGTAAGCGATCAGTGTTTTTACCATTTAGGCTCGATTCTACAAAAGCACCTAATTGGGCACTTAAAGCATTGTAAGTTGCTGCAAGGCTCTTGTCAACTACCACAATGTCTGCGTCTAATGTAGTTGCTACTGTATAGTTGAAGTTAGTTCCTAAAAGATAGTGTAACTCACCAACTACTAATAACACATCTGTATCAGAAGCAAAAGAATCTTGTAAGTTTACTAAGCTTTCAAATAAAGCATCTGTATCATTAGCTGCAGTTTTCTCAACTGCTTTTTGTAAGCTAAAAGCACTTTTTACTTCAAAACCTGCTGCTAATAATGGATCGTTTTCCACATTAAATACACGTAGAATCGCAACTTTTTGTCCACGATCTTGGTGTTTTTGGGCAACAAATTGTACTAATGATTCAACTTGCGCTTCTTTATTTGTTGGCGCAAATAGTACTGTTCTTAATGACATTTTTCTAAACCGACTGGAGATATATTGTAATTTGTAAAATATAGCTAGACTCAATATTTAAGGGTGATTATATTCTGTTAAACATCAAACCTTGGCTTTCTAAAGTTTTAGAATAAACCATAGTAAGTTTACTAATGTTTAAGGGGAAAATAATGAGCCTTACCATATTTTGGTAGGAAAGTTAACAAGCCTAAATAAATTTAGGCTTGTTAAAAAGAACGATTATTTTTGAGTTAAAGCAAATGCATCTTGTGCAATTAATAATTCTTCGTTTGTAGGAATAACCATTAACACAGGTGTATTTTCTTTAGAGATGATGCCTTCTTTACCAAATTTAGTCGCGCTGTTACGCTCTTCATCAAGTTGGTAACCTAAAAGACGTAATTTTTCAACAACTAATTTACGTACGTGTGGAGCGTTTTCCCCGATACCACCTGTGAAAGTAATAGCGTCGATATAATCTACATCTAAAATTGCTAAGTAAGCACCAATGTATTTAGCAATACGGTGAGCAGCAACGTCTAAAGCTAATTTAGCACGTTTGTCTGTGTAGTAGTTATCTTCTGCATAACGACAGTCTGAAGAAACACCAGTGATACCTAAAAGACCAGATTTTTTGTTAACTAGGTTATCAAAGTCTTCAGCTGTTAAATTTAATTTGTTGAATAGGTATTTAATCATACCTGGATCAATATCACCAGAACGAGTACCCATTACTAAACCTTCAGTAGGAGTAAAGCCCATTGAAGTTTCAACTGATTGACCGTTACGAACCGCACAGATTGAAGCACCATTACCTAAGTGACAGTTAATTAGGTTAACTTCATTTTCTGGTTTGCCAATCATTTTAGCAAGAGTCTGAGTAATGTATTTATGAGAAGTACCGTGCATACCGTAACGACGGATACCATGGTTTTCATATAATTCATATGGTAAAGCGTATAGGTAAGCTTCTTCTGGTAAAGTTGCGTGGAACGCTGTATCGAACACTGCTACTTGTTTATCAGCTAAGTGAGGGAATAGTTCAGTTGCAACTTTAATACCTAATAATGCTGCAGGGTTGTGCAGAGGAGCATATTCTGCTGCTGTTTCGATATCAGCAATTACTTCTTCAGTAATTAATGCTGAAGCAGTTAATTTTTCACCACCATGAACAACACGGTGACCGATAGCAACTAAAGCTTCTGATAATTCTGGTTTAGCTTTTAATAAGTTCTCAACAACAAAGTTTAATGCTTGAGCATGACCTGCACCAGCACCTAAATCTTGCTCACCTTTGTTACCATCAAGTTTCCATTTAATACGAGCTTCAGGTAAGCCTAGAGCTTCTGCAAGACCAGATAAGAAAACTTCACCGTTTTCTGGATTCATGATAGCGAATTTAATTGATGATGAACCGCTGTTTAGGATTAAAACTAAGTTTTTCATTAATATACCTTTACGAGGAAATTTAATTGATTTTTACCAAAAGAAATGGTGTGTTAATTATATAACCTAAACCAAAAATGTTTAGGGGGTATAATTCTCCTTTTCCTGTTCTCTTAAAGTAAAAATCAAGAGACAGAAAAATAACACAAATTTTTTTGTATTTTATCACAGTTTTAACTTTCTCGTTGTAATTTTCGCCGTAGGTGGTATAGACTAAGGCAAACTTTTGCCTTAAATTGGGAATGGTTGTCAATAAAAAAAGAGTTCTTGACTCCAAGAACTCTTTACAATCGTTTAGTTATTTTTTGTAAACTTTTAACTTTTGCCCTGCATAAACAGTATTAGATTTAAGATTGTTTAACTGTTTAAGTTGGCTTAAAGTCATGTTAAATTTTTTGGCAATTCCACTAAGCGTATCACCACGCACTACCGTATAGGTTATAGTTGCTGGAGTGCTAGTTGAGCTAGATTTAGCTGAGCTAGAATTATTGCTTGTTGCTTTAGTTGCAGAATTATTGCTTGTCGCTTTAGTTGCATTAGTATTTGTATTACTTTCGCTAACTTTTTGTTTTACAACTACAATTTGTGGAATTTTTAAAGTTTGTCCTGCTCTAATGCGATCAGGATGAACATTGTTAAAGCTTGCTAGATCAGCAATTTCTAGATCATAACGTTTAGCAATTAGAGTAATGTTCTCCCCAGCTTTAACTTTATAGGTTTCTCCTGAGTCAACCATTTTGGTTACTGATTCATATGAATCGTCATCATCAGATACTACATTAGCTTGCGGGATGTTTAATTTCATGCCAACGTAAATAGGTTTGTCTTTATCTACATTAGGGTTAGCTTTTAATAAATCATTTAAAGTTAATTTATTGTTATAAGCTATACGATTTAAACTATCGCCCGATTTAACCGTATAAGTGGTAGTACGGTTATAGTCAACACTATTAGATACTTCAGGTAAAGCAGCCGACTGTACTACAGGAATGTTAATTTTTTGTCCAATGTAGATATTGTCATTTTTAAAGTTATTTACCGACACTAGTTGTTTATAGGACACCCCAAATTTATCGGCTAAGCGATATAAGGTATCTCCTTTAACAACTGTATAAGAGCGTGTACCCACAATTTGGGTTGGAGCATTTGAGTCCGCTTGAGCCGTAGCTAAAGTACGTGAACTCACTCTATCTTCTCTCATGGTCACTTGCGGAATTTCATTATGAGCAATATACATACTCAAGTTAGCATTCCTAAAGTTTACCAGTCCATTATAAATAGCTTGAGCTACGTTTGCCCTATAGGTTGCTGTACGCAGACGTCCTTCTTCTACGCGGTTCGATAAAAATCCAGTTTCAATTAAAATGGAAGGAATATCTGGACTACGTAATACCCCAAGCGAAGCATATTGCGGTTTAGCTTTATGCAAGTTAGTGATTTTTTGCATTTGCGCTAAAACACTATTAGCTAATAGGGTTGAAGTTTGTTGCTGCTGGGTAAAAGAAAGATCAATTACATCACGAGCAATTTTTTGGTTAGTCGAAGAAAGTATTTCTCCTGTGCCTCCTAAGAGCGAACTTTGTTGTTCTTGACGTTCAAGCAAACGACCAGTTTCCGTAGTTGCTCGCGTTGTCGAAAGCACCCAAACTGAAGCCCCTAAGGCATTTACATTAGGTGAGGCGTCAGCGTGAATCGAAATTAAAAGGTCTGCTTTATTTTTGCGGGCAATATTTGAACGTTCAGGAACCGAGATATAAACATCGCGGTTACGCACAAGAGTAGGAGTAAAAGCCGGATCTGAGTTTAAAAGGTTATATAAGCGCTTTGCAATATCAAGAGTTACATTTTTTTCATAGAGTTTATATACTCTACCAATAGTCCCTGGATCTTTACCACCATGTCCTGCATCTATAGCAACAACAATAGGAGGAATATTTACCGTAGCATTGTAAGATACTACTAGTTTCCATGCTTTACCGTCGGCAACTATTTGCGCATTGTTGGTTTGATTATTAAGGTGGAAATTTATAATTAAATTTCTTCCTTCGGTTTTATAGTCAATGCGATTAAATACCGAGTTACCAACACGATAAGGATATTTTAGATCTGGAGCAAGAGCATCGTTTGGCATAATAACCTGAAGTACTTTCTGGTTATTATCAACTTTTATTTGTGGCGTACGGCTAGTGCCGACATAAGAAATAAGCCACGCCTCTTGGTCATGGGTTTTGGCAATATTTTGAACTTTATTAATTAGTGCAGCTTGTGCTTGTGTCAAAGAGCTCCCAAGGAGCGCTAAAGTGGCACAAAGACGCAAGAAAGATAATTTGTTCATAGAGAAAAAAAATAGCAACCTTGGGTGTCAAGTAAAAAGAGAAAGTTTAATCTTTTTATTATAAGCTAATTAGAGCTAAAAATTATAAAAATAATTATATAATAAAAGGCAAAGTTATAAGACGAGATTTAGTATGACAAAATTAGATATTTATAAATTACCTGTAGGGACAATTCAACAAAACTGTCGTATTTTTGTTAACCCAGAAAGCAAAGAAGCTTTTGTAGTTGATCCAGGTGCTGAACCCGAGCTCATTTATACGTTTGTTCAACAACATGAATTGAAGGTAACAGCAATAGTTATTACCCATGGACATTTTGATCATATTGGGGGAATTACCGAACTAAGAGCTAAATTAGGTGATGTTCCAGTTTATGGTCCATTTGCGCAAGATCAAATTTTCTTTGATAAGGTTGTTAGCCGTTGTCGTCAGTTTGGTTTAATGGATAAAGTTGAAGACTTTAGCCAAGAGCCAAGCAAAGGAGATAGATTTTTTAGCGAAGGAGAAAAGATTACTCTTGCAGGACAAGAGTTTACTGTCCTATTTACCCCAGGTCACTCTCCAGGTCATGCCACTCTAGTTGACCATGACAATAAAGTATTAATTGTTGGCGATGTGTTATTCCACCAAGGTATTGGACGTACAGACCTCGAAGGAGGCAGTTTTGCGGTGCTAGAAAATAGTATTCAAGATAAACTCTATACTTTAGAGGGGGACTATTTAGTTTTACCTGGGCACGGTCCTGATACCAGTCTAGATTATGAGCGTCACCACAATCCCTTTGTTAAGCAAAAGTAAAACCTTTATCTATCAGTTTATTCGCCAGAGAAATCAGCAATATAAAAAGTTAGGCATACCTCTTAGCCAAGCAAAAAAATTAAGAAAGCAAGGTTAATTTGTAGTATCCTGACTTTAAGAAGTTGCTTTAATTAGGTGAAAAATAAACATGAAGCACGAGAAGTTTGATTTAAGTGAGATTAAGGTTGTGGCAGTTGATCTCGACGGTACCTCAATTAATCATAAACATGAGTTAGAGGATTTTACCGCTCAAGTTTACAATGCTTTACCTAAGGCAGGAGTAGAATTAATTGTGGCAACAGGACGTGGTAAAAACGACGTAGCTATGCTCCACAAATTAAATATTCCCTTTACTTTAGTAACTTACAATGGTTCTGTAATTGCTAAGCCACAAGAGTTAAATTATCAACGTACACTTGATGCTATAGCTCTCGAACATATTTGCAACTATCCATATGATCCAGATCTCTATGTTAGTTTTTACACGCCAGAGCATTGGTATATAAATCAGCATGATGAGGAAAAAGCCCGTAAATATACGAGTTCGGGATCTAAATTTGAATTCAAAGAAGCAAAAGACTGTGTTGCAGAACCTGTAGTTAAAGTGTTTATTGTTGATCCGCGTGGCAATCGAGATAGATTAGAGCAAATTAAAGCTGATCTCGAAGCAAAAATTGGTGACCGTTGTGAAGCTGTTTTCTCTGGGGGTATGTCACTAGATTTTACGGCAAAAAATGTTACTAAATTATCAGCAATAGAATATTACTTAAACAGTAAAGGTTTAACCGCCAAACAAAACCTAATTGCCTTTGGGGATAGCATGAATGACTATGCCATGTTAACTGGAGCTAAGTATGGTTTTTATATGGAAAACACTTTACCGTTTATTAAAGAAAACTTTGCTTCCCATGCTAATTGTTACCAAATTGGCGATTGTTATAAATTAGGTACCGCCAAGTTCTTAAATCAGTTATTTCATCTTGAACTAGAACAATAATTTATAAAATTCCCTTAATTGCAATGTTAAGGGAACTTTTTTTGTTAAAAATTGCTTTTAGTAAACAAATTTGCAAAAAATGTATGGAAATTTTTTGAAAAAATAAAGGAAAATAGATCATTTGTGATCAAGAAAATGCCAAGAAAGGTATAAAAGTAAAAAATAATGTGAAAAATATTTTATATATATGAAAAACAAGGAGGAAAAATATAAATTTTAGTTTTTTACTCAAGTTTTTTCTTCTAATTTACCCCTAGATAATTT